>NZ_DYXM01000029.1 GCF_020742175.1 Dietzia timorensis
TGACCGCCTGCGGGGCCGGCGGCGGTGAATTCGAGGACATGGACGAGTGGCTCGCCGAGGTCGAGGAATCCGGCATCGTGTGCGAGCAGGTGCACCGCATCGGCGAGGGCGCCGATGAGGGTGGCGCCGAAGCCCAGGGCGAGGGCGAGGAAACGGCCGAGATCCAGTCGGAGTTCGGCATCATCAGCTTCGCCGATTGTTTCCAGGAGGACGGCACCGCCTCGATGCGCATGTTCGATTCCGAGGAGTCGAACGTCGACCCCATCGACGCCCTGCGCGAGCAGCCGGAGTACGACGTGAACACGCCGGCGGTCCTCAAGGGCGACGCCTGGGCCGTGGACTGCACCTCCGTTGAGCTGTGCGAACAGTGGGCGGAGCACTTCGACGGCGAAGTTCTCGTCGCCCCGGACTTCTAGTCCCGCCCACTAACCCGGCCCACTAACCCGGCCCGCTAACCCGGCCCGCTAATTCCGTCCGGGCGCACCTCCGTTCCTCCTCGGCCTCGCTCCGCCGCCCGACCCGCTAATTCCGTCCGGGCGCATCTCCGCCGCCCCGGCCGCCGCCCCGGCCGTCGAGGCTCTCGAGTCCGGTCTGGAACGCTTCGAGATGGTTCCGCGCCCCGGACAGCAGGTACTCGTACGTCTCGACGAGCTCCGGGTCCTCCGTCCGCGCGATGATGTCCTCGAGGTCGGCGATGTCGCGTTTCTCCAGTTCAATGCCCACGACCAGGGCCTCGCGTTCCGAGGTCAATCCCCGGCCGAGCCACCCGTCGTAAAGCGCTTGAATCTCGTCGATGGTGTACACGCCCGGTTCGGGCACGACGGCGGCACGCATCATGCCGAGGCGGTCCATCTGCCCGGTCAGTGCGTCCATGTGCCGCTGCTCGGCCTCGGCGATTTGGGCGAATTGCCGTGTGCCCCACGCCTCGTCGAGCGCGGTGTACAGGTCGCGGGCCATCCGCTCCTCCTCGAAGGAGTAGCTGATGTCGTTGGGGGTCTGCTGGTCGACGTCGCCCGGCGCCGCCTCGCTTTCCGACGCCTCCTCCCCCGCATCCGCCCCGTTCCCCGGCTGCCCGTTGTTATTGGTGGTCGCGGTGTCCGTGGTGGTGGCCGTGGTGGCAGAGGTGCCGGTGGGGTCTTCTGCGTCCGTGGTGCCGTCGGCGGCGCAGGCACCGAGTGTCGCGGCGACGATGAGCGCGGCGGCCCCGGCGGAGAGCGTCCGGGCGGCCCGGTTGCGGTTCGGCCGCGATGACGTGGTCATGGTTGTCCCTTCCGGGCCCGGTGGCGGCGACGCCGTCCGGAAGCCGATGACCAGCGGGCCTCCTGGCACCGACAATACGCCTCGGGGTATCCGGTGGGTAAGCCTTCTCGGGGTATCCGGCGGGAAGTGTCCGGCCGCCCCGGCCGTTGCTTTTCGGCCGGGCGAAGAATTCAACATTCATGTCGACGTTTTGCAACAGAAAAGCCCCGAACCAGCGTGGATTCGGGGCGTTTTCGTTGCGGATCGTTGACGCGAATGTTGAATTCGCGGGGGTGGTGCCGCGGCCCCCTCGTCGTTAAGCGAAAGCGGCGCACCGCGCGCATCAGGCGCCGGCGCGCCGTCCCACCGTTACACGTTGAAGTACTTCGCCTCCGGGTGGTAGAGCACGAACGCGTCGGTCGACTGCTCCGGGTGCAGCTGCAGTTCCTCGGACAGTTCGACGCCGATGCGCTCCGGCTGCAGCAGCTCCACCAGGCCGCGGCGCGACTCCAGGTCGGGGCACGAGCCGTAGCCGAAGGAGTAGCGGGCGCCGCGGTACTTCAGGTCGAAGAAGTCGCGGGTGTCGTCGGAGTCGTCGCTGCCGGCGGTGGTGCCGTCGGAAAACGCCAGCTCCGAGCGGATGCGCTGGTGCCAGAACTCGGCCAGCGCCTCGGTGAGCTGCACGCCGATGCCGTGGACCTCGAGGTAATCGCGGTACTCGTTGGCGGCGTAGATCTCGTTGGCGAAGTCCGCGATCGGCTGGCCCATGGTGACCAACTGGAACGGCATGACGTCGACCTGGCCGGCCTCGATCGCCCGCTCGCGGGAGCGGATGAAGTCCGGGATGGCCAGGAACCGGCCGCGATTCTGGCGCGGGAACTCGAAGGTCACCACCGGCTCGGCGGTCGGATCAGGCTGCTCGCCGTCGGCCGGCAGGGGCAGAATGTGCACCTTCTCCCCCTCCGACACCGCCGGGAAGTAGCCGTAGACCACGGCGGCGTGCTGCAGGATGTGCTCGGCGCGCAGCCGCTGCAGCCATGCGCGCAGGCGCGGGCGGCCCTCGGTCTCCACGAGCTCCTCGTACGACGGGCCCTCGTCGCCGCGGGTGCCGCGCAGGCCCCACTGGCCCATGAACAGCGCCCGCTCGTCCAGGGTGGTCAGGTAGTCGTCGAGGGCGACGCCCTTGATGATCCGCGTCCCCCAGAACGGAGGCTTTGCGACGGGCACGTCCTCCGCGACGTCCGACCGTTCCGGCACGTCGGCGGCCTGTTCGGCGGCCTTCGCGGCGCGCTCGGCGGCGATGCGCTTGGAGCGTTCGTGGCGTTCCTTGCGCTTGGCCTTGGCCTCCGCCGCGGCGATGGCCTCCGGGGAATCCGGGGCGGGGCCGGTGCCGCGCTTGAGCGCCATGATCTCGTCCATCAGCCGCAGGCCCTCGAAGGCGTCGCGGGCGTAGTGGACGTCGCCCTGGTAAACCTCGTCGAGGTCGTTCTCGACGTACGTGCGGGTCAGCGCCGCGCCGCCGAGGAGCACCGGGAAACGCTCGGCGACGCCGGAGGAGTTGAGCTCCTCCAGGTTGTCCTTCATCACCACGGTCGACTTCACCAGCAGGCCGGACATGCCGATGACGTCGGCCTCCGCCTCCTGGGCGGCGGACAGGAAGTTCGCGATCGGCTGCTTGATGCCGATGTTGACCACGTTGTAGCCGTTGTTCGACAGGATGATCTCGACCAGGTTCTTGCCGATGTCGTGTACGTCGCCCTTCACCGTGCCGATGACCATCGTGCCCTTCGACCCGGTGGAGTCCTCGGCGTCCATGAAGCCCTCGAGGTAGGCCACGGCCGTCTTCATGGTCTCCGCCGACTGCAGCACGAACGGCAGCTGCATCTGGCCGGAGCCGAACAGCTCGCCGACGGTCTGCATGCCGCGCAGCAGATCCTCGTTGACGATCGCCAGTGGATCCTTCTCCTTCATGCCCTCGTCGAGGTCCGCCTCGATGCCGGTGCGCTCGCCGTCGATGATGCGCTGCGCCAAACGGTCGAACAGCGGCATCGCCGCGAGCTTCTCGGCGCGGGCGTCCTTGGCGTCGGCGGCGGACACGCCGTCGAAAAGCTCCATGAAGGTCTGCAGCGGGTCGTAGGCGCCTTCCGGGTCATCGTCGCCGCGGCGACGGTCGTAGACCATGTCCAGTGCCACCTCGCGCTGGCGCTCGTCGATGCGGTTCATGGGCAGGATCTTCGAGCTGTGCGCGATCGCCGAATCCAGGCCCGCCTCGATGCACTCGTTGAGGAACACCGAGTTGAGCACCTGGCGCGCCGCCGGGTTC
>NZ_DYXM01000030.1 GCF_020742175.1 Dietzia timorensis
GTTAGGCCTCGACCCGGGTTTCGCGGTCGCGGGGCTCGTCGCCGCCCGCCCGGTAGCTGCGGAATTCGCCGAAGCCGAGGGCCGAGGCCGCGGTGCCTGCAAGCACGAGGATCCCGCCGCCGATGACGGTCGGGGCCGGGCCGAACATTGCGCCCGCGTAGCCGTGCGACCAGTCCCCCATTCGCGGCCCACCTGCGACGACGATATAAAACGCGGCCTGGAGGCGACCGCGCATGTCTTCGTTGGCGGCCGAGAGCAGGATCGCCTGGCGGATGGCCGAGGAGATGAGGTCGGCGGCACCGCCGACCGCGAGGCAGGCGACGGCAAGTGCAAGCAGGAAACGCGCGTGCTCGCCTGGTCTCGCGAGAGCCACGACGACGCCGAACGCGACGACCGCGAGGCCCCACACGGCAACCGCCCACAGCACGGCCGCGCCGTGGCGCCGGACGCGAGAGACCCAGCCCGAGAACACCCCGCCGATCAGCGCGCCGGCGGCCATCGAGGCATAGAGGAGACCGAGCGCGACGCCGCCGGTCGAAGGATCGCCGAAATGTTCGTGCGCGATCTGCGGGAACAGGGCGCGGGCCATGCCGAAGACCATCGCCACGAGATCGACGACGTACGAAGCGAGTAGAACGCGCTGGGTGGCGAGGTAGGCGAAGCCGTCGATCACCGAGCGAAGCCCCGGGACCTTCGCCGTCGATTCCGGCGGCAGCGCGGGCAGGCCGAACACGGCCCACAGCGTGGCGAACATCGCCACCGTGTCGATGAGGTAGAGCATGTCGAGCCCGAGGACCGGGATGAGTGCACCGGCGAGCACAGGCCCGGCCACAGCTCCGAAGGAGAGCACCGTGGTGTTGAGAGCCGCCGCGGCGGGCAGGAGGTGCCCCGGCAACAGCTTCGGAAGTATCGCCGTGCGCGTGGGCTGGCCGATGGAGAAGAACGACTGCTGGACGGCGAGAAGCGCGAGGACGATCCACACGTTCTCGTTGCCGAGGAACGCCTGTAGGAACAGCCCGAACGTCGTGACGATGAGACCGGCCGTGGCGATGGCGAGCAGGGTGCGGCGGTCCATCGAATCCGCCAGCGCCCCGCCCCACAGTCCGAACACGATGAGCGGAGCGAGGGCCACGAGACCCGCGAGCCCCACGTACGCCGAACTTCCGGTGATCTCGTAGATCTGCTGCGGAACAGCGACGATGGAAAGCTGTGCCCCGACGACCGTCACGATCTGCGCAGTGAACAGCCGACGATAGGCCGGCGTGCGCAACGGGCGAGTGTCGGCAAAAATACCGCGAATCCCTGCCACAATGGACCAATATTAGGCCTGGGGCGGTATGAGAGGACCATTTGCCTCGCCCCGGGTCGTATTGTCTAAGGGCACGGTTACAACTTTTCGTTCCGTCACCAATAACTCTCGCCATGTCAGGAGGCATCACGACCTTGACTTCTCCCGCGTCGTCCACCCCCTCACCCACCTCTGCAGGAGGCGAAGGGAGCGCAGTCATCGTCCTCGCCGCCGGCGCGGGCACGAGGATGAAGAGCGCGATCCCGAAGATGCTGCACCCCGTCGGCGGGCGCACGATGCTCGCGCACGCGATGCACGCCGCCGCCGGCACCGGAGCCGGGCGCATCGTCGTGGTCGTCGGGCACCAGCGCGACAAGGTCGAGCCCGCCGCCCTCGCCGAGGCGGAGGCGCTGGGGGTCCCCGTGGACACCGCGGTGCAGGTGGAGCAGAACGGCACCGGCGATGCGGTGCGCGCGGGCCTCGAGGCGCTGCCCGAGGATTTTCACGGCAACATCGTGGTGACCACGTCCGATGTTCCGCTGCTCGACGCGCAGACCTTGACGAACCTGCTCGAGGTGCACAGCGAGGAGCCTCCCGCCGCGGTGACGGTGCTGTCCTCCACCGCCGACGACCCCACCGGCTACGGCCGCATCGTGCGGGATGACGACGGCGGTGTGCAGCGCATCGTGGAGCACAAGGATGCCACCGAGCTCGAACGACAGATCGACGAGGTGAACTCCGGTGTGTACGCGTTCTCCGCGGACCTGCTTCGCACCGCGCTCGGCCAGCTGACGATGAACAACTCGCAGGGCGAGCTCTACCTCACCGATGTCATCGAGATCGCGCGCGATTCGGGTCGGCTCGTGCGCGGGCACCGCGCCCAGGATGCCGCGGTCGTCGCCGGGGTCAACGACCGTGTTCAGCTCGCCGCGCTCGGCGCCGAGCTCAACCGGCGGGTGTGCGAGAAGTGGATGAGGGCCGGCGCGACCATCGTCGACCCGAATTCCACGTGGATCGACGTCACATGTGAGCTGACCGGACAGGACGTGACCGTGCTCCCGGGCGTGCAGCTTTATGGCACCACGAGCATCGGCGGCGAGACGGTGATCGGCCCGGATTCGACGCTGCGGGACACCTCCGTAGCCGAGGGCGCGGTCGTCGAGCGGACGCACGCGCGCGAGGCAACGATCGGGGCCGGAGCCCACGTCGGCCCGTTCGCCTACCTGCGCCCGGAGGCCGAACTCGGCGAGGAGTCCAAGGTCGGCACGTTCGTGGAGATCAAGAAATCGCAGATCGGCAACGGTTCGAAGGTGCCGCACCTCACCTACGTCGGGGATGCGACGATCGGCGAGAACTCCAACATCGGCGCCTCGAGCGTGTTCGTCAATTATGACGG
>NZ_DYXM01000031.1 GCF_020742175.1 Dietzia timorensis
CATGGGCCGCCTCATGACCGGCCCGGCGCTAGGCCTCGACGAGCCGAGTTCCGCCCGCTTCTTCGCCGCCGGATACGCCCTGTTCGTCTACATTCTGTTCGCGCTCATGGCGATGTTCACCGTCATCAGGCACACCCGCGCCGACGAGCAGGCAGGCCGCACCGAACTCGTGCGCGCAAATGGCGTCGGCATTCACGCCCAACTCACCTCGGCCCTCATCATCACCGGGTCGGGCGCGGCCGTCTCCGCGCTCGGCGTGTTCGCCGTCGCGCTCGCACGCGGCTACCCGGCCGGTGGCTCGGCGCTCATCGCAGTCACCGCGCTCGCCGTCGCGCTCTTCTTCGCCGGATTCGCCGCGCTCTCGGCCCAGCTCTTCGAGTCCTCCCGCGCGGCAGCGGGCCTCGCCGGCGCAGTCCTCGCCGCCGCCTATGCCCTCCGAATGATCGGCGACGCCGCACGCTCCGGCGGCAGCCCACCCTCATGGCTCTCCCCGCTCGGCTGGGCACAACAAACCGGCCCCTTCGTGCTCGACCGTTGGTGGCCGCTTGCGCTTCTCGCCGGATTCGGCCTGGCCTTCCTCGTCGCCGGGTTCCGCCTTTCCGCGCTTCGTGACGTCGGACGCGCCGTATTCATCGGTCGTCCCGGCCACGCGACCGGCGGACCGGTCCTCGGCACGCCGCTGGGCCTTGCGGTCCGCCTGCTCCGCTCCGGATTCGCGGCCTGGGGGATTTCGCTGACTGTCGCCGCCGTGGTGTTCGGTGCATATTCGGCCTCGATCGCCGGATCGGCCGACACCCTCCCCGAGGAGCTCACGAAGGTGCTGTCCGCCGAAGATCTCTCCGGCAGCTACCTCGCGTTCATGGTTCTCATTTTCGGCGTCTTCGCCTCCGCATCTGCGGCGAACGCCCTCGGGCAGCTGCGCGGAGACGAACTACGCGGCCGCACGGAACTTCTGCTTTCTGCGGGCGTCGGCCGCGGCCGCCACCTCTCCGCACAGCTCACCGTCATCGTGTCCGCGTCGCTACTCATCTGCTTGGCGACGGGCCTGGCCACCGGCATCGGCGCGTTCTTGTCCGACACCGGCGACGCCCACGTCGTCGCCGATCTCCTCGTCGCCGGAGCAAACCAGATCCCGGCAGTCGTCGCCGTCATCGGCCTCGTCGTCGCGTTCTTCGGCTGGCTACCGCGCTTCGCGGCGGCTGCAGGTTGGGCCGTCATCGGCTTCGGCGGCTTCGTCACCGCCTTCGGCGATCTGCTCGATCTTCCCCAGGCTCTGAAGAATCTCAACGTTTTCGGGCACGTCGCCGCCTACCCGGTCGCTCCCATCGCCTGGCAGCCGATCGCATGGCTCCTGCTTATCGCAGCGGCGAGTATCGCTGCAGGATTCGGCGGCTGGTCCAGGCGCGAGGTCGAACACGCGTGACCTGACTTGACCTCACCCCGCAGGTGCCGGCGCTATCCGATCGGGCAGGCCACGCCGGTGCGTGCGTGGCAGTCGTAGCCGTTCGGCACCTTGTGCAGATACTGCTGGTGGTAGTCCTCGGCGTAGAAGAACCGTCCCGAACGGACCTCCGAGAGAAGACCGACCTCCGTCGTCACAGCATCGAAGCCCTTTTTCGCGAGCACCTCCCCGTAACGCGCGGCCATCCGATCGGCGAGTTCGAGCTGTTCCGGGGTCGTCGCGAGGATCACCGAACGGTACTGGGTGCCCACGTCGTTGCCCTGCCGGTTGAGCGTTGTCGGGTCGTGCGACTCGAAGAACGCCGCGAGCACCTCGCCCGCCGAAATGGTCTCCGGGTCGAAGTCGACGAGCACGGCTTCGGTGTGGCCCGTCTGTCCCGTGCACGCTTCCTCGTACGTCGGGTTCTCGGTCCAGCCGCCGGCGTAACCCACGGCCGTGGTCCACACACCGTCTAGCTGCCACATGCGCTTCTCGGCTCCCCAAAAGCAGCCAAACCCGAGGACGATCTGCTCGTGGCCTTCGGGGAACGGACCCGTCATCGGATTGCCGGTCACGACGTTGCGCTCGGCGACCGGCATCTCCTCCGCGCGTCCGGGGAGCGCGTCCTCCCGCTCAACAACAGACTTCGGCGTGAGATCCACGCGCGAGCCCGCCAGTGCCGACTGCAGTGCTTCTTCTAACCAACCCATGCCGTCAGAATACGCCCCGCCACCAAGTCGACCGCCCCCGAAGGCGTCCCGCGCCACGCGCTCGCGGCGCCAGCTGGAACACCCGTCATTCAGTTCGTTACTAAATCGTGTTGTGCTCCTGTTTCACACCTATGACGTCGGAGAGCGAAATCCTGCAAGCGGTGAGACCTACTTCACTCAAGCTCAGAGACTACGCACATCTCAACTTTTGTAGTGTTTCCAAATAATCGCTAGCACCTGCAAGCATCCAAGCTCACTTAGCAGCAATTTCATGCGTGTAGTTCCTTTGAATTTGTGGCACAGGAGGCGTTAAGGTCATTGAAACCCCTCGGCAGGAAGGTATTCGATGTCTTCATCTATGCAGCACTTCACGCATGGTGAACAGCGTCTGCGCGAATTCATCGACCGCGACGCACGTCAAGCAAACAGCGACACGTTTGCCTACACCGACGAGGAAGCAGCGCACCGTAATCGGCAGCTCGTTTCCGGGCTGATCGTCGCGCTTATCGCCCTCGCGGTCATCGCAGGCCTTCTGCTCCTTTAACACTTTCCACCCTGGCCGCCGGCACCCTTTGGGTCCGGCGGCTTCGTGCATTCAGCCTCGTCGACCAAAGGGCGCCGAAAAGCGCGCCACAACGATTCGGGCAGGCCTGAGAAAGCCACGCCTGACGGCGGTAGAAATGTCGGCGACTCCATATTCCGGGATTTACAAAAAGCTTTTTACCTGCGGGATTGAACGTATTCTGCCAGAATTCGCGATCGGCCCTATGGTGGGAAACGTAAGAAAAACAAGCCAGTCCTTTGCTGACGCTTTATCAACGAGCCGGCAGGGGACAGTCGAATACAGAATTCGCAATACGTTTGCAGAAAGGACTCGATGATGGCTGAGTACACGCTTCCGGATCTTGATTACGATTACGGCGCTCTGGAGCCGGCTATTTCCGGTGAGATCATGGAGTTGCACCACTCCAAGCACCACGCGACCTACGTCAAGGGCGCCAACGACG
>NZ_DYXM01000032.1 GCF_020742175.1 Dietzia timorensis
CCGGGGCGTTGAACAGCCCGGCAGCCTTCGACTGGCCGCCCTTGAGCGCGCCGGCCATCTTGGAAAGCAGCACCTCGCGGGATTCGAGATCGGCGATCTTTTCGATCTCGGCGACAGAGACGGGCGTGCCGTCCATGATGCCGCCCTTGATCACGAGCTCTTTGTTGTCCTTGGCGAAGTTCTTGAGCGCCTTGGCGGCCTCGACGACCTCACCGGTGACGAACGCAATGGCGGTGGGACCGGAAAGCAGTTCGTCGAGTCCCTCGACGTTCGCCTCGTCCGCCGCACGCTTGACGAGCGTGTTCTTCGCGACGGTGTACGACGCGGAATCGCCCAGATCCTTGCGGAGCTGCGTGATCTGCGGAACAGACAGTCCGCGGTACTCGGTGATGAGCGCCGAGCCGGAGTTCTCGAACTGCTCCTTGAGCTCCGCAACTGCGGAGACCTTTTCGGGTTTTGCCATTTTCGCCTCCTTCCTACTTTCTCGTCCGCGCCCGGAAACGACGAACGCCCCGGCGCAAAAGGCACGGGGCGCAAAGGAAGGCTCGCGGCGCTCTGGGCGCCCGAAGCACAGCTGAACTCTTTGCTGACCTTCGTATCTCCTGCGTGGGCCGCCGGGTGTTCCCGGACCTTCAATATCCTCCACGGAGTGCGGAGAATATGACCAACGGTCTTCGGTGAAACTTGATCAAATGCGCGTACAGGGCACGCGCGTTCAAACTTCGTCTAGAAGGTTAGCCCGCTCCGGCGTCATACTCCAAATCGTTTGAACCCCTCCGGGCACGCTCCGGGTGACAGAACAACCCCGAGGGTTCTTCCCCACCCCGCGCGTGCGGAGAAAATGGCACGGTATAGGAGTGAGTATTGCCGGAAATAGTGGGGAGACTGCGGACGATCTGCCCCAGCGCGCCCATGCTGCGGTGGTGTACAACCCCGTCAAGGTCGACCTGGTCAAGCTGCGCCGCGTCGTCGACGAGCGCGAGCGCAAGCATGCGTGGGGGCCGTCGCAGTGGATCGAGACCACGGTCGAGGATCCGGGCGAGTCGATGGCGCGGAAGGCGGTTGCCGACGGCGCCCGCCTTGTCATCGCTTGTGGCGGCGACGGCACCGTCCGTTCCGTGGCCGCGGGCGTGCACGGCACCGGTGTGCCCATGGGCATCGTGCCGCTGGGCACCGGCAACCTGCTCGCGCGCAATCTCGAGATTCCCATCGACTCGCTCGACGCGGCCGTCGCCGTCGCGATGAGCGGCTCGATCCGCCCGATAGATCTCGGCACGGTGGACTACACCTCCGCGCGGGGCGAGAAACGCCGCGAGGTATTCCTCGTCATGGCGGGTGTCGGCATGGACGCGGACATGATCGCCGGCACGGACGACGATCTCAAGAGCCAGGTCGGTTGGGTGGCGTACGTGTCCACGTTCGTGCGGTCGGTCTTCACCGGTCACCGGATCCGGGCGGATTATTCGCTGGATGACGGCGGGCTCACCCACGCGCACGCCCGCACGATCCTCGTCGGCAATTGCGGCGTGTTGCAGGGTGGGATGGTGCTCATGCCGGGCGCGCTCGTCAGCGACGGCAAGCTCGATATGGTCGCCCTGCGTCCCAAGGGGATCTTCGGCTGGCTGCGCCTGGCCTACGCCGTTCTCGTGCAGAACACGCTGTTCGAGCGCCTGGGCGTGCCGCCGGCACGCAAGTGGTCCGAGCAGTTCAATGCGCGGATGCGCGCCCGGCGCGAGCATTGGGCCGAATGGGCCGGGATCGAGCTGCCCGCCCCTACCGATAAGGGCGAGGCCCGCAAGAGCCGCCGCCGCGAGCGCCGCGCGGACGCGCAGACTCTCGTGCACGAGCAGGCACGGAGCATTTCGGTCCGGGTGCAGGAGAAGCCCGCGAGCTTCCAGATCGACGGCGATGGCATCGGCGATGTCACCGAGTTCGTCGCGCAGGTGCAGCCGCACTCATTGTCGATTCGGGTGCCCTTCTAGCTGCGAGCCGTCAGGTCAGAAGTACACGGCGAGCGGTCCGCGCGGGCCGTCGATCACGTCGACATCCGTTTCGAATACGCGCGAGAGTGTCTCGCCGTTCATGATCTCGGCGGGTGTGCCGAACTCGGCGACCTTCCCGTCCTTCATGATGCAGATGCGGTCCGCGTAATGGCCGGCGAAGTTGATGTCGTGGAGCACGACGACGATCGTTCGGCCAAGCTCATGGGCGGCCCGGTGCACCTGTCTCATCATCTGCACCGAGTGCCGCATGTCGAGATTGTTCAGCGGCTCGTCGAGCAGCACGTACTCGGTGTCCTGGGTAAGCACCATCGCGACGTATGCGCGCTGGCGCTGCCCGCCCGAGAGCTGATCGAGATACCGGTTCTCGAGATCGCCGAGTCCGAGGAAATCGATCGACTGCGAGATGATCCTCTCGTCTTCGGCGTTGATTCGCCCCTTCGTGTACGGGAACCTGCCGAACCCGACGAGCTGTCTCACGGTGAGCCGGGTGATGAAGTGGTTCTCCTGCCGCAGGATCGACAGCACTTTCGCCAGGTCCCGCGACTTGGTGGTGCTGACGTCGAAGCCCGCAACCTCGATGACTCCCTCGTCGATCCCCAGCAGGCGACCGATCATCGTGAGCATCGTCGACTTGCCGGCGCCGTTCGGCCCGACGAGCGCCGTGACCCCGCCCTTCGGGATCTCCAGATCCAGCGGGCCGATCCTGACTTCGTCGGTGTAGTTCTTGGCAACCTGGGACAGCGATATCACAGTCGCCCCTTTCGCAAGATGACGGTGAGGAACACGAGCCCGCCGACGAGCTCGATGATGATAGACACGACGCCCTGCGCATAGAACACGTGTCTCATGACGAAGTACGCGCCGGTGAGCACAACGTAACAGGTGAGCACGGCGACCGGGAAGATGAGGCGGTGGTCGAAGGAGTCGGAGAATTGGTACGCCAGCGTCGCGACGAGGAACCCGAGGAAGGTCATCGGACCGATGAGCGCCGTCGATACCGCCATGAGCACCGATACGAGCACGAGGACCTTGAGAATTTCGCGCTTATGGTTGTAGCCGAGGTTGGTGGCCACGTCCCGCCCGAGCGAGATCACGTTGAGCCGCCGCGAGCTGAGCCACAGCACGCCCGCGGCCGCCAGGCACAGTGGGATCGCGATCGGTAAGTAGCTCGCGTCGGCGTTGGAGATGTTGCCGAAGAGCCGCGCCGCGAGCACGTCGAACTCGCTGGGCGACAGCAGCCGCTGCATGAACGCCGAAATCGAACCGAGTCCGCCGCCGATGATGATGCCGATGAGCAGCATGATCTGGATGTTGCCGAGGCGCCCGGACAGCAGCCAGCCATACAGCAACGTGGCCAGCCCCACCATGAGAACAAGCTGCAGAACGAACTGGCCGGTGCCATGGAGCGCGACGAGACCGGCAACGCCGAGGAAATACACCGCCGAGGTTTGTATCGCGACGTAGAGCGACTCGAAGCCCATGATCGACGGGGTGATGATGCGGTTGTTTGTCACCGTCTGAAACGAGACGGTGGCCGTCGCCTGACACACCGCGACCACGGCCATGACGATGACGTTCTCCATACGCATCTCGGCGATGAGCCAGAATCCGCGCGAGCCCGGGGGCATCGGATTGCCCCAGGCGAGTAGGCCATAGGTGAAGCCGGCGGCCGCCAGGACGAGGACGGCGACGATCGCCCAGTAGCGCAGGGCGCTACGGCGTTCCGGAAATGTCTTCGCGCTGCGCCTACCGCCCCGGTCCTGTCCGGCGCCTGTCGCGATCGCCGCCTCGGTGCTCGCGGCCGTCTTCGGTTCAGCCACGACGACGCTGCCTCAGCAGAAGTGCGATGAAGACGACGGCGCCGACGATCCCGAGGATCAGGGACACCGGCACCTCGAATGGCGCGATGATGGTCCGGCCCACGAGATCGCAGACGGTCACGATGCCGACCCCCAGCAGTGCGACCCACGGCAGGTTCGACCGCAGGTCATCCCCGCGCAGCAGCGAGACGATGTTCGGCACGATGAGCCCGAGGAACGGCAGGTTTCCCACGACCACCGTGACCACGCCCGTTGCCACCGCGATGAGCCCTGTACCGAGCAGCACAACGCGGTTGTAGTTGAGCCCGACGTTGGTGGCGATGTCCTCGCCCAGTCCCGCAAGCGTGAACCGGTCGGACACCACGAAAATCGCGATGACGACGACGAGCACGAGCCACAGGGCCTCGTATTGCCCGCGCAGTACGGAGGTGAAGCTCCCTGCGAACCACACGCCGAGGTTCTGCAACATGTCTGTCTGCAAGGCGATGTAGGTGGACACCGAGCTCACCACGGCGCCCAGCATGATTCCCACGATCGGCACGATGAGCGACGAGCGCAGCGTCACCCGCCGGAGAAACAGGAAAAAGATCGCGGTACCGAGGAACGCCGCGAGAATCGCCCCGACCATCCGCTCGCCAACTCCCGCACCGGGGAAAAAGATGAGCGTGAGCATGAGGCCGAGCCCGGCCCATTCGGTGGTGCCGGTGGTCGTGGGTTCGACGAACCGGTTCTGCGTGAGCAGCTGCATCACCAGCCCGCTCATCGCCATTGCCGCGCCGGCGAGCACGAGAGCGATGGTGCGCGGGATTCGGGTGATTCCGAACATCGCGCGCCCGTCGTCCGAGCCGAAGATGTCGTATTGCCCCGTGAACAGTGACACTGCGAGCAGCCCTGCCACGACGGCGATGCCCAGAAGCAGTTTCCAGTCGAAAAGCTTTTCATTCGAGCGTTCCCGGCGTCGGGTCTCGGGCGTGGTTGTCGTCATGGCTGCACCCGCCCTTTGCGCAATGGGTTTTGCCGGGAAGTATGACGGCGATCAGGCGCCACCGCCCAGGTCGTGCTGTGTGCGGTGGCGCGTGATCGCCGTAGCGGAGGAACTCGGGTCACCCGAGGGACTACTTCTCTGTGTTGTCGTCGGAACTGGCGCCCTTGCCGGACTCGAGCGCGTCTGCAAGGGAATTGAAGAACTCGGTGTAGGTCTGGATGCCCTCGTTGGTGTAGGTGTCTTCGGGCATGATGACGATGTTGCCGTCCTTGACCGCCCCGACGTTCTGCAGCGCTGGCGATTTCTCGATCAGGGCGTTCGCGGGTGTGTAGCCGTCTTCGTCGGACGCCACGGCGGCGTCACGATCCATGACGAGGATGAGGTCCGGGTTCGAGTCCGCGATGGCCTCGACGGAGATGTCGTCGCCCTGGTGATCGTCGGAGGCATCGTCGACCTCCAGCGCCGGGCTGAAGTCAAAGATGTCGAAGACCGGTCCGAGCGTGCGGCCGACCGTGGGCGCGAGGTAGTTGATATTGCCGCCCGACGTGTTCACGGCCATGACCGAGGTCCCCTCGTCGTAGGCCTTCTCGACTCTCTCGATGGACGAGTCGAAGTCGTCGACGAGAGCCTGGGCCTCGTCCTGCTTCTGGAAGAGCTCGCCGAGGGTGAGCGTCTGGCGCCTGAGCTCTTCGTCGAAGTCCTCGCCCTCGCGCGGCTCGAGATCGATGAGCGTGGCATCGGGCACGAGCTCGGCGATCTGGTCGTTGAAGTCGGTGAATCGCTGACCGCTGATGACCACGTCAGGCTCGGCGGCGACGATGGTCTCCAGGTTCGGCTCGCGGTGGTTTCCGACGTCCGGGATCGACTCGTCGTTCGCCATCGAGTTGGTTTCGGGCATGAGCGAACGTGCGGCGGCCGACAGCTCGACGCCCCAGGAGTTCAACGCTTCGAAGGTGCGGTTATCGAGAGCAACCACAGAGTTCGGCGGCGAGGGGACGGTCTTGGTGCCCTCGTTGTCCTCGATCTCGATCTCCGAGACCTCATTGGCAACGTCGTCACCGCCATCCGTAGTGCCGGCCCCTTCAGCCGAGGAACAGCCCGCAAGAACGAGTGCGGCTGCGGCGAATCCCGCGAACATGGCTCCAGGGCGGCGTGCAGTGATCGTCGATCCAACTCGCATTCAGGTGTCTCCTCACCGATAAATGTGTCGGCCCACAGCGCCGAAGTGCGCCGAGCCTTCGAGTGCCGGACCATATTCGACGACCACCACGGGCCATGAGGTTCATCGGCAACACAGGCCAGGCTAACAAACTTTTAGGAAAGGGCAACTTATCTTCAGCGAGGACACCCTAGCCAAAGTAGGAAAATGGGCGAACACGCCTATAGTGCGCTGAATTTGCTCAGTGCACGCTTATGGGAGAAAAGGCATGGAACGAGTCCGCACGCAGGGAACTTGTCGAGACAAAGCAAACCGCCCTCCGCGCACTGCCATAAGCAGGCGCCGGAGGGCGGTTCGAGAGTCGGCATACGAAATGTGGGCTATCCCACATTCCGCGCGTCGAAACTTTACTCTGCGGCTTCCTCGCCGGAGACGATCTTCGAGGTGATCGAGTTGTCGACCGGGATACCCGGGCCGAACGTCGTCGACACGGAGATCTTCTTGATGTAGCGCCCCTTCGCAGCGGACGGCTTGAGGCGCATGACCTCGTCCATCACGGCGGCGTAGTTCTCGGTGAGTGCCTTCGCCGAGAAGGACGCCTTGCCAACCAAGAGGTGCAGGTTGTTCGCCTTGTCGGTGCGGAAGTTGACCTTGCCGCCCTTGATGTCGTTCACGGCCTTCGTCACGTCCATGGTGACGGTGCCGGTCTTCGGGTTCGGCATGAGGCCACGGGGGCCGAGCACGCGGGCCACGCGGCCGACCTTGGCCATCTGGTCCGGGGTGGCGATCGCGGCGTCGAAGTCGAGCCAGCCGCCCTGAATCTTCTCGATCAGATCCTCGGCGCCAACCTCGTCCGCGCCGGCAGCGAGGGCCTCGTTGGCCTTCTCGCCGGCGGCGAACACGATGACACGAGCGGTCTTACCGGTGCCGTGCGGAAGATTCACGGTACCGCGGACCATCTGATCAGCCTTACGGGAGTCGACGCCAAGACGCATGGCGACCTCGACGGTGGCGTCCGTCTTGGTCGAGGAGGTGTCCTTGGCCAGTTCCATGGCCTCCAGAGGCGTGTACAGCTTGTCGCGGTCGACCTTTTCGGCAGCGGCCTTGAAAGCCTTGCTGTTCTTGCTCATTTGCTATCCATTCCTTCGCCCGGTTCCCGATGGGATCCGAGGTGGTGGGCAGTGGTACGGGCCTGAGCCGCCCTCCCACTATTTCTGTTCAATCACATATGACGGCGGACGCCGGCATATTTAGTCGACGCTGATGCCCATCGACCGTGCGGTGCCGGCGACGATCTTGGCGGCGGCATCGATGTCGTTGGCGTTGAGATCTTCCATCTTGGTCTGGGCGATTTCCTTCACCTGATCCATGGAGACCTTGCCGACCTTGGAGCTGTGCGGCGTGCCGGAGCCCTTCTGGACACCTGCGGCCTTGAGCAGAAGCTTCGCGGCCGGGGGCGTCTTGAGCTTGAAGTCGAACGAACGGTCCTCGTAGACCGTGATCTCGACGGGAACGACGTTGCCGCGCTGGTTCTCGGTGGCGGCGTTGTACGCCTTGCAGAACTCCATGATGTTGACGCCATGGGCACCGAGTGCCGGGCCAACCGGCGGTGCGGGGTTGGCCGCACCGGCCTGGATCTGCAGCTTGATGAGGCCTGAGACCTTCTTCTTCTTGGGAGGCATATCTTCCTGATTTCTCGTTGACGGCACGTGCTGTACACACGTGTTCGGGAGTGGCTACCACGGCACATTTCGGGCATGCCAATAGCCGTCTACCCGCTGAACAACTCGCACCACTTTACGCCAGAGCCGCGCGTTTCCCCTAATCGAAGGCGAATACGCGCGGCTGGAGGCGTGCGGTGAAGACTTAGAGCTTGTCGACCTGGTTGAAGCCGAGTTCGACAGGCGTCTCGCGGCCGAAGATCGACACGAGCACCTTGAGCTTGCGCGA
>NZ_DYXM01000033.1 GCF_020742175.1 Dietzia timorensis
CGGGGGCACAATCCCCATCCGAGTATGACGCCGGACGCGCCTCTCACTCCCGGCGAGCTGGCTCCCGACTCGCTGGTCCGGAGTCCTCCAAGGCGGTCCCCTTGAGCTCAGGCAGGGTAAAAGCGGCCGCCGCGGCGATGATAAAGGCGATGGCGAACACGGCGAAGACAAGAACCTGCCCGCCGCCGTCAAGAAGAAGCGGTACGAGCAGCGGCGCGATGATGGACGCGAGACGCCCGAAGGCTGCCGCCTGGCCGGTGCCGGAGGCGCGAGTGGCAGTCGGGTACAGCTCGGGGCCGATCGCATACAGCGCGCCCCACGCGCCGAGGTTGAAGAACGACAGCGCCATTCCCGCGGCGATGACGGTTCCGGGGGTGTCGGCGAGTCCGAACAGGCCGGCGGCCACTGCGGAGCCGGAAAGGAAGACGGCGAGGGTCAGCCGGCGGCCCCACACCTCGATGAGCCACGCCGCCGCCGCGTAGCCGGGCAGCTGCGCGAGCGTGATGATAAGGGTGTATTCGAAAGACTTGACCAGGTCGAAGCCCTGCGCGACGAGCAGACTCGGCAGCCAGATGAACGCGCCGTAGTAGGAGAAGTTGATGCCGAACCACACGACCCACAGCGCGAGGGTGCGGCCGCGGTAGCGGCGCGACCACAGCGACTCGCGCGTTTCCTCGCCGTCGGGCGCTGCCAGCGACCCGGCGTCGACCGGGGACGTGGTCGTGGTTCGCTCGCCTTCGCGATCCCTTTCCCGCAGCTCGCGCGCCGAGGGCTTGAATCCGGGGCCGGCCGAATCCTCGAAGCGGCGCACGACTTCCTCGGCCTCCGCGTGCTTGCCGCGGGATTCGAGGAAACGTACCGACTCGGGCATGCCGAAACGGATGACCAGCGCATGGACCGCCGGGACGGAACCGAAGGCGAGCGCCCAGCGCCAGCCGTCGTCGCCAATGGGCACGATGAAATAGCCGATGAGAGCGGCGAGGATCCAACCAAGCGCCCAGAAAGCCTCGAGACCGACGACGACGCGGCCGCGGATCTTGCGCGGTGCGAATTCGCTGATCAGAGTCGAGGCGACCGGCAACTCGGCACCGAGACCGAGGCCGATGACGAAACGGAGCGCGATGAGCATCGCCAGGCCAGTGGACAGGGCCGCGGCACCGGTGGCGAGGCCGTAGACGAGGAGCGTGAGTGCAAAGACGTAGCGCCGACCGAATTTATCGGCGAGCAGCCCTCCGACGCTCGCGCCGATCGCCATCCCCACGAAGCCGATGGACCCGACGAGGCTGTTTTCCGTCGGCGTCAGCCCCCATTGCACGGTGAGCGCCGCCATCACGAAGGAGATCAGACCGACGTCCATCGCATCGAGCGCCCAACCGATCCCCGCCCCGCCGAGCATGCGGCGGTGGCGCGGCGTGAAGGGTAGCTCGTCAAGCCGCTGGGTACGGGTCCTCATGCTCGCTGACTCTAAACCTGTGTAAAGGTTTCTCACAGCTTATTGTGATGTGCACCATAGAGGACCTGGCCAGGTCGCGTTATTTCTTCGGTGCTCCTGCGATGAAGGCCAGACCGCCGACGATCGCGAGGTTCTTCACGAACTGCAGGGTCTGGTTCTTCTTCTCGCCCTCTTCCTCCTGCTCCCAGAACGCGTGGCCGGCCAGGGTCGTGGGCACGAGGGAGCCGATAAGCCCGAGCGCCGACAGGCGCGGAGCGATACCTAGCGCCATCGCCCCGCTCAGCCCGATCTGGGCGGCGCCGTTGATCTGGACGAGCTCCTTCGAACCGACCGGAAGACCGGAGAGCCCGACCTGCTCACGCCGCTTGTCGATGAGCTGCGCCAACCCGTCGGCGTTGTTGATCGCGTTCTGTGCGCCGAGGTAGAACACTGGCGCGAAGAGTGCGCGGCCGAGGAATGCGGTGGGGTTTGCCATGGGACGTCGCTTTCGTTGGAGTGAGATCTCGCAAGCGGAGAGATTGCCATGGGCATTATTACCAGTGACGTTGATGTGGCAACTAATCGTCTCTCGCGGCCGCCCCGCACGACCTCCGACCACCTCGAGCTCGCAGTCGACAGCCGTTGTGGCGTTCTTGCTTCGCCGGATCGCCATGCGCAGGTTCGATGCAGGGACCGCCCACCGGGGTTACGGTTGGACCCAGCTCCACCGAAACCGATTACCGGAGGTGATCCGAGGTGGCCGCAATTACCACGCGAGATGGCGTGACCCTGCACGTATCCGATAACGAAGCCCCTGGTCGCCCGGTCGTACTGATCCACGGCTGGCCCCTTTCCGGAGCGTCATGGGAGAACCAGATCGGCGCGCTTTCGCGCGCCGGATACCGTGTGATCACCTACGATCGGCGCGGATTCGGCCGAAGCGACAAACCGGAAGACGGCTACGACTACGACACCTTCGCCGCAGATCTAGAGGACGTGATGTCCGGCTTGGACCTCACGGACGCTACTGTCGTCGGCTTCTCGATGGGCGGCGGAGAGGTGGCGCGCTACATTGCCGACTGGGGTGAGGATCGACTTCACAGCGCTGTATTCCTATCCGCCGTTCCGCCGGCAATGCTGCATTCCGAGGACAACCCTGATGGACCGTTGACGCCGGACGCCGCGCACGAAATGCGGTCCGGACTCGAGAATGACAGAGACGCGTTCTTCGATGAGTTCATCTCGAATTTCCTCTCCGTAGACGGTGAACTCCTCGTGCCGGAAAGTGAGCGGCAGAAGGCGCTTGATATGGCGCGGCAGAGCGACCACCGGGCCGCGCTCGGGGCGATGGATGCGTTCGCCACGACGGACTTCCGTCGCGACCTCGACGCGGTCACCGTCCCGACTCTGGTCGTTCACGGCGACAGCGACGATATCGTCCCCCTCGAGGGCTCCGGCGCACGAACCGCCTCCGCCATCGAGACGGCATCCCTCACCGTCATCCCCGGCGCCGGGCACGGGCTGCTGTCCAGCCACCCGAACGAGGTCAACGAGGCGCTTCTCGCCTTTCTCGCCGGCGCCGGCGGAACCGAGCACGCTGCCGGCGCCGCCGGTCCCGCCGGTTGATCGGGCACCGCCGTGGAAACCGGGCCCGGTAGAACCTCTTCCCGGGCTAGCGCACCCAGGGAGCGAAGGGCGCGACCGGCATGCACGACACCTCTTCAGCGTGTTCCGGATCGAGCGCATTGAGCACGTGCCGCCACGCGCGCTCGCTGTACAGGGTGGCGATGTGTTCGGACATATCCTCCGCGCAGCCTTCTTGAAGGTCGATGTTCGTGACGTTATCGGCCTCCACGTAGAACTGCCTGTCGTACGGTGTGACGACCCAGTCGTAGCGAGTGACGATTGCCGTCGTCTCGACCCCCGGTTCCGCAGTCGTGCCGTCCGGGTACACCTGCTTGTCGATCTCGGAATCGAGCACCTGGTCGGTGAGACCCGCCGCAGATCCGCCGAGACTTCCGAACACGAGCGGGCCGAGAACGGGGACGAGCGAGCGCAGGAATGCGAACTCGCTCAGAGTGGTTCCGGTCGACGGGGAGATGCCCACCTTGGTGTGCACCTTTTCCGCACCGCCGAGGATCTTGAGGTAGTAGTCATGCATGATCCCGCCACCCTGGGAGTGGCCGACGAGGTCGACCTGGTCGGCGCCGGTGGCCTCGAGCACCTTGTCTACCGTGTCCGACAGCACCTCGGCACCGGCGGGAATGTCGTCGAGCGCCTGGAACATCGATCGCGACACCGGTGCGATGTTGCCGTAGTTGAAGGTGAAAATGCAGTATCCGGCATTCTTCAGCAACGGCGAGCCCGCTTGGAATGCCAGAGCCTGAGTCGTGAACGTCGGATTGACGAGCACGACCGGACGAGGATGCTCGGGGCTGGGCTTGCAGTTCCAGTCGTTGGCCCCCGGAGGTGGGGTGTCCGGCGAGATCATCGCCGAGACGCCGGCGGAGATATTGAATGGCACGGGTAGCGGTCCGCGCGTGGGGTCCTCGCCGATTTCGAGGTTGGGGTCGAACTCGGTTGGAGAAAAAAGCGAACCGGAGACCGAATCCGACAACTCGGTCGAGCCGAGCGAGTCCGAGGAACCACCCTGGTCGCCCGAGCCCGCCGAGTCGCCGGAGCCGTCCGAACCGATCGACGCGCCCGGGACACTGTGCGCGGCCGCGTTTCCGATCACCGATCCGCCTAGTGCGATCGAGCCGACCAGCGCGATGGCGATCCGCGCGGGACGAGACAGTGGCCTGCGTGACATTTTTGCACCTAGCAACTGAAATGGTTGTTCACGCAGACAATATTGTTATGTGAGCCTATTTTTATTGCTTTTCGTCGAACTTCGCTCCACCCCTACCCCCGTTATTCAGTGATCGGGAACACGCCGTTGCCAGTTTCTCGTAAGTTTCCCAGGACAGAGGGCTGATTTCTGTGAAGATGGGCAACATTTTCTTGCTACCCCTCCAGAAGCTGCTGTCCCCACCATTGCCCGGCACCAAGACCCGGCGGGCACGCGTACATGCCTGAAGAAGTGTGGGTGATGTATTCGTTGAGCGCGTCCGAGCGGGACAGCTGCCGTTGCAGCGGCACGAACTGCGCCACGGGGTCGCGCTGGAAGCAGATGAAGAACAATCCGGCATCGAGGTGCCCGAATCCATCGGATCCGTCGGTGAAGTTGTAGCCGCGCCGCAGAATCCGGGTTCCGGAATTGAGGTCCGGGTGCGCCAGCCGAACGTGTGAGTCCTCTGGGATCACCGGTTGGCGACCGGTGGTCATCGTGAAGTCGGGTTCGTCGAACTCGAAGGCCTGGCCGAGC
>NZ_DYXM01000034.1 GCF_020742175.1 Dietzia timorensis
GCATTCTGACCTCCGGCCCCGGCGCTCGCGCGGCCCTCAGCGACCTCGGCCTCCTGGCCTTCCGCGTCATCCTCGGCATCGTCTTTATCGCCCACGGCTGGCAGAAGCTCTCCGAAAACGGCTTCGGTGGCCAGGCCGACGCCTTCGAGTCCATGGGCATCCCGGCACCCGCCGTGGCCGCCGCGTTCGCGATCATCATCGAATTCGGTGGCGGCATCGCGCTCATCGCCGGCGTGCTCATGCCCATTGTCGGCGTGCTGCTGTTTGTCGACATGGTCGGCGCGTTCATCTACGTCCACGCGGGAACGGAAGTTTTTGTTGACGCCGGAGGCTGGGAACTCATCGCCGTTCTCGGTTTCGGCTCGCTTCTCCTCGCCATCGTCGGAGCGGGGCGCTTCAGCCTCGACTGGCTCGTCGCCGGCCGCAAGCGCAAGGCGCCCGTCGTCGCCTAGCGACTTCCCGGCCCACCGGGAGCGGAGCTTCACGCGCGGCGCGTCCTTCGGGATGCGCCGCGCGTTTTTCTATAGCGAGTCGACGAGCTTCCCGCTCTTCGATAGTTCCGGGTCCGTGCAAGAGGACAGGTCGAAGCAACACGGCCGGCGCTTGCCGTTATCGAGCTTGTCGATCGTCACCCCGACGCGCTTCTCGCGGGTGGACGCGCTCTTCGTGGCACCGATCCAGCGCACCCACTCCCAGCGCGCCATCGGGGTGATGTCCTCCCACGTCCCGATGAGTTCCGGCGCCGCGTCGAGCGCCGCTCGCAGATCCTCCGGCACCTCCGGCTCGGGCCACTCCTTCGTCGGCGTGACCGTCGCGGACACCTCGCTCCCGTCGTCGAGGTCCAGTGCCTTCTCCAGCGCCGCGTCGACGGAGATCCAATGCCCCTTCTTTCCGTCCGGTTCGAGGACAGTGTCGAAGGCGTGTCCATTCATCTTCGCGTTGACGGCGACCTGTCCACGCGAGGGGAGTTCCTTGCTCGCCGCCTCCGGTAGCCGAACGATGAGCCGCTCGCCGAGGCGCTCGACTTCCGCGGAAAAATCGATCGGCGTGGTGGGCGCGGAATTCTTCTTCGGCGCGGTCTTCTGTGCCATCGCGATTCTCCAGTCTCGGGTCGACGGACATGCTGGATTCCCAGTATATTCCGTCAGCCTTACGCGCCGAAGCTGTCGAGGAGCCAATGGTGTCGCAGCCGCAGGCTCCGTTCGGTCGTGGCGGCAGCGGCCCCGAGCGCGAGCACGACGTTGAGCCACAACGGTAAATGGATTGGCGATTCGAAATGGCCGAACCGCTCGACCAACGGCGGGATGTTCGCGATGGGCTCGATGATCTGCACGAAGTTGAGTCCCACGCCCACGACGAGCATGATCACCGAAAGCCACGCGATGACGACGTCGGCGCGCGGATGCCGGAGAGCGAGTGCCACGCGTCTGCCTGCAGCAGAATGCGCGTCCGGCTCGAGGTGATGGGACTGTCCGGCGTCATCGACGAAGTGGAAACGCTTGAGGCCGGAGGAGCTAAGCGCCACGTGAATCGAGCCGCCGTCGACTGTGAAGAGTGCGGGGAGGCGCGAGGTGGCCTCCTGGTAGCCGCCCACGTAGAGGTTGGCGACGGGGTGCTCTCCGCCGGTGCGCACGTCGACAGCGTAGGTGAGCGGGCGGCCCGCGGAGCCGGTCACGTGTAAATAGCCGAGCTTGCGCCCGGTGATGTGATGCCACCACCGGAATCGCCCCAGGCGGCTGCCGTCGCCGGGTGCGACGCGCTTGGCGGCGCGCTTGTTCTTCCATTCTTCCAGCATTTCGGGCCCTTCGAGGCGCGCCGTGAGGCGAACCAATACAGCGTGTTGGTGCGTTGGTTCGTGATACTATCACGGTGTACTAGCACAGTGTGATGGAGAAAATTATGGGGCAGCGTCCGCCCGAGGGGCTGGGAAGTCGCGACAGGATTCTGTGGGCGGCGACGACGATGCTGGGCGAAGGTCCGGGCGCAATTTTGAGTGTTCGCGCGGTGGCGGCGCGTGCGGAGGTCAGTGCGGGCTCGCTGCGGCACCATTTTCCGACTCAGCGGGAGCTGATGGATGCGGCGCTCGGTGTTGTGTATGAGGTGCTACTGCCGGGGGACAGCATGCATGATCGGTCGCTGACGGCGCGCGAACGACTCGTGGCGTGTCTGCAGCGGTTGCTTGCGCCGGGAGGGGAAGAGGTCGATTCGCGCGAAGCGTGGCGGCGGGCGTTCGAGAGCTACGTCGCGAACGAACCTACCCAGGCGGCGCGGAACGAGTTCCTGGCGATCGACCGCGAGATTCGACGGCGAATCGACTATTGTCTCCGCGTGCTCCAGGGCGAGGGGACGGTTCCGGCCGGCGACAATTCTGCGCGGGTGGAGCTCCTGCTCAACGTTGTCAACGGGCTGTCCATCGCGCGGGCGATGCCCACGGAGGTTCCACGGGCGCAGGCCGAGCTCGACACATTGAGGCTGGCCGCGGGGAGCGTGATCGTGGACGAAGCCCACGGCGGAGGCCTGTCCGAGGGGGAGTGAGTGGGTTCATGGCGGTGAAGGTGGCCCGCCGGCGGCTTCGAAGAGCGACGCGGGGTGGGCGTGAGAATTCAACGGGGGAGAGCTCGAGAATCTGGCAATGCGCGTTTACGGATTCCGCGACGAACGAGCGCCCAATGCTTTGACCTTTGCGTATGTCTACTCATGAAATTACTAATATTTAAGTTGTTGCCATTCATCGTTTGACTGGGTAATAATCTTCTTGTTGCGCGCGCACGTGTGTTGCGGACAACATTCACATAAGTTGATCTTCACGTCCATTGGTGGTTGTGAAGAGTGCCCTTTAAGGAAGTTGGTGAAGATCAATCGTCGGCCGCTTCTGGCCATCATCCCGGCGGCTGCCCTCGCCGGCTCCATGCTCACCGCGCCGGTCGCCGGTGCGCAGTCCTCCCTTCCGATCCCCGAGGATCTTCTCGGCAGCGCTTCGGGAAGTCTCGATCTCGGTTCCCTCGGTGGGGATCCCTGCGGAGAAAAGGTCGTCACCCCTAATAACCTGGGTGGCTGGTACACG
>NZ_DYXM01000035.1 GCF_020742175.1 Dietzia timorensis
ATGCAGGTGAGGGCGCGGACGCGGCCTCTGAATCCGATGCGGACTCCGGTAGTGGCTCCGCGTCCGGTGACGACGGTGAAGACGGTGACGACGACGCCTCGCCCACGAGTGGCGCAGCCGCGACGACGGCAGGAGGGAACTAAGCCATGGCGAAAGATGCGAAAAAGAACGACGCCGTCGCCGACGTGGACGCCGACCAGGCTGCGGAAAAATCTGCCGGCGCCGAGGACACCACTTCTGACGCGGCGGCGAAGGCGGGCAAGAAGATGAAGAAGACGCGCATGAGCGCGGCTTGGCCCATGACCGCTCTCGCGGTCGGGCTCATCGGAATCGTCGTAGCCGTCGTCTTGTTCTTCCGTCCCGGTCTGGGCTTCGAGAATCAGGCCTATGCGGATCGCGCGGAGACGGATGCTGTGGCGACGGCCGCGGCGGAGAACGCCAAGAAGTTGGTGGCGATCGACTACGAAACGCTGGATGATTACGTCGCCGGGCTTCCGGACATTATGACCCAGGGTCTCGAGGACGAATTGATGAACAGCTGGGATCAGCTCTCCGACACGTACGAACAGGCTAAAACCAAGGTCGACGTGACGATCAGCGACGTCGGCGTCACGTACCTGGAGGACAATCGCGCAGAGGTGCTCATCGCGCAGAATGTCTCCGTTACGCAGGACGGTCAAGCGGCCGGATCGACCGACGGCACGTACCTGATTCGGTTGGAGAAGGTCGACGGTGACTGGAAGCTGTCGTCGATCCCCGACCTTCCGAGTTAGACCTTCCGGTTGAAGAACCGAGTCGCCCCGCACACATCGTGCGGGGCGACTCGCCCATTTGGGCCTTGACGAATCGCCGCACACGGTTCACTCTTAAAGTGTTCGCGACGCGCCCGATGTTCGGGTGTGAGAGCCAGGCGCATAGCCAGCCGCTTTTTGCTCGACTCGCGCCCGCCCCGATTCCCACATCGGGGGCGGCGAAAACTCGCTCTGGACACATTTGTCGCGAGTAGCTATAGTAGGACGTTGCGCTGGCTTCATTTTGTCGTTTCCACCAACCGTCCGCATTCCGAGGATTTCGCACCTATTTTGGTCGTCGCCTCCTGGAACTGCACAAACACGGGTTGGTTGCCTCATATAGCGGGGGTATGAGCGGTGAGTGTAAGCCGGTTTCTGCTCGCCGAATACAACTAGTTTGTGGCTGCGTACATGTGGCCACGTGAGGTGCTGGAAGGACCCATCTTGGCAGTCTCCCGCCAGACCAAGTCAGTCTCCACTGTTCCTGGTGCACCCAGGCGCGTATCTTTCGCGAAAATCAATGAGCCGCTCGCGGTGCCCGGTCTGCTTGATCTGCAGACCGAGTCGTTCGAATGGTTCATCGGCTCGGACCGCTGGGCCGAGAACGCCGCCGCGCGTGGCGTGACCAACCTAGAGAGTGGCCTCGATGCCATTCTCACCGAAATTTCTCCGATTGAAGATTTCTCGGGTTCGCTGTCGCTGTCGTTCTCGGAGCCCTACTTCGAAGAGGTCAAGGCGTCCATCGACACCTGCAAGGAAAAGGACCTCACCTACGAGGCCCCGCTCTTTGTTACCGCCGAGTTCGAGAACACCGAAACGGGCGAGATCAAGTCCCAGACCGTGTTCATGGGCGATTTCCCGATGATGACGCCGAAGGGCACGTTCATCATCAACGGCACCGAGCGCGTCGTGGTGTCGCAGCTTGTCCGCTCGCCGGGCGTGTACTTCGACCGCAGCCGCGACAAGTCCACGGAAAAGGACGTCCACTCGGTCAAGGTCATCCCGTCCCGCGGCGCATGGCTCGAGTTCGACGTCGACAAGCGCGACACCGTCGGTGTGCGCATCGACCGTAAGCGTCGCCAGTCGGTCACCGTTTTCCTCAAGGCTCTCGGCTGGACCGAGTCGGAGATCAAGGAGCGCTTCGGCTTCTCCGAGATCATGATGTCGACCCTCGAAAAGGACGCCGTCGAAGACACCGATGGCGCGCTGCTCGAGATCTATCGGAAGCTGCGCCCGGGCGAGCCGCCGACGAAGGACGCTGCCGTCGCGCTGCTCGACAACCTGTTCTTCAAGGACAAGCGCTACGATCTCGCTCGCGTCGGCCGCTACAAGGTCAACCGCAAGCTCGGCCTGCCCGATCCGGAGCTCGACGCCACGACGACGCTGACCCGCGAGGACATCGCAGCGACGATCGAGTACCTCGTTCGCCTGCACGCCGGCGATCCGTCGATGAAGCTGCCCGAGGGCCGCGAGGTTCCGGTCGAGGTCGACGACATCGACCACTTTGGCAACCGTCGTCTGCGCACCGTTGGTGAGCTCATCCAGAACCAGGTCCGCGTCGGCCTGTCCCGCATGGAGCGCGTCGTTCGCGAGCGCATGACCACGCAGGACTCCGAAGCGATCACCCCGCAGTCGCTCATCAACATCCGTCCGATCACCGCGGCGCTCAAGGAGTTCTTCGGAACCTCGCAGCTGTCGCAGTTCATGGACCAGAACAACCCGCTGTCGGGTCTGACGCACAAGCGTCGCCTGTCGGC
>NZ_DYXM01000036.1 GCF_020742175.1 Dietzia timorensis
CGTCCCGGGCCCTCGTAGCTCAGGGGATAGAGCACTTCTCTCCTAAAGAAGGTGTCACAGGTTCGAATCCTGTCGGGGGCACGCAAACGAAAAAGGGCGTCGCCGCAACCTGGCGACGCCCTTTTGACTACTCCGTGATTTCTTCCGTATCGATCTCAACGCCCGCCGCCGTCAGGCGTGCAATGAGCGCATCCCCCATCGCCGAGGCCGGCGTGAGAATCCCGGCGCGATCCGGCAGCGCATCCCGGTCAAGCGCCAGGGTGAGCGCGCTCTCGCCGAGCATCCGCGCGGTCGCGTTGTAGCCCGGATCGCCGTCGGAGTGGAACGTCGCGACGTAGCGCTTACCGCTCGAGGTGGTCGTGTACGTCTTCGTAGTGAAATGGCCGTTCTCGCGCGCCGATTCGCTCGGTCCATCCCCCGGCTTCGGCAGCACGCGATCGACGAGCGGCGCGAGCGGCTTCACCGCCATAAGACCGAAAAACCCGGCAGTGACGGCGGCGACCGCACTCGCGGTGACAGTCGATACGCCCGGGGTGTCGCCGACATACATCGCTTCGCCGTAGCGGAACTTCTCCCCGTAGGCGCCCCCGAGCACCGCGTTCGAGCGGCGCACGATGCGCGTGTTCGAGCTGGCCATGAAAAACGGGGCGAGCGTGCCCTTGAGGCTCGGATCGACCTTGGCGGCATCGACCGGAGCGAGATCGCTCGGTTCGCGCAGCCGCTCACCGCCGGCGGGCTTCGGCGCCCCCGTCGACGAGAGTGCGTGCGGGTTGCCCAGGACCTTGCGGACATCGGAATCCGTCGCTTGGCGAGCGATGACACGCATCGAGTCGATCGTTCCGCCGCTGATGCCGCCGCGGAAGCTCCGAACGATCATCGTCGTATCGCCCATCTGGCCTGCACCATCTTTTTCGACGCGCTTATGGAGGGCGAAGGCGCCGATGTCGCTCGGGACAGAATCGAAGCCGCAGGCGTGGACGATGCGGGCACC
This sequence comes from Dietzia timorensis, assembly GCF_020742175.1. Taxonomy (GTDB): domain Bacteria; phylum Actinomycetota; class Actinomycetes; order Mycobacteriales; family Mycobacteriaceae; genus Dietzia; species Dietzia timorensis_A. The sequence continues at coordinate 992 of NZ_DYXM01000036.1, forward strand.
GCTCCCCTTGGCGGTCTCGTCGAACTTGTCGATCGTCGTCCGCACGAAGGGCACCTCGCCGGTGAGATCGACGTAGTCGGTGCCCTTCTTGGCACAGGCTTCGACGAGTTTCTCGCCGTAGCGCAGGTAGGGTCCGACGGTCGTGCACACGACGCGGGTACGAGAGGCCATCTCCCCGAGCTCCTCTGCAGAGTCGGCGTCGGCGACGACGAGCGGCCACTGCGCCGCGGCCGCCGGCAGTTCCCCGCGGACCTTTTCGAGCTTGGAACGCGTGCGCCCGGCGAGCGCGATGCGCGTGCCCTCCGGTGCATGCTCGGCGAGATAGGCCGCCGTGAGCTTTCCGACGAAGCCCGTGGCTCCGAAAACGATGACGTCGAACTCTCGATCAGTCATGGCGCGTGATCACCCGATCTCGTTGTGCTGGTGCCGATTGATGGCGTGAAACCGACGGTACCCGCACCGCGGATTCAACCGCGGGCGTGAAGGATCGGCAGGTCCGACGTCATGGATGATGGGTCGAGGAGTCGCGGGCGGACGCTTGGTATCAGGTGGGGGTACTGCGGTCGGCGATCGCAGCGGCGAAGACCTGCGGGATCTCCTCGGGCGTGCGGGAGATGTGGCTGGAGCCGCCGGTCGCATCGGCGATCTCCGCGAGGACGGTGGGGTCGACGTCATCGAGGACACCGATCGTGACGACCTTTACCGGGCGCTGCGGATCCTGCATTTCGCGGAGCTGGGCGAAGAACTGGTCGCGACCGATGGTCTCGGCGGCATCGTTCGCGCCGTCGCTGAACACCATGATGGTGTTGATGGCGTTGGGATCGTAGGAATCGAGGACCGAACGGTACGCGGAGAGGACCGTGGAGTACAGCTCCGTCGCTCCACCGACGTGCTCGGGCAGACTGGCGAGGCCGGAGACGAGGTCGTCGCGATAGGTGCCCTGGACACCGGAGGCGGAGGGACCGCTGAGCCTGCCGAGCGGCTGGATCTCGACGTACGGTTCGGTGCGCGTCGGGTCCGCCGCGTTGAAGGCCCACAGGCCAAGCGCCGACGAGCCGGAGAAATACTCCACGCCTCGGGTCAGAGTTTGGACCATCATCCCCATCCGAGTGGTGCCGAGCGAAGGCACCTCCAGACCCATCGACCCCGAGGAGTCGACGAGCGCGAGGGAATTCGTGGGCATCGACATCAACCGCCACTCGCGGACTGCCTCGTCGAGCACGCCGGAGTCACGGACGACTAGGCGCTCTGTCTCTCCGACGCCTGCTTCGCCATCCAGCGGGGCGCGATCGGCGGTACGGAAGCCGGACTCTGCGAGCGTGTTCGCGAATTCCTCATCCGTTGCCTTGTCTGCGAGATTTTGGGCGGCCTTGCGCACATCGTCGCGGCGACCCGGGTCTTGCGCGCTGACGACCAGCGGATAGCTGAGGTAGTTCGCGCCGGTGCCGGGCACCTGGGTGTGGATTCCGTCTGCTTCGTTCTGTTCTCCGCGCGCGGCAAGCTCCTGCTCGGTGACGACGGCGACCCCGCCCGTCTTGGCGAGCTGATCCACAAGTCCTTCGTTCGAGGGCCGCTGCCCCTGTGCAAGAACGGCGAGCGACTGCTGAACCTGCTCGGTGCTGACAAGCCCCTTTTCCCTTTCAGCCGCGGCGGCGAGCATGGCGCCATCGGCGACGCCCGAATCGGCGACGTCGTCAACAATCGTTCCCGGTGTGCCGAGGGCCTCGGTCCAGCTCCGGACGGACGGCTCCCCGTTCTTGACCGCCAGCACTACAGGTGTCGAGGCCACCGAGTTGAGGACGGTCTCGAAAGGCAGCTGCGAATCGCGAGAAACCCGATCGGACTGCACCGACGACGTGGGGACCCAGAGATCAGGAAGCTCCTCGCGGTCGGCGAGTCTGCGCAGCATCGCTCCCGTGGACGTACTCTCGACCTCGATGGACATACATCCATCGTCGCCCGCATCTGCGACGAGTTGCCCTATTTCCTCGGAGATCGAAGGGTCGGCTGCGAGGGTTACCGGGTCGCTGCTGCCGCACGGCAATAGCGGCTTTCCCGTTGCCACTCGATAGAGGGCGACGGCGATGATGACAATCGCCACAAGCACGAATGCCCGAACCAGAACCTTTCGCGCACTGTGGACACCATCCGTCGCTGCGCGATGCCTCGAACCCATCTCTCTCCAGACCTATCGCGCATTTAAACGAGCACACTATTTCCCATGGACGCCCGGCGTTCCCGGGGTCACCTGCCGCTTTTGACCCTGTGACCTTATCGTGATCGAGACGATAAAAGTAGAGTTTGCGCAAATTCGACGCTGCTGACATCGGTTTCGGGCGCTAAGTAATGTGCGAATACGCAAGCAGGGCCGGCGGCATTGTGCCGCCGGC
>NZ_DYXM01000037.1 GCF_020742175.1 Dietzia timorensis
GGTGACGATTCCGGCGGTGCCGCCGTACTCGTCGACGACGACCGCCATTTCCCATTCCGATTCGCGCAGTACGCGCATGAGCGGGTCGAGAGTCATCGACTCGGAGACGATGGGGACCTGGCGGGCGAGCGATTCCACGGAGGTGTTCTCGCGCGCGGACGGATCGAGTTCGAGCGCCTGGCGGTAGTGCACGATGCCGCGGATGTCGTCGACGTCGTCGCCGATCACGGGGAAGCGGGCGTGGCCGGTCGTCGCGGTCAGGTGCAGCAGCTCGGCCGCGCTGGCCGAGTCGACGAAGGTCACCAAAGGGCGCGGCAGCATGGCGTCGGCCGCTGTGCGGTTGCCGAATTCGAGGGTCTGCGCGACGAGCTGTGCGGTGTGCGAGTCGAGCGCGCCGACGCGGCTCGACCGGTTGACCGAGCTGAGGAGCTCGGCGCCGCTGCGCGTGTTGGGCGGCTCCTCGCTCGGATTGAACCCGAATGCCCGCAGCACGGCGTTGGCGGTCGAGTTGAGCAGCCACACGAGCCAGCCGAAGGTCCACATGAAGATCGCCTGCGGGATCACCGAGACCCGTACGACCTTCATCGATGCGGCCAGTGCCCAGTTCTTCGGGATGAGCTCGCCGAACACCATCTGGGTGAACGTGGCGATGATGAATGCCGCGGTGGTGGCGATACCGACCGACGCGGCGCGCGGCACGCCGGTCCAGCCGAGGAATTCGGTGAGAAGCGCGCCGATGCCCGGGCTCGCGATGAAGCCGGCGATGAGGCTCGTGACGGTGATGCCGAGCTGCGCGCCGGACAGGTTGGTCGAGGTCTTCTTGAGCGAACGCTCGGCGACGAGAGCGATCCTGTCGCCCTCGGCGGCGGCGGACCGGACGGCCTCGCGGTCAACCGTGAGGAAGGAGAATTCCACCGCGACGAAGAGCGCGTTGGCCGCGACCAGGAGAAGAAATGCCAGGAGCAGAATCCAGGCAGTAAGCAAAATGGGCCTTTCTCGCGACGTGCGAAAATGAAAGCGCTGCACCGGTTGCGCGCGCGTGCGGGATGAAGTTGTAAGAATTCTTTATAGCAGATTTACTTATTCGGCGTCGTCGTCGCAATCGCGTCGGGAAGGCTATAGTGCCAGGAAGACGGCGTTTACAGGAGAAGGTGAGAAGCTTGAGTCAGAATCCCTTTGGTCGCGTTGTTACCGCGATGGTGACCCCGATGCACGACGACGGGTCGATCGATTTCGATTCGCTCACCAAGCTCGCGCGTCACCTCGCGGACAACGGACACGACGGATTGCTGGTCAACGGCACGACCGGCGAGTCGGCGACCACCACCGACGAAGAGGACTACGACTGCGTCGAGGCCGTAGTCAAGGCCGTCGGCGACAGGGTCAAGGTCATGGCCGGCTGCGGCACGAACGACACCGAGCACTCCGCCCGCGCGGCGCGCGAGATGGCCGCCCGCGGGGCGCACAGCCTTCTCGTCGTCACGCCGTATTACAACAAGCCGACCCAGGCCGGGATCGTCGAACACTTCCGCCAGATCGCGGAGGCGGGCGGCGGCCTGCCTGTCATGGCCTACGACATCCCGGGGCGCACCGGGACCGCGCTCACCTCAGACACGATCCGCGAGCTCGCGAAGATCGACGCGGTCAAGGCCGTCAAGGATGCCAAGGGGGACCTGTTCGAGGCGACCCGGCTGCAGTCGGAGACGGACCTGATGTGGTTCTCCGGCGAGGACGAGCTCAACCTCGCGCACCTCGCGCAGGGCGCATCCGGCGTGGTGTCGGTTGTCGGCCACCTGGCCGGAAACCAGTACCGCGAGATGATCGACGCCATCGACGCCGGCAACCTGTCCCAGGCGCGCGACATCCACCGCCGGCTCGTACCGCTGGTCGATGCCATCATGCACACCTCGCAGGGCGCGATCCAGGTCAAGGCGGCGCTGAAGATGCAGGGCGTCATCGCCTCTGACTATCTGCGCATGCCCCTGCTGCAGGGCCCGCAGTCCCATCGAGACAGGATCGCGGCGGCGCTGGAGGCGACCGGGCTATGACGGATAGTCGCGGGCTCCGCTCATACAACGGTCATCGGCTGGTTCTGGCCGGGAGCGGAGTACTGACCCGCGACTCCCGCTTCGGATTCAACGTCGACGCCGAAGGGGTAGCCGGCACGCGCTGGACGTTCCGCTGCGCATACCGCGGGCGTCGCCTGTACCTCGCCTACGACAAATACGGGCAGGTCGTCGGCGAGTTCTCCAGGCCGCTGGTGCTGGGGCGGCCCAGCGCGCTCATCTGGTACGACACCGAGTTCACCTTCAAGCCGTCCTCGTTGCTGCGAAAGGATTGGACGCTGTATGACGGCGGAGGAACCGAAATCCTCTCCGTCCACGCGCATTCGATGATCGGCAAGCACAAGGTGTCGCTGAAGCGCACGGATGCGCCCGCCGGCGCGCAGTACCCGAACGGTCTCGAGCTCTACTGTGCCTGGCTGGCGACACGCTTCTCCCTCGAGCGCATTCGCCTCGCCGGCGCGTAGGCGGCCGGCGGCGCTACTGCACCTCGCCGAGACGCTTCTTCTCCTGCACGGCCTCGCGCCCGCGCAGCATCTGGTTCGTGATCGCCATGAGCGGTCTCGATTTGCCGAACAACTGGAAGGCCCACGAGGCTGCGACGAGGAAGCGGTTCGAGAATCCGACGAGCCCCATGAGGTGCACCCACAGCCACATCGCCCACCCGATGAACCCGTAGACGCGGACCTTGCCGAACAGGTCGGCCACCGCGGAATACTTCGCGACGGTCGCCATCGAACCGAGATCCTTGTAGACGAACGGCTCCCTTTCGGACACGGCTTCCTCGCCGTCAAGAAGCGCTACGATGCGCCTGCCCGCATATTCGCCGCCCTGGATGGCGCCCTGTGCGAGGCCTGGGACGCCCTCGACCGCCGCCATGTCGCCTACGCAGAAGACCTCGGGATGGCCGGGAAGGGTGAGATCGGGTTGCACGTGCACGCGACCGGCGCGATCGACCTCGGCGCCCGAGGCCTCGGCGACGTGCCGGGCCAGCGGGGAAGCCTCGACGCCCGCGCCCCACACCTTGCAGGACGCGGGGATTCGGCGGGTCTCGCCGGTCTTCTTCGCCTTGACGGTGACCCCGTGGCGGTCGATGTCGACCACGCGCGTTTCGGATAGGACTTCGACGCCGAGCTTGTTCAGCGTCTTGTGGGCGTGCGTGCCCAGTTGTGGGCCGAAGGAGGAGAGAACCTCCTTGCCCGAGTCGACGAGGATCACGCGCGCGTCGGCGGGGTTGATGTTGCGGTAGGCACCGACGAACGTCTCGTTCGCGAGCTCGCCGATCTGCCCGGCCATCTCCACTCCGGTCGGACCGCCGCCAACGACCACAAAAGTGAGCAGGCGCCGCCGCTCCACGGGATCGATGCAGGTCTCGGCTCGTTCGAACGCGTTGACGATGCGGCTGCGGATCTCAAGGGCGTGGTCGATGGTCTTGAGCCCGGGGGCGAACTGCGCGAAGTGCTCGTTTCCGAAATACGACTGATTGGCGCCGGCGGCGATGATGAGCGAATCGTAGGACAGCGGGATCTGGATGCTGCCGCCGTCGATGCCGGGAGAGTCGAGCATGAGCGACCGCGACTCGAGGTCGATGTGGGTCACCACGCCGAGTAGGGGACGCGCGTTCTTCTGCTTTTCCAGCACCATCCGCGTGAGCGGGGCGATCTGCCCGACCGAGAGCATGCCCGTGGCCACCTGGTAGAGCAGCGGCTGGAACAGGTGGTAGCCCACGGCGGACACCATCGTCACGTCGACATCGGCATCGGCGAGGGACTGCACCGCGGACAGCCCGCCGAAACCGGAGCCCACGACAACCACATGGTGCCTACCTGTGGGGGCATTCGAATGAGGGGAATCCGTGGGCATCGGTCCTTCTTTCGCGCCTGGGGGCTTGTCGGTCGCACGTGATGTTACTGGCGAGAGCCTTACGGCGTGCGCCAAGCCGGTCATATCGAGGGGTTCGGCCTGCATACGACTAAAGTTCTCACCGCTGCCATGCTGCATTCGAGTCCCACTTGTGACACAATCGTTACGTTCACTGGCGCGCGTGGATGCGCGCACGGCTAAATCACTTACGGAGTACGCATGAGCCTGGATCGCCGATCCTTCCTTCGCCGCACGGGCATCGGGGCCGCAGCAGCGGGCGCCGTCGCCGCGGGCCTGGCACCGTCCGCCAACGCGCAGTCCTCGGTTCCGGGCCTGCCGGAGCTGTCCGGACTGCTTCCGGGCGGCGGCCCCATCACCAATGCAGGGTCGAGCCCGCAGCTCGGCACGATCATCGACTACTCGGGTGGCATCCCGTCCGCCGGTGCCGTGCGCGGTGCGGGCCACATGGGCGCCATCCGCTACTGCTCGAACCGCCGTCCCGGCGCCGAGTGGATGGTGGGCAAGCCGCTCGGCCGCCCCGAGGCGGATGATTTCCGCGCCAACGGCCTGACGGTGACGTCGTGCTACCAGTTCGGCAAGGACGCCACCGCCGACTGGCGCGGCGGCGAAGGCGCAGCCAACCACCACGCTCCCATCGGCATCGGCATCCACTACGGCGCAGGCGGACCCGCCGGCGCCGCGATGTACGTCGCCATCGACGACAACCCGAGCCGCGGAGACTTCGACAACCTCATCGCTCCGTACCTGCGCCGCTGGGACCAGCTGCTGCGCGGCGCCGGCCTCGTGCTCGGCGTGTACTGCAACGCCCCGACGATCGACTGGTGCCGTGGGCAGAACCTCGGCACCTACTACTGGCAGCATGGCTGGGGCTCCAACGGCATCATCCACCCGCTCGCCACGATGTACCAGATCCCGGGCCACAACCCGAGCATCGGCGGGGTCCCCTCCGACGTCAACCGCGTGTACTCGGTCAACTACGGCCAGTGGGGCACCAGCGGCGGCTTCTCCCTCCCGCCGCTGCCGGAGCTTCCGCAGATGCCGGACCTGGGATCTGTCCAGGGATAATTCCAGGGATAGTTAAAGTGCCATAAGATACTGCGCAGCCGCTTCTTCGTTTGACGACCTAAGGGTCGGGCGGCCGAGCGAGGAGTATCTCTATGGCGCACCGCCCGTCGACCATTCTTCGCGCACTCACGTGCGCCGTTGTCGCCCCGGCGATGGTCTTCACGGCCACACCCGCCGGGGCGCAAGCGTCTGATTCGCTCGACCAGCTCCAGGGCTCGCTGTCGGGCGAGGACGGGCTCACCGCCTCGGTGTCGGATTCGCTCGGTTCGGCGGGGCCGGACACCTCGACCCAGATCCTCGGCTCCTCGGGCCACCCTCTGTTCGCAGGCTCCACCGTCATCGGCTCGATCGCCGCGGTCGGTATCTCCCCGGCGATCCTCGGCCCGGAGGCCGGGAAAATGCCCGAATCTGACCCCTCCCTCGCGGACGACGATATCCACGTGATCCGGAAGATCGACCGCAACGAGGCGCTCGAGGGCAACTACGGTGATCCGGCGATCCAGGGCTCCATCGACAAGCTGCGCGGCGACGAGCGATACGAGCAGTGGGAAATCGCCTATGGACCGATGAAGCGCAAGATCAAGGTCGAGGTGTACCGGGCCGCCGGCGGCGGCGATGCCCCGAATCTCTATCTGCTCGACGGCGTCGGCGCGTCCAACCCGAGCGGCTTCGCCCAGCGGGGCGTTTTCGAAACGTTCAAGGACTCGGGCGTCAACCTCATCGTCCCGACCCAGGCCCCGGGAACGATGTGGGCGGACTGGGATCAGGAGGACGATGCCCTCGGCATCAACAAGTGGGAAACCTTTATCACCGAGGATCTTCCACGGGTTCTCGCCGGTGACCAGATCGACCTGAAGCACAGCGGCAAGACCGGCATCGCAGGCGTGTCCATGGGTGCCTCCGCAGCGATGTCGATGGCGATGCGGCACCCGGATAAATACGACGCGGTCGCCGGAATCTCGGGCTGCTACGAAACCACGGGCCTGGGAAAGGTCCTCGCCGACTTCACCGTTGCCTCGCGCTCGGGTGATATCGACAACATGTGGGGCGAGTACCCGAACTCGACGTGGGAGGCTCACGACCCCACGATCAACTCCGACAAGCTGCGCGGCACGAAGGTGTTCTTCTCCTCCGCCACGGGAGCGGCCGCGCCGAACGAGCTCGCCACCTACGACTTCAACCCGCTGCATTACGCCCAGGGGATGTTCCTCGAGCAGGCGGTCAACGTGTGCACCAACCGATTCCATCGAGCTCTCGACCGCGAGGGCGTCGAGCACGATTTCACGCAGGTCCCGCAGGGCATGCACAACTGGTGGACGTTCGCGGGGCAGATGCCGGCGGCCTGGGAGTCGATTCGCGGGACGCTCGGGGCATAGATTCACGCTGATCTGAAGTATTGTGGGCGAAGTGACTAGCACGCATCACGACGCCAACGTCTCTGCATCCGTGTGCACCGCCGACCCGTCGACGGCCACCCGGGTGTGGGACCAGCTGTCCGACGACGCCCGCATGTCCCGGGATGAGCCCCTTGTCGCGGGGCTCGTCCTCGACCTGATCGACGGGTGCGACACCTTCGCCGAGTCCCTCTCGCGCCTGGCCGCGGCGCGGATCGCGACTCCGGAGATCCCCCGCCACGTGCTCACGAAGGAGATCCACGCGGTCCTGAGCGCGCACCCGTCCATCATGGACGCCGTCGCGGCGGACCTGCAGGTGTCGTTCGAACGCAACCCCGCGTACCCGAACCACCTCGTGCCCTACCTCTTCGCCAAGGGCTTCCTCGGGTTCCAGATCCACCGGGTTGCCCACGAGATGTGGAACGGGGGCCGCGTGATGGCCGCCTCGTTCCTCCAATCGCGGGTGTCCGAGGTGTTCGCCATGGACATCCACCCGGCGGCGCGAGTCGGGTCCGGAATCCTCGCCGACCACGCCACCGGCATCGTTATCGGCGAGACCGCCGTCATGGGCGATTGCGTGTCGATCCTCCAGGGGGTCACACTTGGTGGAACAGGCAAGGAAGACGGCGATCGCCACCCCAAGGTGGGCAACGGCGTGCTGCTGTCCGCGGGCAGCAACGTCATCGGCAACATCTCGATCGGCGACAACGCGAAAGTCGCGGCAGGCTCGGTCGTGTTGTTCGACGTGCCGCCATTCACGACGGTCGCCGGGGTGCCCGCCAAGGTCGTGCGGGTGGGCGAGCCCGACGTCATTCCTGCCGAGGACATGGACCAGAGCATCGCGAGGTAGGCGAATGGCTACGAAGACGACCACGCTGCGCTCGGGCGCGCAGATGCCCATGCTCGGGCTCGGCACGTACAGGCTCGGCGCCGATGGGTCCGACACTCTCGGCGCCGACCGTGCCGCGCTCGAGACGGCGCTGGACCTGGGGTACCGCCATATCGATACGGCCACCGCATACCATAATGAGGCGTTCATCGGCGAGGTGTTGGGTTCGTCCGGGATCGATCGCGCGGAGCTGTTCCTCACGTCCAAGCTGCGCAATGCCGACCATGCCGAGGGCGAGTGGCGCGGCGCTCTGGAGCGCTCCCTCGATGCGCTGCGCACCGATTACCTCGACCTGTACATGATCCACTGGCCGCTGCCGGAGCACGACCGCTATCTCGACGCCTTTGCCAAGCTCGCCAGGGCGCGGGACGAAGGGCTTATTCGTGACGTCGGAGTGGCGAATTTCCTCACCCCGCACCTTGATCGCCTCGTGTCCGAAACCGGGGAGGCGCCGGCCGTCGATCAGATCGAGTTCCACCCCTCGTGGCACAACCCGGACACGTTCGCCCGCTGCGCGGAGCTGGGCGTGGTCGTGGAGGCGTACTCGCCGCTGTCGCGGGGCGCGGATTTCGACGCCGAGCCGGTGGCCGCGGCGGCTGCCGCGCACGGAGTACCCGCCTCACAGGTGGTACTCGCATGGGCGCTGCAACAGGGCGTTTCGGTGATTCCGAAGTCCGCGAACCCCGCGCGGCTCGCGGAGAACTTCGCGGTCGCCGATGCCGAGCCGCCCTTCGAACTCACCGCCGAGGAGATCGCAGCGATCTCCTCGCTGGAGGGCGGGAACCAGATCGGGCACGATCCGCACACCTACGCCGGAATGCAGCGCTAGGGTCCTACACGGCGCCCGGCAAGGTGCGCGCGGCAAACGTCGATAGACACGAAAAAGCGGCCCACCGCCGGTGGGCCGCTTTTTGGGTATCGAGCGCGCTATCCCAGCGCGGCGATTGCCGAATCGTAGTCCGGCTCCTCGGTGATCTCTGGAACGAGCTGGTTGTGGATGACCGTGCCGTCTTCGTCGTAGACCACGACGGCGCGGGCGTTGAGGCCGGCCATCGGACCGTCGACGAGCGAGGTGCCGTAGTCGGTGCCGAACGACGAGCGGAACGTCGAGCCCGTGCGCACGTTCTCGATGCCCTCGGCGCCGCAGAAGCGCGCAGCGGCGAACGGCAGGTCCGCGGAGACGCAGACAACCTCGGTGTTATCGAGGCCGGCGGCGAGCTCGTTGAACTTGCGGACCGATGCCGCGCAGACGCCGGTGTCCACCGACGGGAAGATGTTGAGCACGACGCGCTTGCCGGAAAGGTCCGAGCTCGACAGAACCGACAAGTCGGAGCCCACGAGTTCGAAAGCGGGAGCGGCTGTTCCGGTGGCCGGAAGGTCGCCTGCGGTGTTGACGGTATTGCCCTTGAGTGCAGTAGTAGCCATGCCTTCGTTTTACCCGAAACAAGGGGAGCGTGTCGCAACTCACCCACGAAATATTAAGAATCGGCGACAAGTTGGTCACAAAACGATTGGCATTGGCGATGTAACCAGGTAGCGTGGCGCACGCGTACAGACAACTCTAGTCACATTTGTCACAGCCGGGGAATGCGCCGCCCCGGATATCGGAAGGCTGCCTGTCCATGGTCAACATCACCGAGACCCGCCGCTCGCGGCGGCGTCCTCTGCTCCGTGCCGCCGCGGCAACTGTTGCCGCCGCCGGTATGGTCTTCGCCGGCGCGACGACCGCGACCGCACAGTCGCTGGAAATGCCTTCGGACAACGCGCTGTTCAATGGTGGACTCTCCCTCGCGTGCCAGCACGTGCCTGCGGACATGCTCGAGCAGTGCGGCGAATTCGAGCAGTTCAGCTCGGACAGCCCGGCGGTCCTCAGCGTCAACCCGTTCACGACCTACATCGTCGTTCTCGGTGCCGGCCTCTACGAGGATGGCTCGATCCGTCCGGTCCTCGAGCAGCGCCTGCAGGCCGCGCTCCGTCTGGCCAATCAGTACCCGTCCGCGCCGATCATCGTCACCGGCGGTGTCCCGCAGAACGGCGTCACCGAGGCGCGTGCGATGAACGACTGGCTCGTCGGCGCCGGCGTCTTCCCGGGAAGGATCACCCAGGAGGATCGTTCGGGAAGCACCGTGCAGAACGCGCAGTTCTCCAACCGCATCCTCGAAGAGCGTGGGGCAACCGCGGCCGTCGTCGTCACCAACGATTTTCATGTCAATCGCGGCGTGCTCAACTTCCGTCAGGCGGTGAACGGCCGGATTCCCATCACGGGAGTCGTGGCCTAAGCCCCCTCGGGGGGGCAATGCGAGGGTTCATCGATGTTGCTGTGAGGTAGCTCACTATACTTCTGGGCATGGCTGTTTCAGTGAAGAAGGAAATCGATATCGCCGCCTCCGTGCCCGAGGTGATGGAGGTTCTCGCAGACGTCGAGGCGTTGCCGAAGTGGTCGACGGCCCACGCGTCTGCGGAGATTCTCGACAAGGACGAGGAGGGATGGCCTCTCAAGGTGCGAGAGACCATCTCCCAGTTCGGCGTCAAGGACACGATGACCCTTGACTACGAGTGGTACGAGGGGGAGCTCTCGTGGACTCTCGCCGAGGAGAGTTCTGCGCAGAAGGTGCAGGAGTGTCGCTATCAGCTCACGGACAACGGCGACGGGACCACGCACGTCGAGTTCGACCTCACCGTCGAGCTCAAGCTCAAGCTGCCCGGGCTCGTGGTCAAGCAGGGGCAGAAGCTCGCCGCGGATACCGCAACCAAGGGCTTGAAGAAGGAGACCGAGCGCCGCTACGGCTAGGTGCGTGCGGCGGTGAGGCGGTCGACCGCCTCGCGGGCTTCGCGCGCAGGGACCTGCCCGGGTGCCGAGGCCCCGGAGACGGTGCAATACGTGGCGCATGAACCGAACGCGGGTGCCGCGACGCGGGTGACTTGCCCGAGCCCTCCCATCGCGATGGCGATGAGCGGAACCTCCGACTCCTCCGCGGCCAGCGACGTCGCATACATCAGCTCGGTGACGTCGGACGCCGCGTCAGGCATGACCGCGAGTTTCGCGACCGACGCACCGGCCTGCGCCATCGCGGCGAACACCGCGCGCACCTCGTCTGCAGGCAGCGGGCGGTCGAAATGATGTTCCGAGAGTACGACCGGCGCGCCTGCGCGTCGACATTCGTCGAGGGCCGCGGCGGCGTGCGGATGGGAGCGTTCGACGTCAACAAGCGCCACACCCTGCGCACGGGCAAGCCGGCCGACCAGCTCGAGGTAATTATCCGGTAGGTCCGGGCTGGTCGCGGGCGGATTCGGGCGCAGCTCCGGCCGGCCCTCCTCGGCCGGCGTGCGGTACGTGGCCAGGATCGGCATGCCCGGGAGTAGATCGGCGATGACGGCGAGGGCTGCGTCGATCTCGCCGCTCCGCGCCGCCTCCTCGAAGCGGTCCACGCGCCACTCGACGAGGTCCACGATCCCCGGCTCCAGCTGCGCGATCTGTGCGCATTCGGCTCGCAGCCCCGCGGCGTCCGCGGCGACGAGGGGGACTATGACGGCGGCGCGGTCTGCGCGCAAAGGGGCGGGAAAGCTCGGCATGGTGATCCAAGCTTTCCCGCCCCGTGAATGCTTCGTCAAACCGCGCAGTTCTGCGGCGCCGGCTGGTCGAGCACGCGCCCGACGAGGTAGTCGTTCACCGCGTTCGCGTTCGTCAGGTACGGCGCGAGGTGGTTGATCGCCGAGCGGGGAACGATCGGCGGGAGGCCGTCGGTGACGAATTCGACTGCCGTACCCCCGGCGCACCAGCTCGCAGCCCCGTTCTTGATCGGTTCATAGGGGATGACGTCGTCGTTGAGGTTCCCCTGTAGGCGGACCGGAACCTGCGGCGCCTTCTCGCCCAGCTTCTGGCTGTCCAGGAGTTCGCTGAGCTCGGGACGGCGTTCGATGATCTGGTCGAGCGACTCTCCGGACTTGCTGAAGTCGGACGTGCTGCGCAGCGGATAGGTGAGGATCGAATCCCCGATGCACTGGTTCGCCGTGTCCGCGAGCAGGCGTTTGCCGGCGTCGTTGAGCTCCTCGTCGAGCACCGTCTGCAGGCTCGGGTCGGTGGCGAGGAAGGAATTGATCGCGTATCCGATGACTCCCGCGATGAGGTTGCCGTCGACCTGCTTGAGCGTGGCGCGCAGATCGAGCGGCGCCGCCGAGGCGTTGACGCCCTTGAGGTTGAGGTCCGGCGCGTAATCGGGCGCGGCCTCGGCTGCGGCGGCTGCCGCGCCACCGCCCTGCGAATAGCCGGTGACGACGACCGGCGATTCCGGGCTGAGACGGCCGTCGGAGGCGGCGATCGCGCCTCGGGCGCCGTCGAGAACGGCGTGCGCCTGGGCGTCGCTGTTGACGTAGGTGTGCTGGCCCGGGGTGCCGAGACCTTCGTAATCGGTGACGAGCACGTCGAAGCCCCGGTCGACCAGCGTCCACGCGGCGATCGCCTCGTAGCCCGGGGAGATGCTCGGCGGAGACGTGGCGACGTTGAGCCCGGTCTCGAAATTGCGGGACGGGGCGCACTGGTCGCCGGCGCCCTGGGTGCCAGGGGCGACGACGGCGAGCGGGCGGTCCCCGCCCGGGGCGGGCTTCGACGAGCGGATGTAGGTGCCGGTCACGGGCACCTCGCCGCCGCGCGCGCCGATTGAGGTGTACATGACCCGCTGCGCGTCGCCCTGCCAGAAGCCGGGGAGGCCATCGAACGCAAGGCCCATCGGTTCCGAACGGATGAGCTGGCCCGGATCGCCACCGGGAAGCTCGGACGGGGGAGCGTAGAAATCGGGATGGGTGAAGCCGTTATCGGACACCGACCCGGTCTGCGCAGAGGCCGCCGGCGCGACGGCGACCGCCCCGGTGCAGGCGAGCGCCAGGCCGCACACGCCGGCGAGGACTCCCCGGGCCCCGCGGCGAAGGGCGGACCGCGGGGACGCGGCGCCGTCGGCCACACCCGAATCGGAAGAAGAAGTGATGTGAACCATAGTCATGGCGATCACTATACGAATTTCGGGCTCCTCGCGAGGGCGCTTTGACCGAAATGGGACGCAAGGGGTCATAGGGGCGAGGCGGCCGTCTCCTCGCGAAGTTCGGGCGCTACAACAGGCCTAGCTCGCGCCCCTTGGCGACCGCCGCGGTGCGTGAGGACACCTCGAGTTTGCCGAACACATGGGTGAGATGGGTCTTGATCGTGGCCTCCGAGACGCCGAGTTCGCGGGCGATCTTCCGGTTCGTCTCGCCCGAGGCGACGGCCTTGAGTACCTCGTGCTCGCGCGGGGAGAGTTCGGTGTCCGGATGCGCCGGGCGGCCTGTGCGCAAGGTGCCCATAAGCGTCGCCTGTACGGCCGGTGCAAGCGCCGATTCGCCGCGCGCCGCGGCCCGTATCGCACCGACGAGCTGTTCGGGCTCGGCGTCCTTGAGCATGTAGCCGACCGCGCCCGCCTCGATGGCGCCGAGGATCTCGGGGTCGGAATCGTAGGCGGTGACCACGAGCACCGCGGGTGCGTCTTCCCTGGAGCGGATCGCGCGCGTCGCCTCCACGCCGCCCGGGGTTGAGCCGAGCTCGCCGACCTCCCCGAACCGCAGGTCCATGAGGACGACGTCGATGTCGCCGATTCGGGCGCGCTCGATCGCCGCCTTCGACGTCGACGCTTCGGCGACGACCTCGAGATCGTCCTCGGCCCCGACCAGGGCGGCGAGGCCGCGGCGGACGACCGCGTGGTCGTCGGCGAGAAGTAACCGGATCGTGCTCATCGCGTGGATTCCTCCTTCGAGGCCTCGGCGTTGTCGCCGTCGCCTGCGACCATTCGTACAGGTGCAGTCGCGCCCAGAACCGTGCCCACCCCTGGCTGGGAGTCGATCCTCAGCCTGCCACCGAGCTCGTCGAGCCGCAGGCGCATGTTCTCGAGCCCGAAGCCCGCGGCGTCTTCGAGCCGGGCGGTGTCGAAGCCGGTTCCATTATCGCGGACCGTGAGTTCGATGCCGTGACGGGCGCGGGTCGCCGAGACCTCGATCTGCGTCGCATGGCCGTGTCGCACCGCGTTGGAGACCGCCTCCTGGGCGATCCGCACGAGCGCCGAGGACACCCGCACCCCGCCGTCGACGTCTCCGGTTCCGGTGACCCGCACGCGCGGGCGCGTGCCGTCGGGAAGCGAGGGCGCGTGCAGGGCGACGCGCTCCAGCGCGCCGGCGAGCGTCGTTCCCTCGAGCACGGCCGGGCGCAGCGCGGCGACGACCCGACGCGCCTCGTGCAACGAATTGCCCGCCGTCTCGCGAGCCAGACGGATGTCGTCGATCGACGGGTGTTCGGGCGCCGAACGCTCGACCGCACGCAACAGCATCTGGATGCTCGCGAGCTCCTGGGCAATGGTGTCGTGGATTTCGCCGGCCAGCCGCGTCCGCTCGGCCTCCTGCCCCGCCGCGCGCTCCTTCGCCGCGAGTTCGGCGCGGGTGTCCATGAGCGAGCGGTAGCCGACGGCCACCGCGATGGCCGCCGCCGCGGCGACCGTCGGTCCGGCCACGCCGCCGATCGTCCACTCCTGCTGGGTGCCGATCGTGACCACGGCGATCGCGCAGACGAGAACCACCGCGAGCGAACCCGAACGCAGCGGAAGCACGTGCAGGCACAGGAAGAACAGCGGGAACGCGAGGTAGGCCGCCGAGGGGACGTGGACGATGAGCAGCGCCCACAGCACGACGAGCGCGGCGACCCACAGCAGAGCCCCCTGTCCGCGGGCTAGACGCGGCAGCACCGCCCCGAGGCCGTAGACCAGGAGCAGACAGGACGCGGCGGCGAGAGAGAACAGCCGACTGCCGTCATCCAGCGAGAAGGCCTGAACGACCGCGAGCAGCCACAGCCCCGCGAACAGGGCGTGCAGGGCCCAGTTGAGAACGAGCATGACTTGGTCGGGCGCCTGGTGCGCGGTGTCCGGTGGGGCGTCGGTCATGCCTCTGAACTTACGTGTTCTCGCCGCACGAATCCGCGTGTACGGATTACGCGGGGGCGGGAGGTGGAGGACAATGGGGGCCGAATACGTGCGCAGGGCACGGTGATTAACGCTCGAATCGAGGAGGTGCGCCCGCACATGCGAGTGGCTTTGGCACTGGGATCCGGTGGTGCGCGCGGGTACGCGCACATCGGCGTGATCCGCGAACTCGAGGCGCGGGGGCACGAGATCGTGGCGATTTCCGGGGCGTCGATGGGCGCCGTCGTCGGCGGCTTGTACGCCGCGGGCAAGCTCGACGAGTTCGAGGAGTGGGTGCGCCCGCTTACGCAACGTGACGTCGTGAGGCTCATCGATCCGGCCCTCACCGGTGGCGGAGCTATGCGCGCGCGACGGGTGATGCAACGGCTGTCGAAGATTCTCGACGGGGCGCGCATCGAGAACGCCCGCATCCCGTTCACCGCCGTGGCGACGGACATGCATTCGCGGCGCGAGGTGTGGTTCACGCGCGGACCGATGGACGTGGCGATGCGGGCGTCGTTTGCGATCCCGTCGGTGATCACGCCCGCTGTCGTGGGGGAGCGGCTGCTTATTGACGGCGGGGTGATGAATCCCGTGCCGGTCGAGCCGCTGATCGCGACGAACGCGGACATCATGGTCGCGGTCTCGCTTACCGGCCGGCGTGGCGATGCCCTCGGCTCGGTGATCAACGAGTCCTCCGACGAGGCCGAGGAGGAAATCGAGGCGAAGGTGAAGAAGGCCGACGACGCCCCGCACCGGATCGAGGACCGGGCGACGCGGCTGCGCGCGGCGACGTCGGAGATGTTCGACAGGGAGATGACCCGCTTTGTCGCCAACCGCCTGCTGCCGGCGCTCGAGGACTGGGAGGTCGGCAAAACGCACGCGGGAACGAGGGTGCGCAAGCGGCTCGCCGGGAAGGTCTCGCCCGAGATGGCCGCCGATGCCGGCGCCAAGTCGAACTATGACGCCGCCGAGGAGATGGTCAGCGACGAACTCGACCACGCGATCTCGCCCGGCGCCGTCGCCGAGACCTACGGCACGCTGCCGAAATCGCTGGGCATGTTCGACGTCGTCGTGCAGGCGCTCGACGCGGTCGAGGCGGTGATCACCGGGTACCGGCTCGCCGGAAACCCGCCCGATATCCATATCTCGGTGCCGGCGAGCACGTGCACCGCGTTCGACTTCCACCGCGCGGACTACGTGATCGGCGTCGGGCACGACCTGTGCAGCGAGGCTTTGGACCGCGAGAAGCTCTAGGGCGACCGCTCGGGAAATCGCCGGTAACGCGGATGTGAAAATCGCCCCTTCCGCTTGGCGGCGCCGAGAGCGGCGGGACTACTGTTGTCGGTATGGCATCAACTTCCCTCGCCCGGTCCGGCAACGATCAGTCCACACTCATCGTCGGGGAGAGCGCCCATGCCGAGGGGGTCGAGCGGATACTCGCGACCTTCCGCGCCATCCCCGACGAGCGCCGCGTCCGCCTGGCGAAGAAGACCTCGAACCTGTTCCGCGCCCGCCAGTCAGCGCCGGGCCCTGGCCTCGACACCTCGGGGCTGACGAAGGTCATCTCCGTCGATCCGGAAGCCCGCACCGCGGACGTGCAGGGCATGTGCACCTACGAGGATCTCGTCGACGCGACGCTGCCGTTCGGGCTCATGCCGCACGTGGTGCCGCAGCTCAAGACGATCACACTCGGCGGCGCCGTAACGGGGCTCGGGATCGAGGCCACCTCGTTCGCGCTCGGCCTGCCGCACGAATCGGTGCTCGAGATGGACATCCTCACCGGCACCGGCGAGATCGTCACCGCCCGACCCGGCGGCAGCGAGCGCGAGCAGACGCTGTACCGCGGGTTCCCCAACTCCTACGGTTCGCTTGGGTATTCGCTGCGCCTGCGGATCACGCTCGTTCCGGTGGCCGAGTTCGTCGCCGTGCGCCACGTCCGCTTCAACGACATCGCCGAACTCACGAAGGCGCTCGACTCCGCCGTCACAAATGAGGCCTATGACGGCGAAGAAGCCGACTTTATCGACGGCGTCGTGTTCTCGGACGACGAGATGTACCTGAGCTTCGGCCGCATGGTGTCCGCCGACGAAATCGGAGCGGACGCCCGGCCTTCGCGCTACGACGGCATCGGCGACAAGCAGGCGATCTACTACCGCTCGCTGCAGCATGAATCCGGCGTTGCCACCGACGTGCTGCGCATCCGCGACTACCTGTGGCGCTGGGACACCGACTGGTTCTGGTGTTCGCGAGCCTTCGGCACGCAGAACCCGAAGGTGCGCAAGTTCTGGCCGCAACAGCTGCTGCGTTCGTCGTTCTACTGGAAGATCATCGGGCTCGACCACAAATACGATCTCGGCAACAAGATCGGCGCGCTCAAGGGCGAGGGCCCGCGCGAGCGCGTCGTGCAGGACGTCGAGGTGACCATCGACCGGCTGCCGGACTTCATCTCCTGGTTCCTGCGCGAGGTGCCGATCGAGCCGCTGTGGCTGTGCCCGCTGCGTCTGCTCGACAAGGGCGATTCGACGACGGGCGGGGCCGGTACGGGCGCGGGACGGCCGTGGCCGCTGTACCCTCTCGAAGCAGGAACCACCTACGTCAACATCGGTTTCTGGTCGTCGGCCCCGATCGAGCCGGGCACGAGCGAGAGCGCGTGGAACGTGCGGATCGAAGAAGAGGTGTCGAAGCTCGGCGGGCATAAGTCCCTGTACTCCGATGCCTTCTACGACGAAGCGACCTTCGCCGCGCTGTACGGCGGGGAGCACGCCGACCGGCTCAAGGCGGAGTTCGATCCCGACGGGCGGTTCCCGACGTTGTACGACAAGACCGTGCGCGCACGGTGATTAGCGGCGAGCGGCGCACATTCGCGTCGACGGCGCACCCGAGATAGTTAAAGATAAAAAGATAAAGCACGACGGAGGTAGAGCGTTGTTCATGGGGCGCAAGGCCGGCACCGGAGCCGAGCCGATGACGATTGGCGAAATCATTTCTTCCGTTGCCGACGGTGAGGCGTCGCCGGTGCGCATCGAGGCGTACGACGGCAGCTCGTTCGGGCCGGCCGACTGCCCGCTGGTGGTGCGGATGGTCTCTCCCGAGGCGCTGCAGCAGTTCGTCCTCGCGCCCGGGGACCTCGGTCTCGCACGCGCCTACCTGACCGGATCGATCGAGGTCGACGGAGTGCACCCGGCCGCGCCGCACGATATTTTCGGCGCGCTCGAGATCTTGCGCAAGAAGATGGCGCACAAGCCGGACTTCGCGACCGCGCTGCGAATCGCGAAGTCCGTGGGGCTGAAGAACGTCAACCCCGGCGTGCCGGTGCCGGAGATGGAGGTCATGCCTCCGTGGCGGCGTGCGCTCTCGGGTCTGCAGCGCCACTCCAAGGAGCGCGACTCGAAGGCCGTCTCGTACCACTACGACGTGTCCAACAAGTTTTACGAGTGGGTGCTCGGCGAGTCGATGACCTACACATGCGCCTGCTACCCGAACGCAGAGGCCTCGCTCGAGGAGGCGCAGGAGAACAAGTACCGCCTCGTGTTCGACAAGCTCGGGCTGAAGGCCGGCGACCGG
This sequence comes from Dietzia timorensis, assembly GCF_020742175.1. Classification (GTDB taxonomy): domain Bacteria; phylum Actinomycetota; class Actinomycetes; order Mycobacteriales; family Mycobacteriaceae; genus Dietzia; species Dietzia timorensis_A. Next base: position 17,834 of record NZ_DYXM01000037.1, read on the forward strand.
CTCCTCGACGTCGGCTGCGGCTGGGGTGGGATGGTCCGCTACGCGGCGCGCCGCGGCGTGCACGCGATCGGCGTGACCCTCTCGAAGGAACAGGCCGGCTGGGCACAGGCCGAAATCGAGAAGCAAGGTCTGGGCGAGTTCGCCGAGGTGCGGCTTCAGGACTACCGCGATGTGCCCGAGGGGCAGTTCGACGCGATCAGCTCCATCGGGATCACCGAGCACGTCGGGCGGGACAACTACTCGGCGTACTTCGAGAAGCTGCGTAGCCTCCTGAAGCCCGGCGGGCTGCTGCTCAACCACTCGATCACGCGGCCGGAGAACTCGCGCACGACGAAGGCCGGCGCGTTTATCGACCGCTACATTTTCCCCGACGGCGAGCTCGCCGGACCGTCGATCATCTCGGCCGAGGCCGAGAACGTCGGTTTCGAGACCATCCACTCGGAGAACCTGCGTCCGCACTACGCGTTCACGCTGCGCGATTGGTGCAAGAATCTGGAAGCGCATTGGGACGAGGCTGTCGAGGAAGTCGGCCTTCCGATGGCGAAGCTGTGGGGCCTATATATGGGCGCGTGCCAGTACGGCTTCGAGACGAACGTGATCCAGCTCCACCAGTTCCTCCTCGTCAACCTCGACGAGGACGCCGGGAAGCCGTGGACCGTCCCGCTGCGTCCCTGGTGGGAGGCCTAAGGGCCGGCGGTGATGTCGGGGAACGGCGATGCTTCCTCCAGCTCGAAAGCGATCTGCAGGAGCGTCGCCTCGTTCCCGCGGGCAGCGCTGAAGTGCACCGAACCGGGCATGCCGTTTCTCGTTGTTCCGTGAGGTAACGAGATCGCGGGTCCGCCGCCGACGTTGTTGAACGGCGTGAAGCTGACATACTTCTCGAGCAGATCGAACAGCTCCTCGAAACCAAGTGCCGGCGACATGACGCCGAGCTCCGGCACGGGGTGACACAGCGTCGGGCTGAGAATGAGGTCGATATCCTCGAATGCGGCATCGTATAGCGCGGGGATTTTGCGTAACCTACGCACGGCAGACGCAGTCTTGTGGATGTTCTTCGCCCAGTGCTTGGCGAGTCCCTTGGTGAACGGGTCGAGCTTGCGGGGATCGAAGTGTCGGCCGTGGCTCAGCGTGCTCTCGAGAATGAGGAGCGCCGAAGATAGGCCCCAATACAGCGTGAAGTCGCGGGAAAACTGCACGCCCGCGGGCGGGGCGATCTCTTGCACTCGGTGACCGGCGGAGGCGAGCAGCTCGGCCACGGAGTCCACGGTGGCGACGACCTCCGGGTCGACCGTGGCGAGCTCGGAAGAGCGAAGCACCCCGATATTCAGACGCCGCTCACCGGGCTCGGTAATGGTGCCGATGCGTGGCAGATCGAGGTTCGGCGCGCTGGCCTCCATACCCGCCATGAACCGCGCGGTGTCCCGGACGGTGCGGGTGAGCGCACCCTCGGCGACTAGGTTCACCGGCAGGCGGCGCACCCCGGGCTGGTCGAGATGACGTTCGCGGGTTGGCTTCAGACCGACGAGGCCGGCGGCCGCGGCGGGGATGCGGATGCTTCCTCCGCCGTCATTCGCGTGAGCTATCGGTAGGGCGCCCGAAGCGACGAGCGCCGCGGAGCCGCCTGATGATGCGCCGACCGAATATTCGGTGTTCCACGGGTTGCGTGTGGGGGCGCGGTCAACCCATTCGGTGCTCGCGGTGAGCCCGTACTCGCAGAGCGTCGTCTTGCCGAGGAGGGCGAAACCCTGATCCAGATACTGTGCGCCGGAAGGGAAGTCGGCCTTTGCGGGGTGCGGACTGATGGCAGATGAACCGTGGCGACTCGGCAGACCGGCGATGTCGGTGTTGTCCTTGACCATCGACGGTACGCCCGCAAACGCGCCTGACCCGAGCGGAGCGGACGCCTGCGCACGGGCGCGCTCGAAGCACTCGAACGCCGTCGCGCCCAGCTGTCCGTTGACGCTCTCGACGCGGGCGATCGCCGCCTCTGTTGCCTCGGCCGCGCTGATCGTGCCCGCGCCGATCGCCTCGGCGATGCCGGTGGCGTCGAGGGTTCCGAGCGCGTCGTCGGTGAACGAATGGACTCGTGTTGCCATGCCCGAAAGTACCTCGCCTCGTGCGCCGTGACCGGTGGGATTAACTCCGCGCGTCATTTTGGACGAGTGTACAAGAGGGGGGTTAGTACGGCGCCTGCGAAAGGAAGTTCGCGGCCATCGACACGGCCGGCTTGGAACTGTCCGCCTCCTGCATGAGTACCGCGAATGCGAGGTCGCCGGCGTAACCGGTGAACCAGCCGTGCGGGTCGCCCATCCCGGTTTCCGCCGTTCCGGTCTTGCCCCGCAGGTCGGGGATGCTGCCGCCGCCCGTACCGGTGCCCGAGGTGACGACCTGGCGCATGTAATCCTGGATCGTGCTCGCCACGCCCGGGTCGAGCGGCGCCGGCGGGTTAGGCACTGTCGCCGGTTCGCCTTGGAAGAACGTGGGGAGGACGAGATTCCCGTTTGCGGCGACCGACGCCGACATCAGCGCAAGGCCGAACGGGCTGGCCGTGACCGTGCCCTGCCCGATCGACGCCTCGACGCGCGCCGGGCCCTGCTCGGCGACCGGCACCTCGCCCGTGTAGGCGTCGAGCCCGGGGATCGTCATCTCGGTGCCGAGGCCGAGCTGGGCGGCGGTATCGCGCAGCGACGTGTCGGTAAGCCCCGAGGACAGAATCGCCTGCGTCGTGTTGCACGAGCGGGCGAACGCGGTGCCCATCGAGACCTGGCCGAGGGCGAACTCGTCCTCGTTGGGGATCGTGCGCCCGTCGACGCTGGTGACGCCGGGGCACGGGACAGTGTCGTTCGCGCCGACCACGCCCTCGCTGAGTGCCGCCGAGGTCGTGACCACCTTGAACGTCGACCCCGGAGGGAAGTGGCCCTGCAGTGCGACCGGGCCGAGCGAGCTCGCCGCGTCGTTCTGCGCGACGGCGACCAACTCGCCCGTGGAAGGCCGGATCGCGACGATCGACGACGCGAAGCCGCTGCCCGAGACCGCCGATTGTGCCGCGGATTGGATGGCCGGGTCGAGCGTGGTGGTGATATCGCCGATGGGCTCGGGCGCGGCGGACGCCAACTCTTCGCGCATGACGCCGGAGGAGGCGATTCCCGCGGCCCACCCACCGCGCTCGCCCATGCGTTCGCGCAGCGGCTCCTCGACCGAACTCATCGCGGGCGAGGGGAGCCCGACGCTGATCAGTCGGTGGTCTTCGTCGAGAAGCACGTTCTCGGTGCCCGCGAGCTGATCGCGGATCGGTGCGATGTCTTCCTCGCGGAGGCTGACGACGGTGTAGTTCTCCGGTTCTGCCTCGCCGGATTCCGCGGCGCCGTCGATGGCGCTTTGGGCGCCGTCACGAATCGACTGTGCGGTGATCTCCGGGAACTGCTGGCCCACGAGCGCGGCGACCTGCTCGGGCGCCTGCGATTCCGGCGTGATCTCGGACATGGGGATCTGCACGTTGGTCACCGGCAGCCACTCCATCGACGGAGTGCCGTCTGCGGCGAGGACCCGGCCGGAGTAGTCGAGCTTGTCCTCGAGGAGTAGCGAATCGCCCTCACCGAAGCGGTCGTCGAGCACCGTTGGAGCCCACTCGACCTTCCATTCCTCGCCGACCTTTGTCATCCCGGCGGCACCGGTGCCGGTGATGGTGCGGGGGGTGCCCTCGCGGTCTGGCGCGAGGGTCCAGGTCGTTCCGAGCGAGACCGTACCGTCCGGGAGATCGCCGTCGCCGCGGTCGATCTCGAGGTCGGGGCCCTGCTCGTCCGTCGCCAGTCCCGAGAGCGATTTCTCGATGGAGGCGCGCGCGGCCTCGGGATCGGTGGTCAGGGCCGCCGCGGCCCCGGCGTCCTCGTTGTTCAACGCCTGGATGAAGGAATCGAGCTCGGACGAACCGTTGTCCGGCGTGAAGACCGAGCAGCCGCCGAGCGCGAGCGTCGCCACGAGGGCGGCTGCGGAAAGCCGCGTCCACGGTCGGCGGGAAGAACGAGTTACAGGTGCCATGTTTGCAAATACTAGGCACTTCGGAGGCCTCGTGGAGGCGTGACGGCGCGTCGTTACGCCAATGTTAGGTATGAATATTTCGGCGGCGCTTAGAGTTTCGTCGTTCCGGCGCCGCGAATCTCGCGATGGATCGACTCCATCCGCTTGTCGAGGAGATTGGCGGTCTCGGCCGCCTCGGTGAGCTCGGCAAGCAGCCTGGAGGGGACGTCGCGGTCGTATTTATAGAACGTCTTGTGCTCCAGGCTCGCCCAGAAATCCATCGCGATCGTGCGGAATTGGATCTCCACCTTGACCGGCTCAGATCCGGTCGACAGGTGCACAGGAGTTTCCATGATCGCGTGCAAGCCCCTATACCCGTTGGGCTTGGGCTCGGCGATGTAGTCCTTGAGCTCGATCGTCCGCATATCCGGCTGCGCGTCGAGCAACCTCTGCATCCGGTAGGTGTCGCCGATGAACGAGCAGGTCACGCGTATGCCGGCGATGTCGGTGAGGTTCTCGTGCATCGAGGTCACGCTCAGCGGCAGGCCGCGGCGGCGCAGCTTTCCGACGATGGAATCGAGACTCTTGACCCGGTCGGAAATGTGCTCGATAGGGCTGTACTGCTCGCGGATCGAGATTTCGTCGCGGAGGATCTGTAGCTTGGTCAGGACCTCCTGGATCGCGAACCGATAGGGCATGAAACTCTCGTTGAGTTTCCTGCCCGCCTCGAAGGCGCTCTCCAGTACTTCGGGTGACGGCGCTCCGTCGGTGTCGCGGCCCTCGAAAGGCAGGAGAGGGCCGTCGGGGTCCGCAAGGTTCTCAGCTGTCGTACTCACAATCACCAGTGTGCCTAATCAACCACAAAGCGCCCCAGGTAGAACCTGGGACGCTTCATAGAAATCGGTGCGAAGACCGTGATTTAGATGCTGGAGCCAGCGGGGATCGGTGCGCCGACGACGTCGCCTGCGAGCGGGTTCCAGACATAGATGGACTGCGTCTGCGGTGCCTCGGCGTTCGGGTCACCGGCTTCAGGTGCGTGCTTCTCGTTGACGACGGCAGCGAAATCGAAGAACTGCTGGCCGAGCGACGTGTTGCCCTCGGGCTGCGTCTTCGTCGGGGTGCCGGCGTTGACCAGCACGACCTGCGTCGGCGAGGAGCCGGTTGCGCCCTCGGCGGAGAGCTCAACCGCGCCGAGGTTCCCGCACGGGCTGGCGACGTTCTCCACGGTCCAGCCCGGGAATTCACCGTCGTAGTCTGCGGGGGCCGGGGTCTCCTCGGCGATGGCCTCGGCGTCGAGACCACATTCTGCGCCTGGTGCCTCGGCATCGTCTCCGGCCGGAGCCTCTTCGCCGGTCGCATCGCCGGCGGGGGCCTCCGCGTCGCCGGCGGGAGCCTCGGCGGTGCCGTCTTCGGTCGCGCCCTCGGCGGGAGCCTGTTCGGTCTGCTCGGTCTGCTCCGGAGCGGGCGCTTCCTGCGCTCCTGCAGGTCCTGCGCCGATCACGGTTGCGGCGGCCATCGCTCCGGTGGCGGCACCGGCGGCGATCATAAAGCTCTTACGACGAGTATTCACAGTGCGGTCCTTTCATCTTGGCTCTTGGTAGTGCCTCGAAATGTTCGCGGGACCAACGTAAGGGCGTGAACAAGCGGGAATCAACACCCGGAAACGAAGATTCAGATTCCTTATTCTGTGTAAATCCGGCCGAGGAACCAGAAAACCACATGCGTCACAACTGTCACACCAGTAACTCTGCCCCCGAGTCCGAGTGTATGGAAATGACTTCTGACCAGCATCGACTTCAGGATCATGTCGATGGTGTGCAAGTGTTGTGAGGTGCGCACGTGTGATTCCGCCGCATCCCTCGGCCTTAGTCGAGTCCGCTGGTCGGCTGCGCAGATTTATTTATTTTCACGTGCCGATTCAGGTTCTTTTCGCCCCTGTCGCGCCGCGAGCGCACGGGTTTCCGTCCGAAAGCGCGGCCCCAATGTAAGTGAGGGTAAACGCGAGCAAGTATCTCTACGGAGCCGTCAGCGACCATGCGACGCGATCAGAGATCGGGGTCGTCCCCACCGGCGGATCCGGTATCCGGGGCAGAGCTCTCGGTTGGTGCCGTGCTCAACTGCAACTGCTTCTCCGTCGTTTCGCCCGCCTGATTCTCGGCGACCGCCGCGACCGTGAACGTCTCGTCCGCGCCGAGCGGCTCGGTCGTCGCCCACGCAGTCGTGCGGCCCTTGTTCGACTCGACCGCGGACCCGGCGATGTTCGCATCGTCGCGGTCGCGGGAGACGGACACATCGGTGAGGAAGCCGCCGGAGGCCTCCACGCGGATGGGCGAGCCCGGCGAAACTGGCTGGCGCTCCGCGCCAGGGATGGTGATGACGGCGGACGTCTGCGCCCGGCTCACGGTGGCGCTGCTCCCTGCTCCCTCGGGCGGCCCGACGGAACAACCCGCGAGGGCGTACGCAATTGCGGCGGTGGACAACGCGCAGCCGAACCGACGGAAGGCTCGCGCCGTGGGAGCCGACGAATGCAACCGGTCCATGTACGCCCCTTCCGCGGGAACTGCCGCCGACGAAGGCGCGAAAGACCCCCGCGGCCGGATGTGTGCAGTATGCACCGCAGTGTGCTTGATGAACACCAATTTATTCCGCTACCCGGACCAGCCTGCACCCGAGAAGGCAACGCGCAGAACCGAAGAAATAGCGATGACGGCGGAGGAACGGATCCTCCGCCGTCATCGCGGAATTTTTGCTCGGGGCGCGAGCGCCCCAGGGCGGCGAGTTAGATCGCGCCGCCCGCAGCGGCCGGCGGGGTGCCGGTGTTCGAGGAGGCTCCGCCGCCCTCGCGTGCGAGGTGGCGCTCAACGTCAAACCAGTTGTCGCCCGCGCGCTCGGCGATGGTGACCATCGTGTCCATGTTGGCGACCTCTTCGACCTGCTCGCGCAGGAACCAGAGCATGAACTGCTCGCCAAGCGGGTCGTTTTCCTCGCGTGCGGCGTGGAAGAGCGCCTCGATCTGGCCGGTGACCTTGACCTCGTGGGCCTGGGCCGCCTTGTACGCGTCGAGCGGGGACTCGAAGGCGTTGCGCGGCGCCTCGATGGCGCCGACCTCGAAGGTCTCGCCACGGTCGAGGAGGTACTGGACCATCATCATCGCGTGATTACGCTCGCCAAGCGAGTGTGCATAGAAATGCGAGGCGATCTGCGGGAGGTCGCTGGCATCGGCCCACACGGCGATGGCGACGTACTGCTGCATAGCGCCGAACTCGTTGGCGATCTGCTCACGGAGAAGGTTGTGGAACTTGGAAGCCATGATGTGCCTTCCTTTCGTCTTTGTCAGTTGTTGTTTCCGTCTTGCTTTGATAGTGACCATACGCCGATGAAATTTATGCAGCCACCAGCGGTAACGTGTTGTCCACCCGAGTGGGTATAAGTGTTCAGCCCCCCTTAATCGAGCACAGGGAAGGCTGCACTTACACCAAAAAGGGTGTGTGACCCTAAGAATTTCGCGGCCAGATCTCTCGGGCGCGCCCATGCCGGGAGGAAACACTTCCCACGGCCGAGGACGACATACCTCCGGCAGGGTTTTGCCCTGCGTTCCCCGCCCGCGCTCGGCGCCGTCGCTCACCACCAGGGCGCGGCTGTGGGGCGGCCGGGCACAATGGAGGCCGATCAAACATAAGTAGACGTGGGAGGCGCGAGTGGCCGGTGGATGGAAGCTAGCAATCGACTTCGGCACGTCCAATACGGCAGCGGCGCACACGTCGCCGCGAAGTGGCGAGGTCGAGCCGGTGGCGCTCACGCACGGCGGCAACCTATTGCCGTCGGCGGTGTACGCCGAGCCCAGCGGTGCGATCGCTGCGGGTGCCGCAGCGGCGAACCGTGCCGAGGGCGACGCTTCCGGGTTCATGCCCTTCCCGAAACGCGCCATCGGCAGCAGCTCTGTGCGGCTGCGCGACCGTGAGGTCGAGGTCGTCGATCTTTTCGCCGCCGTATTACACGTCGCCTACCGCTCGGCCTGTCGCAAACACGGCGAGGTCCCGCCGGAAAAGGTCGTGCTCACGCACCCGGAGGCCTGGGGCGATTCGGCGCTTTTTGCACTCAAGGAGGCGTCTCGTCGCGCTGGGATCGACCCCGATTCGCTGCTTTTCGTCTCCGAGCCGCGTGCCGCCGCCACCTATTACACGACCACCTCGAACCTGCAGCCGGGCGAGCGCATCGGCGTCTTCGACTTCGGCGGCGGAACCCTCGACATCGCCATCCTCGAGGCCGTCCCGGGCGGGGATTTCCGCATCCTCGCCGCGCGCGGCGACAACGGCATCGGCGGCCGTAACTTCGACGCGCTGATCCGTGAATGGGTCTTCGCCCAGCTCGACGATTCCAACCCCCCACTCGCCGAACACCTGCGCTCGAGCGCCTCTACCTCGTCGCTGCGCGCGCTCGATCTTTCGGTCCGGGCAGCCAAGGAGGTTCTCTCCGAGGAGGCATCGGCGACGATCTCGGTGTCGACGTCGGTGGGAAATGAGACGCTCCTGCTCACCCGCGCGGAATTCAACGGCCTCATCGACGCGGAGATCCAGCGCGCGGTCGAGCTCACCTGGCAGGCCATGTCTGACGGCGGAGTCGCACACAATGGTTTGCGGGCGCTATACCTCACTGGCGGATCGAGCCAGGTGCCGCTGATCCACTCGCGGCTGTCCGAATTCGCGCCGGTTGCCACCCTCGACGATCCGAAGACGGTCGTGGCCCAGGGCGCGCTCCTCGGCGCGCTCCGCGTCGAGCGTATGCAGTCTCCCGCGCAGTCCGAGGACAACAACTTCGCGCAGCACGGCTTCGCGCCGGCCCCCTCGATCGACGGGGCCGGGTCCGTGCAGGGACCTCAACACGCCGGCCACGGTCCCCACCAGCCGACATCCGGGATAGGCCAGACCCAAAAGAAGCGCACTGGTGGGCTCAGCGGCGGAAAACTGGCAGCCGCGATCGGCGCAGGTGTAGTGGCCGTCGCGGTCGCCATCGGCGGGACGTACTTCCTCACCAACGGCGGCCTCGGCGGCCCGGAATCCTTCGTCACCGATCCGGTGGGCGAAGGGCCCGAAGGCATCACCGCCGCTCTCCCGGAGGCGCTGCGTAACGTCACCACCTGCGAGGCGAAGGAGCAGTCCGCGCCGTCGGGGAAGAAGGTCCCAGGCGCCCAGTGCACCGTGGACAACGAGGCCGGCGCTCTCGGCGAGAAATCCTCGTACTCGTTCCCGGCCTACGCCGACGAGGTCGCCGCGAATTCCCTCGTCGACGAGCAGCGAGCCGACGCCTCGAACCCGGACAACAGAGTCAAGATCACGGAAATGACGTCGGACAGCGGCAGTGTTCTCGGCTTCATACAAGAGGGGCAGGGATTCCTCTCGCTCCTCGTGGTCAACACGGAGAACCACTTGATCATCGACGCCATGTACCCGGGCGATGTCGCCACGGCAGAGACTTTGTGGGAGACGAGCGGGTTCGCTGCCATGTAGCGCGTGCCGCCCTACATCACGGGTTCGAGGATCTCCCGTAACTGGGTTCGCGCGCGATTGATGCGGCTCTTCACCGTCTGTACCGGCACTCCTTGGTGCGCGGCGATATCGGCGTAGGTGAGCTCGGCATATTCGCGCAGGACGATTGCCTCGCGGAAAGCCTCGGGGAGCTTCGTCAGTGCAGACTGCACGGCCTCGACCACGGCGACCCGCTCATCGATGCGGGGAGCGCTGGAGGCGAGGTTGGTATCGATGTTCTCGTCGGGCATGTCCCGGCGCTTGCGGATGACCGCGAGCGCCGCGTTTGCGGCGATTCGGTGGATCCAGGTGGAGAACTTGGCGTCGCCGCGGAACTTGTCGAGGTTCTGCCAGGCGGCCGTCAGTGCATTCTGCAGGGCGTCCTCTGCGTCGTGCTGGTTCCCCGCAATGCGCAGGCAGACAGCCCACGTGCGCCCGCGGTAACGGCCGACGAGCTCTGCGAACGCGTTCTGATCGCCCGTCCGAGCGCGTTCGAGCAACTCGGTGTCGGTGGATTGCAAGCCCGGTTCCCCTTCGTGTCAGTCGTCAGAACGCCGAAGGATCGTCTAAACCTGAGGCCCCTTCGTCCTGTTCGACGGTACCTAAGTCCGCGGAATCTGGATAGGGTTCGGTCAATTCCTGCTGGTCGATCGGCGTTTCCGGGGTCGCTAAAATGTCCGAGTCGAGTTCCGGAGAGTCAATGTCGTTCACATCCCCGTCGGTCTCCAGGTCGTCCTGGCCCAGGGGAGCGTCGCCCGGGGCGGAGGGATCGTCGTCGAACTCCGACAGGTCGACGTCATCGCCTGCGGGATCCGGCACGTCGCCGTCATCGGCGAGATCCGGGTCCGAGGCCAGGTCGGCGTCACCGGGGACTTCGATGTCCTCGACGGGCGGGGTTGAGGGGTCGACGGCCACGGAGACCGCCTGCTCCCAGAAGTCGGCCGGCAGGTCCGCCGGTGCGAGCTCGGAAAGCCCGAGCCCGTCGTCTGCCGGAGTTGGTTCCGGTTGTGTGTTCACTGCACGTTCTCCAATGCAGGTTCAGCGGTAGCTGCACAATGCGTTCCGCGTGATGGGTATAGCTGATCTGAACATTCAGATGCACCGGGCGGTCTCAATGTTCCGAACGGATTCCCCATTCTTTACCACGCAAAGAAAATCGGAGAACTCGAAGCCCTCTACCTGCAAAAAAGTGTGGGGCACCCGAGGGTACCCCGCACTGTGAATAACCATCTGCCAGATGGCGTGGCCAAAAACTAGAAGTCGGCCTGTCCGGTCTGCCATTCCTCCCAGGGAATGTTCCAGTCGCCGTTGGCCCAAGGTTCGAGCTCGGGTCCGCCGGTGTTGAGGACCTGCAGCACGTCTCCGGCCACGGCCCAGTCGTAGTAGATCTGGGCATTGGCGGGCGAAAGGTTGAGGCAGCCGTGCGAGGTGTTCTGCACACCCTGTGCCCAGATGTTGTCGAGGGCGTGGGTGTAGATGCCGTCGTTGGACAGGCGCACGCCGTGCGCGACTGTCGTCTTGTAGCCGCCGTTTTCGATCGGGAATCCGTAGGTCTCTGAATCCATCACGACGCTCGGGGACTTGTCGAGCACCGTGTAGGTACCCTCCGGGGTCCAGAAGTGCATCGATACGCCGTTGTGCGTCTCGTAGCCGCCCTTGCCCATCGAGGTCGGCAGCTCGCCGATGAGCTCGCCGTTTTCATACATGCGCAGGATCTTGTCGGAATCGTCGACAATCGCCTCGCGCTTCGCGCCGATAGTGAAGTTCGCGGTCTGGCGCTCTCCACCGCCGTACATGCCCTCGCCGAGATCAACGCCGGCCATGTCGATGTCCACGGACACGTTCGTGCCCGACGGGTAGTACTCGCGCGGGCGCCAGTCCGCCTGGTTCGGGGAGATCCAGTACCAGCTGCCCTCGACGTCGGGGTTGTCGGTCTCGACCTTCATGTGCTCCTCGGCCGCCTTGCGATCGGTCGGAGCCTGGTCGAATCGGACGGACATCACAAGGCCGACGCCGTATTCACGGTTGCTCTCGATCGAGCCGCCGCCCGAGGACATCAGCGTCGGGGTGGCGATGTAGTCGGGACTGACGACAGTGAAGTCGCGCGTCTCGGACCGGGACTTGCCGTCCTCGCCCGCGTAGGTCACCTGTGCGGTGTAGTGCTGTCCGAAGTCCAGTGGTCCATCGGGGGTCCACGAGGTGTCGTCCTCGGACACCGTTCCGGCGACTGCATTGGGATCGTTGGCGGGAATGAGGTCCGCCGATTCCTCGGCGGTGGTCGACGTCGCCTCGGCGTCCGCGCCGGACGCCTCGTCCTCCGGCTGCGCGAGTGATGAGACGTTCGCTGCCGGGGTCGGGCCCGAGTACTCGCCCGGCTGGCTCGGGACCATCACGACTTCTTCGATCGTGCCGTCCTCGACGGAGATCTCGGCGCCATTGGGTTCGACATCGGCGGCGTCTTCGTCGAAAGAGTAATTGACCGTGGCAGGCGTCGTCTGCTCCTGGGCCTGGTCGTCGCCGTTCCCTCCATCCGTCGGGATGGTGCAGCCTCCAAGGGCAAGGGCGGCGATAGCTGTCATCACGGCCGCTGAATACGTTGCCCGCTGGCGGAGCCTTCTCATCGTGCTTAACCTCTGATCGAAATTGCTCGTTGATAGTTCTGTCGTACTAATCGTGCGTATGTCGTTATGTCGTCTCGCACGTGCCGGGCAAAAGTGTAGGAGCCGCGGACGGGAACGCCGCTTCCGGCGCCCGTGCCCACTTCCGACATCTGCTTGCCGACAGCGTGGTTCCCGACTTATTCATTTGGATTCTGCGCCGAAGGAGAATGTTCCTCCGCCCCCTCGTGGGGCCTGTTCGTTTATCTCGACCGATGTGCGCAGCGTTTCCTATTGTGCCGTCTCGGTCTCCAGTATCCAAGCTCGCGCCACGCGTTCGCCACTCGTTTATACAGTTGTTATCTGCCAATATGAGTATTTACTTATTGAATTCACGTGTTGCGTCCGGTAATTTCGCACCGACCAGTGCCGAGGGTCGGATGTTACAAAAGTGACTAGTGTGAATAATCACATGTATTCCTTCCCCGACTCCGAGCATGGGGTAGTTCGGCGGGGCCATCTCGAGGCGGCTGCGGCAACGCGCGGAAGTGGTAGACCGGGGGCATGTCTCATTACACGATCATCGGCGGCCACGGGAAAATCGCACTGCGCGCCGCTCGTTTGCTCACAGACCATGGCGATTCGGTCACGTCCATCATCCGTAATCCCGACCACGCCGACGACGTCAAGGAGGTCGGGGCCGACCCGACTGTTCTCGATATCGAAAGCGCCGGCGTCGACGCCCTCACCGAGGCCTTCAACGGCACCGACGCGGTGATCTTCTCCGCCGGCGCCGGGGGCGGCAATCCGGACCGCACCTACGCCGTCGACCGTGACGCGGCCATCCGCTCGATGGACGCCGCACAGGCCGCCGGGGTGGAGCGCTTTATCATCGTTTCGTATGACGGCGCCGGTCCGAATCACGGCGTGGACCCCGAGGATTCGTTCTATCCCTACGCGGAGGCCAAGGCCGCGGCGGATGAGCACCTGCGGGGAACCAAGCTCAAGTGGACGATTCTCGGGCCCGGCATGCTCACCCTCGACGAGCCGACGGACTCGATCGGTGTCGGCGAGGACAAGCGCGAGGACCGCAAGACCAGCCGCGGAAACGTCGCCGCTGTCATCGCGGCCTGCCTCCATCGCCCGGACACCGAGAACCGCACGATCGAGTTCTCCGATGGTCCGACTCCAATCGGCGAGGCGCTTACCCGCGAATAGGCAGTGTGGCCAGGCGCTCCGCGGCCTCGCCGAGGACCTCGGGGCGCTTGCAGAACGCGAAGCGCGTCAGGTGCGACCACTCTGCGGCGCTCCCGGCGTCGACGAACGGGGAGAACGGCACCGCAGCGACGCCGATCTCACCCGGCATCCTGCGGCACAGTTCCGCCGCATCGGCATAGCCGAGCGGCCGGGCATCTGCGACGAGGAAATACGTTCCCACGCAGTGTGAGACCCCCATGCCGAGTCCGGTGAGCGCCGCACGAAGCTGGTCTCGCTGCGCCTGCAGCTGCGCCCGCAATTCGCCGATCCACGCCTGCTCGTGCTCGAGCGCGTGCGCGACGGCGAGCTGCAGCGGCGTGCCGGAGGAGAAGCTGAGATATTGCTTGGCCGCCGTTGCGCCGGCGATCAGCTCCGCGGGCGCGGTGATCCACCCGATCTTCCAGCCCGTGCAGCTCAGTGATTTTGCGGCGCTCGACACACGCACGGTCCGCTCCCGCATGCCCTCGAACCGTGCGATGGACCGGTGCCGGGCACCGTCGAACACGAGGTGCTCATAGACCTCGTCGGAAATGGCGATGATGTCGTGATCGCGGCACTCCGCCGCGATCGCCTCGAGATCCCCATCGGAGAGCACGGCCCCGGTGGGATTGTGCGGGGAATTGACGATGACGGCGGACGTCGCATCTGAACACGCGGCCGCCAGCGCGTCACGATCGAGGACGAAGGTATCGCCCGCCGGAACGAGCGGGACGGTCCGCCGTCGTGCACCGGCCAGGTCGACGCACGCGGCGTAGGAGTCGTAATACGGCTCGATCACCACGACCTCGGAGCCGGGTTCGACGAGCCCGAGCAGCGACGCCGCGATGCCCTCGGTCGCGCCGACCGTCACGAGGATCTCCGTGTCCGGGTCGTAGATGAGCCCCTCGTCGCGGGCGATCTGCCTGGACACCGCGTTCCGAAGCTCCGGAACCCCTCGACCGGGAGCGTATTGATTGTGGCCGCCGGCGGCGATCACGTCGGCCGCCACCTGCAGCATCGACGCCGGACCCTCGGTGTCCGGAAACCCCTGCCCGAGATTGATCGCCTGATGCATGCGCGCGGCGTCGGAGACCTCGGCAAAAATCGTCGACGCGTGGGGGCGGAGCCGCTGAACCGTCATGTGGCCCAGTGTAGGGCGAGGACTAGCATCTTTAGACATGGGCAAGGAACACGATGTCGATCGCCAAACCGCCACTGCCACTACCGCGCCGGACGTGATGCCGGCGCCGTGCTCGCGGCGCGCGCTGTTGGCGGGGATCCCGGGCCTTGTGGTCTTCCCCGGCGCGTTGGCCGCCTGCTCGGGCGCGCTGTCCCAGGGGGAGGCGCAGTCCACTGCCCAGACCACGGTTTTGGTCCCCGAAACCACGCTGGCCGCCTCCGATGTCCCCGTCGGGGGAGCCACCATCGTCGACGCCGGCGACGAGGCCGGCTCCGTGGTCGTCGCGCAGCCGACCGCCGGAGAATTCGTCGCGTTTTCCACCGCCTGCACCCACCAGGGCGCGAAGACCAAACTGGTCGGCGAGACGTCGTTGCGGTGCCCGCTGCACGGTTCACAGTTCGACGCCACTACGGGCGAGGTCACCAATCCGCCCGCCGCTCGTCCACTGGACGAGGTAGCGGTCCGCGCCGAAGGGGATCAGCTGGTGGTCGGGGAGTGAGCATTCTCGTCGATCTCCTCGACGCCCAGTTTCTCATCGCGGGTATTCCGATCCTGTGGCGCGAGATCGTCGGCAACCTCTTCGGCCTCGCCTCGGCGATCGGGGGCATGCGGAGGCAGGTCTGGGCGTGGCCGGTGGGCATCGTGGGCAACGCACTCCTGCTCACCGTGTTCCTCGGCGGCGTATTCCACACCCCGCAGGACCTGGACCTTTACGGTCAGGCCGGGCGGCAGGTGATGTTCCTCGCCGTCAGCGTCTATGGCTGGTGGACATGGTCGCTGGGCAAGCGCCGCGCCCGCGCGCTGGGGCTCGACTACGCGGGGCAGGAGGCGGTCGTCCCGAAGTGGGCGTCGTGGAGTGAGCGCATCGGTATCGTCGTCGCGATGGCAGTCGGCACCGCCGCGCTCAGCCTCCTGTTCCGCGCCCTCGGCTCGTGGGGGCCCGTCGCCGACGCGTGGATTTTCATGGGTTCGCTGCTCGCGACCTACGGGATGGCACGCGGGTGGACCGAATTCTGGCTGTTGTGGATCGCCGTCGACATCGTCGGCGTGCCGCTGCTGCTCACCGCGGGCTACTACCCCTCGGCGGTGCTGTACATCGTCTACGCCGGCTTCGTGCTCTGGGGATTCATCGTGTGGTGGCGTGTGGGCCGCCGGTTCCACGCCGCACGCGCACTCGAGCGGGAACCGTCCCCCAATAACGCCGCATAGTCGAACCCACGACCACCCCGTTTATGACGTCGGAGCCGCCGATCCTCCCCGGACCGTCACTCCCACGTCATCGCGTGGAGAACGGCGTCGACCGCCGTCGCCGTGCCTGCGGGCCGCAGCTCGTGACGCAGGGAGAGCACGCGCATACCGGCCGCCCCGGCCGCCAGGTCTCCGAGCTCGGGGAGCGTCGACGAATCCTTGGGCCCGCCCACCCCGCGGTGCAGATTCTCGGCCGCATGCCCGACGAACAGCAGGTGCCCGCCGGGGGCGAGCCAGCCGGCGGCGCGCGCGATCACCTCGCGGAGCCGCTCCAGCGGCAGGTGCACGAACCCGATCACGACGAGCTCCACCGGACCGCTCGGAGACCACGACATCGCGTCTCCCGCAATCCAGTCGACGTGCCCCGTTCGACCGTCGTCCGAATCCCGTTCCCGAGCGCTAGCGATGACCCCCTCGTCGACGTCGATCGCGTCGACCTGCCACCCCAGTCCCGCCAGCCAGCGCGAGTGCCGGCCATCGCCGCAGCCGAGATCCACCGCCGTGCCGACGTCGAGCCCAGCCTCCATGGCCGAGGCCACCTCGGCGACAACAGTCGCCGCGGGCGTCGTTCCCCATGGGTCGGGGTGCGCCAGATACTGCTCGCTGTGCACGGAAGGGTTCACCCTCACTCCTTGGTTGTCGTCGAACGCCGAACCTAGCGGCGGATGAGAAAAATCGGGGCCATATATAGGCGAGCGTACTCGCGGGTCCTCTCGGACGAATCGAGGTCCGGCGGACCGTCAGGAAGCAACACCAGCGATTGAAGGAAGTGCCCGAGCATCGCCCCGAGCGCTCGCGAGCGATCCTGGGCCTCGTGTTCGGGCAGCGGGCGGGAATGGATGTCGGAGGCCCAGGTTCTGCGCAGGATGCCCGCGAGCAACTCGGTGATCACGTGGAAATCCTGCCGGGAGTTCTCCATCATCGCCGTCGTGGTGAGCCCGGAGTCGAAATGGATGATCGCCTTGATGTACCGGGATTCGCGGAAGTAGGTCAGCGTGTAGTCGAAGATGTCCTCGATGTGCCGGATCGGGTCCCATTCGATGGAGTCGTACGGAACGAAGGATTCTTGCACTTTCAGCGCGAGCTCCGTGAGCTCCAGCAGGCTGGTGGCGTCCAGGATCTGCTGCATCCGCCCGACGCGCCGGTACAGCGTCACCCGGGCGACACCTGCCGCGGCGGCGATGTCGTCGGCGTTGGTCGCCTTCACTCCGTTGGCGATGAAGACCTCTCGCGCCGACCGCAGGATCGCGATGGTGTCTTCGTCGAACGGAAGGAGCGGATTGGGTCCCATGAACACAAAAATTACACGAGCGCCCCGGCGGAACTCATGGTCCGTCGGGGCGCTCGGAATGCAGGTGACGAGAGCCGGCGCGCTTAGCGCTGGGGCGGGGTGTTCCCGGGCGGGAAGTAGTACCCGCCACCCTGCTGGTTGCCCTGGCCGTGTCCCTGTCCTGGACCTTGTCCCGGACCCTGCTGCCCTTGCTGCTGTTGCCAGTTGGGCTGAGGCTGGTTACCGGCCTGCGGGTCGGCATGCCGACCGTAGGTGTCGTTCCCCTGCGGCTGGCGATCTGCGATCGCGCGCTGGTCGCCCGCGCCATCGGACGTCGCCGAACCGCCCTGGTCCGAAGGGACCTTGTCGAAAATCTCCGGACGCGGCTTCCGCGAGCGCTTCTCCGCGGCCGTGGATTCGGTCTCGCCGGTGCTTCGCGCGGCCGCCTCGGCCTGCTTGACGGTCTCGACGATTGTCGGATCCGTCGAGGTGTCGAACCAATCCTCAGGTGGGGTCGCCACCGAGGGCTCCTCAACAGGCGCAGAGGGCGCCTCGTAGCGGAACACGCCCTCTTCGTCCTTCTTCGCCATCGCACGCGCGAAGGTCTCGAGCGAATCGCCGAACTGCGACGGGATCATCCACATCGTCGCCGCATCTCCCTTCGCCATCTCGGGGAGATTCTGGACGTATTGGTATGCGAGCATCTCGGGGCTCGGCTTCGACGCCCTGATCGACGAGTTGACCTTGGCGATGGCCGCGGCCTCGCCCTCTGCGGTGAGGTAACGCGCGGCTCGCTCGCCCTGCGCGCGCAACATGAGGGACTGCCGCTCGGCCTCGGCGGACAGGATCGCCGATTGTTTGGCGCCCTCCGCATCGAGGATCGCGGCCTGCTTGGCACCCTCGGCGGTTTTGATCGAGGCCTCGCGCTGGCCCTCTGCAGTAAGGATCATCGCGCGCTTCTCGCGGTCCGCCTTCATCTGCTTTTCCATCGACTCCTGGATGGACGGCGGCGGATCGATCGAGCGGAGCTCGACTCGCGCCACGCGCAGTCCCCAGCGGCCGGTCTCCGAATCGAGGACGCCGCGCAGCTGCTTGTTGATCATGTCGCGGCTGGTGAGGGTTTGTTCGAGCGTGAGCCCACCGACGACGTTACGCAGCGTGGTCGTGGCGAGCTGCTCGACGGCGACGATGTAGTTGTTGATCTCGTACACCGCGGCCTTCGGGTCGGTGACCTGGAAGTAGACAACGGTATCGATGGACAGCGTGAGGTTGTCCTCGGTGATCATCGACTGCGGTGGGAACGCGACGACCCGCTCGCGAAGATCGACCTTCGCGCGAATCCGGTCGATGAAGGGGATGAGCAGCGTGAGCTGCCCATTGACGGTGCGGTGGTAGCGGCCGAGCCGTTCGATGACGGCGGCCTCCGCCTGGGGGATCAGCTTGATCGTGCTTGCGACGATGGCCGCGATGAGCACAACCAGGATGACCAGAAACACAAGTGCAGCCATGTTCGGTCCTGTTCTCGTCTCCGCTGCCCTGCGGGGCGGAAGTGGGAGGGGTCTCTTATTCGGGGATCGTGTGGTTTGCGGTGGGTATTACCCGCTAGTCGATGTACTTCTTGGCGACGATGGCCGTCGCGCCCTCGATCTGGTGGACCCAGACCTTCTCGCCGACGCTGAAGGTTTCCCCCGAGACCAGGGACTTGGCAGTCCATTCGTCCCCGGAGATGGACACGAGACCGGTGGAATCCTCGATCTCCCCGGTGATCTCCGCCTCGCGACCCGTGAGCGCATCGACATTGGTGTGCGCAGGGTCCCCGGCCAGCATCTTCGTTTTCGCGAAAGGCCGGACGACGAAGATGAGCATCAACGACACCGCGGCGAACACGATGCCCTGGAGCCACAACGGAGCTCCGAGAGCCGCAGCCCCCGAGCCGCCGAGCGCACCGCCGGCGAGCATGAGCAGGATGAGGTCGCCGCCGATCGTCTCGGCGAAGGCGAGGCCTACTGCTGCGGCTAACCAGATCAAGGCGGGCATGGCCCCACCCTACCGGCGGGAATTCGCACATATTATTACGGAAACGACACAATCACCGACCACCTGAGCGAATCTGGGTATTTCCGATCCTGCTAAGCAGGGACGATAAAGCGCCCTGCACAATTCTGGCCGCTCATGTACACAAAATAACCTTGCGCATGCGGGAAAAGAACGTAATGGTTGAGAGCCGCCGCCCGATATATGATCGTGGCAGTGCACTTTCCGTTCCGGACACCCCTTAGACGTGCCCGGAGGAAGGTGTCTCGACACTGGCGACTATAGGAAGAGTGACGTTAACGATGCCTCTAGATATGATCACCGAAGCCTGGAACGCGATCTTCGAAGCCATTCGACTTCCGCTCGCAGGTTCCATCGACCCGCTCACCGCTTCGATCGACCGCGGCGCAACCCCGTAAGTAGTTCCGGGGCGGCGCGCGCGGCGAGATAAGGACTCTTCGTGACGGCGCTGCCCGGACCCACCCCTGCCGATCTCCTTCCCGACGGCACGGCTATTCGCCTTGTCGTTTGCGATATGGACGGCACCCTTCTTGGTGCCGATGGCCGGATTTCACTCCGGACCTGGGAGATGATTCGAGCCATGCGTTCGGCAGGCATTACCTTTGTGCCCGCCAGCGGTCGCCAATACGCGACCCTGGCGGACCTCTTTGCCGACATCCACGAAGGTCTCACCGTCATCGCGGAGAACGGCACGGTCGTCATGCGCGACGGCGCCGAAATCGCGATCGAACCCCTGCCCGCCGGGGTCGCCGACAATGTCGTCGACGTGGTCCGCAGCCTAGACAGCGACTGCGGCGCCGTCGTATGTACGCCGAAAATGGCGTACACCGAGCGCGACGACGAGGAGTTCCTCCGCGAGGCGCGCCGCTACTACCACGCCCTCACCACGGTCTCCGACCTCCGCGACATCCCGGGCGAACCGGTTAAGGTCGCCATCTTCACCTTCGGCGAGGCCGAGAAGTCCGTGGCCCCCGCGCTCGTCGCCGCCGGGATCGATTCGCTTGCTGACGTCGTGGTTTCCGGGCACCACTGGGTCGACGTGATGCCACCGAACGTGAACAAGGGAGTCGCGCTCGAGCGCCTGCAGGCCGCGCTGGGGGTGCGCAGGGACGAGACGATGGTGTTCGGCGACTACCTCAACGACCTCGAAATGATGGACCACGCCGAGGCCTCGGTCGCCATGTCGAACGGACACTCCGACGTCATCCAGCGGTCTCGCTACGTTGCGCCCAGGCACGACCTCGACGGGGTGGCGCAGGTTCTCGAACACGTGCTTGGGCCGCGGCTCGCGCGCAGGTGAGCGACCGCGCCGGCGGCGATTGGATACGGTGAAGTCGTGGCACTCTTCGGATTCGGACCCCGCTATCGCTCGCCCCTGCCCGACGGGGACGGCGACGATTCGAGCTGGGATCGCTCGGCGCGCAGGAAGCGCGCGGGTGGCGAGAAGGAAATGGATCTCGGCACCAAGGCACTGATCTTCGGCGTACTCGCGATCGTGCTGTGCTGGATGCCGCTTCTCAACATCATCGGCATGGTCGCCGGCCTGATCGCGATCGTGTTTTCCGGGCTCACCCGCGTGCCGAACACGCCGGTCACGGTTCCGCCGAATATGCAGCGCGCCAACATCGGCCTCGGCCTGGGTGTGGCCGCGCTGGTGATCTTCGTGGTCTCGACCTACATGCTGCTCAACTAGCTCGCGGCGGAGGAATTCCAGCGCTCGGCGAGTAGCTCCATCGAGCGGATGCGGACCGCCGGGTCGTACGCGTAGGTCGTGGTGATGATCTCGTCCGCGCCCGTGCGCTCGGCGATCTCATCGAGCGACGCGACGACCTCGTCCGGGGTGCCCACCGCGCGCACGCGCAGCACCGAATCGAGCATCGCCACCTCCATCGGCGTGGCGACATCGGAGATATCGGGCAGCGGCTTGGCGAGCTTGGTCTGTCGTCCGCGGCGGATCCCCAGGAACATCCGCTGGGTCGTGGTGAACTGGCGCCAGGCCTCCTCCGACGTTTCCGCGGCGAGCACGTTGACGGCGACCATCACGTGCGGCGAGTCGATCCGCGCCGTCGGCGACTCGGTGGAAAACGTTTCGCGGTAGGTCTTGATCGCCTCCTCGAAGCCTTCGGGCTGGAAGTGGCTGGCCACGGAGAACGGGAGGCCGAGCTGGCCGGCGATGGAGGCGCCGTTGACGGTGGACCCGAGGACCCAGATCGGCACGTCGGTTCCCGCGGAGGCGACCGAGCGGACGGGTGTCGAGTGGCCGGTGCCGCGGTCGGAGAACCAGCCCTGCATGTCGTAGATCGCCTGAGCGAAGAGCTTGGGCTCGGGCGAGAAATGATTGATGAGCTGGGAGGTCATCTGATCGGTGCCGGGGGCGCGGCCGAGGCCGAGATCGATACGGCCCGGCTCGATCTGCGCTACCGTGCCGAAATCCTCGGCGACCTGCAGCGGCGCGTGGTTCGGGAGCATGATCCCGCCGGAACCCACGCGGATCGACGACGTGGCGCGCGCTGCCATCGCGATGATGATCGAGGTCGCCGAACTCGCCACGCCCTCGGTGTTGTGGTGCTCGGCGAACCAGTAGCGAAAGTAGCCGGCGCGCTCGGCGGCCGCGGCGGCTTCCATCGATGCGGACAGCGCGTGCCGCCCGTCCTCCGACACCCCGACGAGATCCAGCACCGACAACGGCACCCCGTTCCGCGCGCGCTTCGCCGCCTGGGCATAGTCTCCGAGGGGCGAGGGAGCCGCCGAGCCCCCGTCCGAATCCGGTGAATTTGCTGGGGTCTGGGGGTTGGTGGTCTCCGACGTCATAAGTACCGGTTTACACTCTTGAGGTCGCGACCTGGCCCTGAAAGGGGCCGGACTAGAAGAAGGGAACGCCGATGACCAGCGCGAATCCGCACCTATCCGCCGTGCTCGAGCTGCTCGGGCGGACGCGTGAGATCGCCATCGGGTACTTCTACGCCCGCCCGGGCGCGCTCGGTACCGAGGACAAGGGCGGCGTGGCCGGATTCGATCCGGTGACCCTGGCGGACAAGGAGATCGAGGCCGTGCTTCGCGACGGGATCGAGCGGCGCTGGCCGGGCGATCGGATCGTCGGCGAGGAGGACGGCGAAAGCGGCCGCGCAGATGCGGAGCGTTCGTGGTTCGTCGACCCGATCGATGGGACGAAGGCGTTCTTCAGCGGGATGACCGGCTGGGGAACGCTGATCGGCGCCGTCGAGAACGGGCGGGCCGTCGTGGGGGTCATGGACCAGCCCGTGCTCGGGGAAACCTATATCGGGATCGATGGTTCGGCCGAGGTGGTGCGCCGCGGCCTCGTCGTCGACGCCGGGGTGCCCGAGCGCGAACCGCTGGCTGTCTCTACTTGTGAAGAGCTCGGGGAGGCGGTCTGCTACTCGACGCACCCGTCGATGTTTGATGGCAGCGAGTGGAACTTCGGGCGGCTCGGCGATTCCGTGCGGCTGCAGCGATTCGGCGGGGACTGCTACGCCTATTGCCAGCTCGCGGCGGGCCGGGTCGATCTCGTGGTCGAATCGCAATTGGGTGCGCACGATATCGTCGCGCTGATCCCGATAATCGAAGGCGCCGGCGGCGTGATCGAGGGGCCCGACGGGTCGAGCCCCGTCGCGGGCGGCACGGTGGTCGCCGCAGCCACTCCCGAACTCGCTCGGCAGGCGTGGGCTGCAATGCGGGGGTAGCCCGGGCTAGTTGTCCTCTACCGGGTTGAGCGGCGTGCCGCGCATACGGTCGGGGCCGATCTTTGCGGCGATCAGCTGCGGATCGGGTACCTCGACTCCGTCGGGTTTGTCCTGCGCCAAACGGTCGAGCATGCCCTGGAAGACGAGCGCTGTGGACTCGGCGAGGTAATGCGCGTCCCGCTCGTGGCCCTCGACGAACCACCAGCTGAGCACGCGCGAGAAGTAGCCGACCATGCCGATGCCGCAGATCTTGGCGAGGGGGTGTTCGTAGCCGAGCAGCGAGGAGAGCAGCTCGCTGATGAGGTCCGAGAAGGAATAGCTCGACCCGACGCTCAGGCCGTCGCGATTGGCAGGCACCGACGTAGCGTCGATGACCACGACATTTGCGCGGTAGGGCTCCTCGGTGAAGAACTCGCTGTAGGCGCGGGTGCCGGCGAGGATGATCGGGTGGATGCCGTTGGGCGTTCGCTTGGCGGCCTCGAGCTCCTCGACGGGAATGGCGGAGATAGCGTCGAGGACCCGACTGCGACCCTCGTGCACGATCGTGTCGTAGAGCGCGTTGAGAATCGTCGCTCGCGAATCGAAACTCTCGTAGAAGTAGCGCTCGGACAGGCTCGCCCGCTTACAGATCGCTCGGACGGTGGCCGCCGCGTAGCCCTCGCCGCCGACGATGTCGAAGGCCGCGTCGATGAGAGACTGGTAGCGCTCGCTGCGACGTTCCTCCGAGGTTTTGCCGCCGTAGACGCGAGACGTCTTTTTGGCAGTCGAATCAGATGCAGCGTCCTGCCCCGAGTCCGCTGCCGATGTATCCGTCATTTCTGGCTCCCCGTGAATTTGAATGAAGGCCACTCTCGTCGCGGGCGCGCAGCGTCGTGGCCATGCTCCGAAGTCGCGGGAAATGTCGTTCCGCCGACTCCAGCGACAGGAAAAGTTCTCTTTATCTGAATGCTAACTGTTTTCAGTTCCCGAACAGCCGGAAGCGACCGTTCTGTTCTGCAAGAATTCACTCTATTCCGCTTGTGCCTCGCTCTGCCGAGTCGCGTGGCGAGTGGTGCCCGCGGTGCCGCGAGACTCCGCCTGGCGGAATCTGCGCACGTCCCGGCGCGTGTTGTTGAACTACACTCGATGGGGTTCGGGACGTCGTGTTCGCTTTTGGGAGCGATCCCATACGGCGTGCGCAACGTCACACCGAGGGAGTGACCTGTGGGTTCAACGACTTTCCACGTTGCCGCGGACCCCCTCGGCTGGCATGAGGAAATCTGTCGCATAACGTTGATGAGGAAATGAATACCTTTAAAGAGGGACCAGGATCCGATTCGAACTCCGCCTCCAGCGGAGGTGAAACACACGATGGCACCGTGTTCCGTCAGCCCGAAGTTGCTGACGGCCTACGGATGTGGGAGATCACCCGGGACACCGGTGTGCTCGATGAGAACTCCACCTACGCCTACACGCTGTGGGCGAAGGAATTTGGCGGAACCTCCGTCGTGGCCGAGGTGCAGGGAAGGGTCGTCGGTTTCGTGACCGGCTTCATCCGCCCGTCCGAGGCCGACACGATTTTCGTGTGGCAGGTCGGCGTCGATGCCGACCAGCGCGGGAAGAAGCTCGCGGCGCGCATGCTCCACGACATTCTCGACCGCCTCGATTCCCAGGTCGTGCGGCTTCGCACGACGATCAGCCCCGATAACGAAGCCTCCCAGAAGCTCTTCGCTTCTGTTGCGCGCGACCGCGGCATGGAGTTCGTCCGCGAAGATTATCTTCAGGCCGCCGACCTCGGCGAGGGGCACGAGCCAGAAGATCTCTACTCGATCGTCTAGATGAGATTTTGGCGCCGGAGGCGCCACGTTTTATTCGAAGTACGACCACTTCCGCACCCGGCACCGGTCGCGGCGCGGAAACAAAGAATCCTCACACAGGAGTGATTGTAATGACCGAGAACAACACCGAAACGCCCGAGGACGTCGCAGCGGTCCCGGACCATTCCGATGTCGCCATTTTCGGCGAGCGCGAGTCCGAGGTCCGGTCCTACTCGCGGAACTGGCCCGAGGTCTTCGACACCGCGAAGGGCGTGCGCATCACGACCGAGAGCGGCGAGCAGTACCTCGACTTCTTCGGTGGTGCCGGCGCGCTCAACTACGGCCATAACGACGACGACATGAAGGCCGCGCTCGTCGAGCACATCGAGCGCGATGGCATCACGCACTCGCTCGATAAGTTCACCGTCGCCAAGCGTCGTTTCCTGCAGTCCTTCAGCGACAAGATCCTCGAGCCGCGTGGCCTCGACTACAAGGTCATGTTCCCCGGACCGACGGGCACCAACGCAGTCGAGTCCGCGTTGAAGCTCGCCCGCAAGGTCACCGGCCGCGAGGCGATCCTCAACTTCACCAACTCGTTCCACGGCATGACGCTGGGTTCGCTGTCGGTGACCGGTAACTCGATGAAGCGCGCAGGCGCCGGTATCCCGCTGGTTCACGCCACGCCGATGCCGTACGACAACTACTTCGGCGGCATCACCGAGGACTTCCAGTGGATGGAGCGCGTGCTCGAGGACTCGGGCTCGGGTATTAACCGCCCGGCCGCCGTCATCGTCGAGTGCGTGCAGGGCGAGGGCGGCATCAACGCCGCTCGTGCCGAGTGGCTCAAGGCTCTTGCCGAGCTGTGTAAGCGCCAGGACATCCTGCTCATCGTCGACGATGTGCAGATGGGCTGTGGCCGTACCGGCGAGTTCTTCTCCTTCGAGTTCGCGGGCATCAAGCCGGACATCGTCACCCTGTCGAAGTCCATCGGTGGCTACGGCCTGCCGCTGGCGATCACCCTGTTCCGCAAGGACCTCGACGTGTGGGCCGCCGGCGAACACAACGGCACATTCCGCGGCAACAACCTCGCATTCGCAACCGCCGCCGTGGCGATCGAGAAGTACTGGTCCGACGACAAGCTCCAGAACCACACCCTCGAGAACGGCAAGTGGCTGCGCGAGTTCTTCGGCAAG
>NZ_DYXM01000038.1 GCF_020742175.1 Dietzia timorensis
CCGAAGGTGCTCACGAAAGCGGCGAGCGGGGCCACGTACACCGAAGAGCGGAGGAGGCCTGCCATCGACCTGAGGGCGTTGGGCACGCCGCCCGAGGTCCGTTCGGCAGGCGGCAGCGATTCCTTGATCAAGGCGAAAGTCGCGACAAACAACACTGAAGAAAGGGCGGCGAGGAACCAGAACGACGCACGCCAGCCGAAGGTGGGAACGATGATGCCGCCCGCGATGGGCGCGAGTACCGGCGCCAGGGTCTGCACCGCCATTAACGTGGCGAATGCCTTCGCTATGCCGACGCCCTTGCCGAGGTCGACGATGATCGCCCGCGACAGGACCACTCCCGCCGCTCCGAGCGCGCCCTGGAGGACGCGGCCGAGAATAAGGACCCAGATGCTTGGTGCGAGTGCGCAGAGGATGGACGCCAGGGCCGAGCCGCCGACGCCGACGAGGAGGAGTCGACGTCTGCCGAGCTGATCAGACTGCGGACCTATGACGAGCTGACACAGCCCAAGCGAGAGCATGAACCCTGTGAGGGTGAACTGGGTGAGGGTAGCCGAGGCGCCGAACTCGTCAGCAATTCCCGGCATGCCCGGCAGGTAGGTGTCGATCGCAAACGGGCCGAAGCCGCCGAGCATGGCCAGGACGAAAATGACGTGCGTGGCAATCGGGGCGCGGGAATTTTCCGGCTTGGGGGAGGGCGAATCTGTAGAAGTAGAGTCCGCCACCATTCCCGCCTTTCGAACCGCCGATCTTCCCAGGTACGCCAGCCTACGCGAGATTCACCTTATGAAATGAGAAAGCGGCCCGGCGCATTCCTGGGGGATGCGGCGGGCCGCTCGCCGTCTGGCGTGGCGCCAAGAGTGATTACTCGCCGTACTCGCCGTTGACGAAGGTGATGTTGCCGTTCTGGAACGTGGAGATCCAGCCACCCTCCTGCGGCTTCTCGTCCGCGGTGGGCCAGCCGAGCTCGGACTCGGGCCCGCCCTGCTCCTCGTAGCGCTCGAGGATCTTGCCCTGAACGACGTAGGCGTTGCCCTCGGGATCGACGAAGATCGTGCCGCCGTCGAAGTCCTGACGCTGGCCCTCGCCGACGGTCTGCGTCTCGCCGGTCGGTGCGCCGAGGTAGCCGGTCTTGCCACCGAGCTCCTCGTACTTGTCTGCGACGGTCTTCGGAACCTCGACGGGTCCGTCCGGGCCCTCGATTTCGGCGGTCTCGCCGTTGGCGCCCTCTCCTTCTCCGCCTTCGGAGTCGGAGCCGGTGGCGGAGGCGGCTGCGTCGCCGGCCGCCTCGGTGGCGCTGGCGCCGGCCTCGCCCGCGGCGGAGGTCGCCTGGTTCGCAGCGTCGCCGGCCTGGCCGGCAACGTCATTGTCGTCGCTGCACGCGGCGACGGAGAGTGCGAGCATGCCGACGATGGCGGGGTACGCGAGTGTCTTCTTCACGTTCATATCTGTAATCCTCCCTGCTGTTTAGCTTTGAGAAACTTTCGCTCGTTCGCACACCTGGATTCGCTAATCATTTGGACGATGTGTTCACGATGCAGATCGACGGTCTCGTGAATCGAGTACGTCCGCGTCCGCTCAAGTACCTCTCACATAGTCTCTACCGGCGCACCTGAGTATTTTCCACCTTTCCCACACATGTTTACCAAGGCGAAATACAATTGATTCCAATGCGCTATTCAGGTTTATTTGCATGTGACGGGTTCATTTTGGGCGGCGTATTTCTTGATCGTTGCATGTTAAGCGATTTAACGGTAGGTGGTGATCACCGACGATCGCGCATTTTTACCGCAACGAACATCAATATTCCCGAAGCGGCGGCGATGACGGCGCCGGCCCCGAGCATGACCGGATAGGACGCGACGCCGGAGAGCGCGGAAAGGATCATGGGGGAGCCGAATCCGAGGTAGGCGAGGGTGTAGAACACTGCGGTGAAAGCCGCGAGGTTGGAGTTGTGCGCGTATCGCTGGACCTCCAACAGTCCGCACTGCAACGCCATACCGTAGGCGCTGCCGAGGACGATGGACGCGACGATGCCCACGGCGATCGACCAGACTACCGAATCGAGAAGGAGCACTGTCGCCACCGCCAGGATCATGCCCACGAGAATCAGCGCGTAGGTGAGCTTGGCGAGGATGATCGAGCCGGGGATATAGATGCGGCGCGCGAGCTGCTGAACGACGAATCCGGAACCGAGCGTCAGGACGCACAGCAGGGCCGAGAACGCGACGGGCGCGCTCTGGACGTTGTCTGCGAGCTGTCCAGGGATGATTGCGTAGGCGACGCCGGCGGTGCCGAAGACCCAGGGAGCGGTGAGCGCGACCACGAGAAGGAAACGCGGCGCGGCGAAGTGGGTGGCGATCGGCGCAGGCTTGTCGGCAGTGCCGGCTGCTGTAACTCCGCCGTCATTCTCGGGGGTTGACGCCGGGGTGCGGCGCTCGAGAGTTTCGGGCACGGCGTTCAGGGCGAGCGCGAACGGGATCGAGATCACGATATGCACGAGGTAGGGGAGAACGTGCGGTGCGGGCGCCCACTGCGCGAGTACGCCGGCGACCGCGGCGCCGACAGCGAACCCGGCGGTGAGTGCGAGGCCCTGACGGCGTGCGCCGGCGAGCCCGTCGGCGGCGAGGTCGTACGGCGGCGAGGAGACTTCCTTGAGCCAGCTGCCGCCGACCGCCATGGCGATGCCCAGTGCGACGCCGCAGAGCACGCGGCCGATACCGAGCATGAGCGGGGCGTCGCCGCCGATGGCGAGGAAAACCGAGCCCGCGATGCCGATCCAGGGCGCGGGGAGCGCGATCGGACGCCGACCCAACTTGTCGGACAGCGGTGCCGAGATCGCGAGTGCGGGAACGATGCCGACGACATAAGCGAAGAGCAGGCTGTTGACGACGACCTTGTCGATTCCTTCGCCCGAATAGAACACCAGAAGAGGCGTGAACTGGTTACCACCCCACGCGATGAGAAACATCGTCGCGGCGAGGAGAGCCCACGGCGGGGCCTTGTCCAGCAGGCGCGGCGACTCGCTGCGCGCCGTGGTGGGGGACATCGTCGTGGTCATTATTTCGCTCCTTCGTCGTCGTTGGAGAGGCGGACCTCGTGTACGCGCTCGAGGTGCGAGCGCAGCATGCTGGTGAACCGTTCGGCTTCGCCGCGCGCCACGGCCTCGGCGAGATCGAGGTGCTCGTGGCCGATCGCTTCGGTGGAGTGAGCGGAAGCGTGCACGGAACTTTCGACCATGCGTCGCTGACGCTCGCGCAGCGAGTCGTAGAAACCGAGAATTACCGAATTGCCCGCGGCTGCGACGATCGCACGGTGGAAGCGCACATCGAGTTCGGAGAAGTCGGTGAGGCTTCGCGCGGCAACCGACTCGGACTGGGACTTCGCGATATCGACGAGTTCGGTGTGCAGAGTTCTTCTCGCTTCGCCGGGCATCGATGCGACGGCATGCGCCTCGATCGCGACCCGCGCTTCGAGAACCTCGCGCTTTTCGGTCGAGGTCACGGGCGTGACGACTGCGCCGCGTTTCGGATAAAGCGTGAGCCAGCCCTCGGATTCAAGGCGCTGGAACGCCGAACGCATGGGTGTGCGGCTCATTCCGAGCTGACCTGCGAGGGCATTTTCGCTGATGAGGTCACCGCCGGCGATCTCGCCGTCGAGGATCAGCTTCTTCACCGCCTCGTAGGCGAGGGATGCTGCGGGCTGTGTTCCAGACATGCTTGTATACAAGCATGTACGTAAGAGTGGGTTCAAGCTGACAGCGCTTCGTGTGACTAGTGACACCTGTATTCTCGTGCGCATGCGATTCGGAACATTTATCCCGCAGGGCTGGCGACTCGACCTCGACGGCATCGACCCAGCCGAGCATTGGCCGCGAATGCGAGACCTTGTTACCTCTATCGATGACGGCGGAGTGTGGGATTCGGTCTGGGTTTACGACCATTTCCACTCCGCACCTTTTGTCGAGGACGCCTCGGTGTACGAGGCGTGGTCGTTGATTTCCGCGCTCGCAGCGAGTACCTCTCGCGTACGCCTTGGGCAGATGTGTACGTGCATGGGTTACCGGAATCCGATGTATCTGGCGAAGCTCGCCGCGACGGCGGACGCGATCGCCGGAGGCCGCGTCGAGATGGGCATCGGTGCCGGCTGGTACGAACACGAGTGGAATGCCTACGGATACGGATTCCCGTCCGCAGGAGAGCGACTCGGGATGCTCGCCGAGGGCGTCGACATCCTCCGGCAGGCGTGGACCATCGGCTCCGCGACCCTCGCCGGGACGCACTACACGGTCGACGACGCAAAATGCTTCCCGCTACCTCCGCAAGATGGGGGAATCCCGCTGTGGATCGCCGGCGGCGGCGAGAAGAAGACGCTGCGGATCGCAGCGCGGTATGCGGACTACACCAATTTTGACGGCACTCCGGAGGGGTTCAAGCACAAGTCGGAGGTTCTCGCGGCGCACTGCGACAACATCGGCCGCGACTTTTCGCAGATCACCCGCAGCGCGAACTACAACATCCTCATTGGCGAGACCGAGGCCGAGGTGGCGGACCGTGAGGCGTGGCTGCGCGACCGAATGGTCCGACTCGTCGACGAAGAGTCCGCGGAACAGCAGCTTCGTTCTTTCCGTGGCATGCCGGGGCACGGCACCCCGGAGCAGGTCGCGGAGAAGCTCGATGCAATGAAGGTGCTGGGGATGGACTACGCAGTCTGCTACTTCCCGGACCTGGGGGAGAGTCGGGAGAGCTTCGATCTTTTCGAGAAGAAGGTTATCCCCGCGCTGTCGTAACGATGTAGGTAAAAGAAAGCGGTCGCTGGGGGAACAGATGTTCCGGCAGCGACCGCTTTCTTGTCTTGCTTGGTTCTTGCTCGCGTGGCTGTGTCGCCCTATACGGGCGTTGGCCATCTACGAACTAGGTGACCGGGATGATTCCGACGGTCGGGGCTACGCGGCAATTGGCTTCGCCGCCGTCGAAGGCGGTGGTGAGGCCGCCCCGCAGGACGGCGAGTACCTGTCCGCCGCCGGTGTCCGCGACACCGCTCACGGTCGCAGGGCCTTCGGGATTCATGCCGTTGAAGCCGAGCTCGGTGGAACCGCGACGGCCGTTGGTCGGGTTGAACCAATCGACGACGAGCGGTTCGATCTGGTTCTCGGCGACCGGTCCGGTTCCGAGCGCGGTGAAGACGAAAGCGGTCTGGTGCTCGGGGACGCCCGGGAGAGGCAGCTCTGCCGGTCCGGGGACTGCCGTGATGGTGCCGACAGCGGAGGAGTTGCCGTCGATGCAGTTCTCCATGACGGTCGGGTAGAGGAACTGGGCGATGGCCGGCCCGTTCTCCGGAATGCCGACGCCCGGCTCACCTTCGCCACGGAAGAAGGCGATGAGCTGCTCGGCGGAAGAGCGGATGTTCTCCGGAACCGCCGGGTTCTGGACGGTGCCTTCGACCGAGCCGAGGATCTGTTCGTTCGGGCGGCCGAGCTCGTCGAGGACCTGGGCGCCGGCGGTGGCCGGCGTCAGCGTAGCGACGAGGGCGAGCCCCCCGAGTGCGACCACGGAGCGACGGGCGAGGCCAGACAATGGGCGTCGGTTCACGGTGTCCATCCTTTTGAATCACCTGCGGCTCGCGCCGCAGCTTGGAACACAAACAACTGTGACGATTGTGTCAAATGTTATGTGTGATGTAAATCTTACCGAAGTGAAGACTGTTGTTTTCTGTGGTTGTAGTGAATTCGAGTGGCGATGATCCATCGAATTCCCTCCGCAGGGACGAGGCCCTACGTGTTCTATCTCTCGCAAGATCATATCGTTTTAGCGGCTCGCGACTAATGGCCCAGGGTGGGTAGTGCGGTAATCTCGTAAGGCCGAGAGAGTCGTTTCAGGCGACGCGAGAGCGTGTCGCCCCTCCCGATGTGGGTTCGCCCGAGAGGCTGCGAGCTTCCTTGGTGGCATGCGTGAGCATGTATTCGCTCAATACGACAACACCGGGTGTGGGCATTTTTGTGCTGCGCCTTATAGGAGAACACTTTCGTGACCAGTACCGAGTTCCGTAACGTCGCCATCGTCGCCCACGTCGACCATGGCAAGACAACCTTGGTCGACGCCATGCTCCGGCAGTCGGGCGCTTTCGCCGAACACTCCGAGCTTGTCGACCGAGTCATGGACTCAGGAGATCTCGAGCGCGAGAAGGGCATCACCATTCTCGCGAAGAACACCGCGGTGTTCCGTAAGGGAGGGGGTGCAGATGGGGGCGATCTCGTGCTCAACATCATCGACACCCCAGGGCACGCCGACTTCGGCGGCGAGGTCGAGCGCGGTCTTTCCATGGTCGACGGCGTCGTGCTGCTGATCGACTCGTCCGAGGGGCCGCTGCCGCAGACTCGATTCGTCCTGCGCAAGGCCCTGGCAGCGTCGCTTCCCGTGATCATCGTCGTGAACAAGACCGACCGTCCGGACGCGCGGATCGGCGAGGTCGTCGACGAGGCTCAGGATCTTCTGCTCGACCTCGCGGCCGACCTGGAAGATCCGGACGCACAGGCCGCCGCCGAGAAGGCACTCGAGCTGCCTGTCGTGTTCGCTTCCGGGCGCGCGGGCAAGGCCTCCATCGAGCAGCCGGCAGACGGCTCTGAGCCGAACGCGGAGAACCTCGACGACTTCTTCAAACTGCTGTACGACGTCATTCCTGCTCCGCGAGGGGACGCGAGCGCGCCGCTGCAGGCCCACGTGACCAACCTCGACGCCTCGAACTTCCTCGGTCGTATCGGCCTCGTTCGCATGCACAACGGCACCCTGCGCAAGGGGCAGACCGTGACGTGGATTCACCACACCCCGGACGGCGAGCAGTCGACCTCCTCGGTGCGGATCTCCGAACTGCTCAAGACCAAGGGCGTCGAGCGCGTACCCGCCGAGGAGGCCGTGGCCGGCGATATCGTCGCCGTCGCCGGTATCCCCGAGATCATGATCGGCGACACTCTCGCCGATCCGGAGAACCCGATCGCGCTTCCGGCGATCACCGTGGACGAGCCCGCGATCTCGATGACGATCGGTGTGAACACCTCGCCCCTGGCAGGCCGAAACGGCGGATCCAAGCTCACCGCACGAATGGTGAAGGCCCGCCTGGACCAGGAACTCGTGGGCAACGTGTCGTTGAAGGTTCTCGACACCGAGCGCCCCGACGACTGGGAGGTGCAGGGCCGTGGCGAGATGGCGCTGTCCGTGCTTGTCGAAACGATGCGCCGCGAAGGCTTCGAGCTCACCGTCGGTAAGCCGCAGGTCGTCACCCGCCAGATCGATGGGAAGGTGCACGAGCCGATGGAGCAGATGACCATCGACACCCCCGAGGAACACCTCGGTGCCGTCACCCAGCTAATGGCCGCCCGTAAGGGCCGGATGGAGCAGATGAGCAATCACGGCTCCGGCTGGGTGCGCATGGAGTTCATCGTTCCCGCCCGCGGGCTCATCGGGTTCCGCACGGCGTTCATGACCGAAACCCGTGGCGCCGGCATCGCGAACTCCGTCTCGCACGGCTTCGAGCCGTGGGCAGGCGAGATCCGCGCCCGCCACACCGGTTCGCTCGTCGCAGACCGTGCGGGCAAGGCGACCGCGTTCGCGCTTCTCAACCTCGGTGATCGTGGCGACTTCTTCATCCAGCCCGGCGCTGAGGTGTATGAGGGCGTCGTCGTGGGGGAGAACCCGCGCGCCGAGGACCTCGACGTGAACATCACCAAGGAAAAGAAGCTCACCAACATGCGCTCGGCGACCTCGGACGCCACCGAGACGCTCGCGAAGGCGAAGACGCTGTCCCTCGAAGAGGCGATGGAATTCTGTGCCGGCGACGAGTGCGTCGAGGTTGCCCCGGACGTCATTCGCGTCCGCAAGGTTCTGCTCAACTCCTCCGAGCGCGCGCGTGACCGTTCCCGCGCGAAGTCGCGGGAACAGCAGGCGAGCAACTAGGCGAGCAAGGATCGAACATGGCGAGGAACCGGTCGAGATGGCCGCTGCGCATGGGCGCGGTGGCCGTCCTTCCGGTCCTGCTCGCGGCATGTGTCGCGGATCCGCCACCCCCGCGGGTTGTCGGAGCCCAAGGGCCAGCGAGCGTGCCGCTGTCCGCGGATGCGCTCTCGGTCGTGGTCGATAGTCTCGACCAGGGATTCAACCCGCACCTGCGTTCGGACCTCGGCGCCGATACCGAGCTGCTCGCCGCGCTGACTCTGCCCAGCGCCTACGAACGCACCGCCGACGGGCGGATGCAGCGCAACAGTGATCTGATCACCGAGGTCACCCAAGTCTCGGATCGGCCGTTCACGCTGAGGTACGAGATCAACACCTCGGCGCAGTGGTCGGATGGCGTCCCCATCGGCGTCGAGGACTTCCGCTACATGTGGCGAAACGTGTCGACCTTCCCAGGCACCGTCGGGGTCAACGGGTATAGACACATCACGAACATCTCGGCCGGAGCCGGCGGCAAAAGCATCGACGTCACCTTCGACGGCGAGTACCCGCAGTGGCGGGAGCTGTTCGCGAATTTGCTTCCCGCACATCTCATGGGCGACGACGCCCAGTCTTTCGCAAGCATCCTTGCTCAGGGCGCGCCCGCGAGCGGCGGCCCATTCACCGTCGAGAGCGCCGACATGGGTATCGGGCAGATGGTTCTCGCCCGCAATGACCGCTATTGGGCCGAGCCCGCGGACGCCGAGCAGATCGTCATCCGCCTCGCCCGCGACCAGGGAACGCTCGGTCAGGCGGCGCGCGCAAACTCGGCGAAGCTCGTGTCAGTCACCGATTCCGAGATAAATAGGCTCGTTCTCGACACCGTCGGCGGTTTCGAGACCGCGCAGGCGCTCGGCGGCGATCAGCTCACGCTGTCCTGGAACACCAGCGCGGAAGGCCTCGGCGACGCACGCCTTCGCTCGGCGCTCTCGGACATAGTCGATGCCGCCGCGGTCGGCCAGATTGTCAGCGGCACCGCAAACACCAAAGTCACCGATTTCCCGGTGTCGGCAAACGTCCACGCCCCGCAGGCCCCGAAAATCGCGGAGGCCGAGACCCAGCTCGAAGGGCTGGGATACGTACAACAACACGGTGGGGCATGGCAGAAAGATGGCCGGCCGCTCGACGTCACTCTGGGGGTTGTGGCGGGTGACGAGGCGACGCTGGTCGCTGCGTCGACTGTGGTGGACAGCCTCCGCGCAGAGGGGATCAATGCGAGGGTGTGGGAGCTCTCGGACGAGAATCTTTACTCCGGGGCGTTACCGTACGGTCTGGTCAGTGGGGTTGTGACGTGGTCTCCGGTGACCGGTGATCCGCTCACCGCCGCCGATGCCAGGTACCGCTGCGTCCCCGAAACCGCCGAGCGCACCCCCTCGCAGGCACGCCAGGAAATCGAAGACCTCGTCAACGGGGACGCGGACGAAAGCACCCCGCCGCAGCTCGCGCCGGCGACCGTGACCGAGCTGCAGCCGCCGATCGACAGCGCATCCGAGGAGGTTGGCGAGGCCACGACGACACCGGCCGATCCCGAGGCCGCCGCGGAGGCGAAAGAAGAGGAAGAGGCAGACGCCGAAAGTAACGACGAACCGGTGATCTCCGTGCCGCTGCCGACCGCGAAGTCGGGGGAGCCCGTGCTCCGGTCGTCTCGGGCCTCGAACCTGTCCGGCATCTGCGACGAGCGAATCGATTCCGCACTCGATACCGCGCAACGCAACGCGACGGCGAGCGGGATCGGGGCGCTCGGGCCCGGCGACAGCGCGCCGCGCCCGACCGGTACCCAGATCGAGCCGAACTATCCGGACCAGGTCAACGATCTGGTCACGCAGGCGTCGATCGCGGTTCCGCTGTTCCTCGGAAAGCGCCTCCTCGGTACCTCGCCAACCTTCGACGGGTTCGCGTTCCCGGCGGGTGAGGCCTCCACCCGGCCCACCGGGCGCGAACTGTATTCGACCGCAGATTCCTGGAGGACGAGATGACCGGCGACAGCGACATCCCCGACCTGCGCGGGCTACGGGTCATGGCGGTGCACGCGCACCCCGACGACGAAACGATCCTCACCGGCGGCACCCTCGCTCTGCTCGCGGAGGCGGGCGCGGACGTCGTCAACGTCACGTGCACGCTTGGCGAAGAGGGCGAGATTATCGGCGAGTTGTGGCAGGGACTCGCGGCAGCAGAGGCCGACCAGCTCGGCGGG
>NZ_DYXM01000039.1 GCF_020742175.1 Dietzia timorensis
CGCCGACCGCGTGCGGTTTTTCACCACGCGCACCTCGCGCAAGGGCTCCCAGCTCGCAGCAAATCCGCGGGCGTCCGCGACGTTCCCGCTGCTCGAAGCCGAGCGGCAGGTGCACCTCGAGGGCCTCGTAGTGCCACTGGATGACGACGCAAGCCGCGAATACTGGGCCACGCGCTCGCGCGAATCGCAGATCTCGGCATGGGCGTCGGCGCAATCGCGTCCCGTGGCGGGCGCTCCCGAGTTGCGCGAGCTGTACGCCGAGGCGGCCTCTCGTTTCACCGGCCCCGGTGGGGAAGAGCTTTCCGTGCCGATGCCGGCGTATTGGGGAGGTTATGAACTGCGTCCCGATCGCGTGGAATTCTGGCAAGGGGGTGCCGGACGATTCCATGATCGACTCGTCGCGACCCGGGAGTCGACCGGCGATGACGGGGAGGCGGCGCACAGCGACCGGCCTTCGGGCGACGGCGGACGCGAGGGCGAAAGCGTGCTGGCCTGGCGCGTGGAAAGGCTCCAACCCTGACCGCATTGCGTGAGCCCCAGCGCATTTAACAGTCTCGGTTAGTCCTCGCCAACCGGCTTTCGCTGAGTGAATAATGAGGGGACCATATGCCGCAGCACCGGTGTACGGGCTAAAGTGGACACGACTGGGACGACCAGGCTTACGGACGCTCACACTTGAACCACCAAAACCTGGTGCGCGTCCGTGCCATCGTGTGCCCGCACCGAAAACGGTGGGGCGCAAACGCACAACGTACCGAGCTTGAGAGGTCAACGCATGCCTGCAGAAGCGAACGGAATGGCCACCCTTTCCACGCCCAACGGAGATCTGGACCTGGAAGTGGTTAAGGCCACCGAGGGCAGTTCGGGCATGCAGCTCGGCAAGCTGCTCGGAGAGACAGGGATGACGACGCTCGACGTCGGTTTCGTCAACACCGCCGCGTGCCAATCGGAGATCACCTTCATCAATGGTGATGAGGGAATACTCCGCCACCGCGGTTACCCGATCGACCAGCTCGCCGAGAAGGCATCGTTCCTCGAGGTGTCGTACATCCTCATCTACGGCGAGGACCCGACCCCGGCTCAGCTGCAGTCGTTCACAGAGTCGATTATGGGCGAGACCTCGCTGCCCGAGATCATTTCGCCGGTGCTGCGCGCGTTCCCGACCGACACCCACCCGATGCCCGTGCTCTCCGCCGGTGTGTCGCTGTTCGGCACGCTGGGCGACGACATCAGCATCAAGGACGACAAGCAGATCGATCTCGCCACCGCGCGTCTGCTCGGCCGCACGCCGACGCTTGCGGCAGCGATCCACCGCGTACGGGCCGGCAAGGAACCTATCGCCCCCGATGCATCGCTCGGCTACGTCGGAAACCTTCTCCGAATGACCTTTGGCGAGGACTACGAGATCACCGACGAGCTCGTCCGCGCGCTCGACATGCTTCTCGTTCTCCACGCCGACCACGAGCAGAACTGCTCGACCTCGACCGTCCGCATGGTCGGTTCGTCCAATGCGCCGCTGTACGCCTCGATCGTCGGCGGCATCAATGCTCTTTACGGGCCTTTGCACGGCGGCGCCAACCAGGCCGTTCTCGAAATGCTCGAGCGCATACATGAAAACGAGGGCGGCGACGCCACCAAGTACATGGACAAGGTCAAGAACAAGGAAGACGGCGCGAAGCTCATGGGCTTCGGCCACCGCGTCTACAAGTCCTACGACCCGCGCGCGGCCATCGCGAAGAAGTTCGCGACCGATGTGCTGTCCAAGGCCAACGATCCTCTGCTCGAGATCGCCCAGGCCCTCGAGGAGAAGGCACTCGCCGATGATTACTTCGTCGAGCGGAAGCTATACCCGAACGTTGATTTCTACACCGGCCTCATCTACCGTGCGATGGGCTTCCCGACCGAGATGTTCACCGTCTTGTTCGCGCTCGGCCGTATGCCCGGTTGGATCGCGCACTGGCGCGAGCAGCACTCCGATCCCGCCACCAAGATCAATCGTCCGCGCCAGGTGTACGTCGGCGCGACGGAAAAGAACTTCGTACCGGTATCCGAGCGTTAGGATCGGGGGAACCGGTCGGCATCGCCGAGGTCCGGTTCTCGCCGGACCGGCAGCCGTGTGCTGTCCGCTCGTCGGATGTTCCGACAAGCAGATACCGGCCGACTCCTCGGCGGAAAGCACTGCCGAGACAACTGTTACACAATCAGAGGACTCCGAAATGACTCTCGAAAAGCCAGAGATCGAGCCCGCAGAAGGCCCTGCCCCGACCGAACTCGTCATCGAGGACGTGATCGTGGGCGACGGAGCCGAGGCCGTCGCTGGCGGGAATGTCACTGTGCATTACGTCGGTGTCGACTTCGAAAATGGCGAGCAGTTCGACTCGTCCTGGGATCGCGGGGAGTCGATCTCGTTCCCGCTCAACGGTCTGATCCAGGGCTGGCAGGAAGGTATTCCGGGCATGAAGGTCGGCGGTCGCCGCAAGCTGACGATCCCGCCGGAAATGGCCTACGGCACCTCGCCGGCCCTGCACCCGCTCGGCGGACGCACGCTGGTGTTCATGATCGACCTGATCGACGCCTAGGCAACGCGACCGCACGCATGAACTTGTTCGGCCCCCGGAATCTTCCGGGGGCCGAGTTCTATTTCTCCGAAGTTGCTAACTCTCCGCTGCGTGGCGGACGAGCTCCTCGAGGATTTCGAGGTCGACGTCTTCGGGTTTGTTGATCCAGATACACCCCGCGCCGACCTTGTGCTTGCCCAGCGCGGCGAGGAGTTCGTCGGGGCGCGGGTGCCCCTGGAGACCGTAAAGCGCGAGGTTGGCCTTGCGCGGGCTGAACCCCGTCTGGAACCAGTCGCCCTCCCGCCCGGTGTGCGAGGTGTAGTGGACTTCGCCGTACCCGACCATGGACGGCCCCCACATCACCGGTGTCTCCCCGGTGGCGCGATTGAACAGCTTCAGCAGCAACGCGCCGTGCTCCCGGCGCTTCGGTCAGGGAAGCTCGTCGATCCACTCCGAAGGTATGACGTCGGTGGGCGCGGTCTTGATATCGGCCGCATGTTTGCCGGTGTGCCCCTTGGTGACGGTGGCGCCGAGCTTCTTCGGCGCCGGCACGGTTCCGCCGAGCGTCGTGCCCTGCGCCCGCAGCACCTCCTGGAGACGGTCGAGCGCACGCGGGCCGACTCCGTGGAGCGCGGCCAGCTCGGCGTAGTCGGCCCCGGCGAGCGATTCCACGTCGGCGTAGCCCGCTGCCCGAAGCGCTCCGCGGGCGGGATTGCCCATCCCGGCGACGTCATCGAACGATGTCGGCATGGCCGCTAGTCCGCCTCTCCGCGCAGGACCGGCGCGAGCGCGTCGAGCACGTCGGGATCCTCGATCGTGGACGGCACGTTGGGGGTCTGCCCGTCGGCGATCTGACGCATGGTCTTGCGCAAGATCTTGCCCGAGCGGGTTTTGGGCAGCCCCTGCACTATGTGGGTGTCGCGGAACGAGGCCACCGCGCCGATGTGCTCGCGCACGAGCGCGGCGAGCTCCTCCCGAAGCGTCGACGGGTCGGCGACGACCCCGGACTTGAGCACCACGTATCCGACGGGAAGCTGGCCCTTGAGCTCGTCTTTCACTCCGATGACGGCGACCTCCGCAACATCGGAGTGGATACCGATCGCGGCCTCGATGGAACCGGTGGACAGGCGGTGGCCTGCGACGTTGATGACATCGTCGGTGCGCCCCATGACAAACACGTAGCCGTCGGAATCGATGTACCCGCCGTCGCCGGTCGCGTAGAAGCCCTCGAACGTGGACATGTACGAGGAGACGAAACGTTCGTCGTCGTTCCACAGCCCGAGCATGTTGCCGGGGGCCAGCGGCAGCCGCACCGCGAGGTTGCCCTCGACGCCCGGGGCCACCTCGTTGCCCTCGCCGTCGAGAACGACGAGGTCGGACCCGGGCACGGCGACGGTTGGCGAGCCGA
This sequence comes from Dietzia timorensis, assembly GCF_020742175.1. Classification (GTDB taxonomy): domain Bacteria; phylum Actinomycetota; class Actinomycetes; order Mycobacteriales; family Mycobacteriaceae; genus Dietzia; species Dietzia timorensis_A. The sequence continues at coordinate 3,967 of NZ_DYXM01000039.1, forward strand.
GCTTGATCGGCATGGGGGCGAGTCCGCGCAGGTTCGAGGCGAGCGGCCAGCCGGTCTCGGTCTGCCACCAGTTGTCGATAACCGGCTTGCCGAGCTGGTCCATCGCCCACGTCTGGGTTTCGGGATCGAGCCGCTCGCCGGCGGAGAACAGCGTCTCGAACTTCGACAGATCGTATTTGCCGATCTCCTCGCCGTTCGGGTCGACGCGGCGGATCGCGCGAATCGCGGTCGGCGCGGTGAACATTGCGCGGACGCCATGCTCGGCGATGACCCGCCAGAACGCGCCGGCGTCCGGGGTGCCCACCGGTTTGCCCTCGTAGAGCACGGTCGTGGCGCCTACGAGTAGCGGCGCGTACACGATGTAGGAGTGCCCGACGACCCAGCCGACGTCGGACGCGGTCCACCACACGTCGCCGGCGGACATGCCGTAGACGTTCCACATCGACCAGGCCAGGGCGACGGCGTGCCCGCCGTTGTCGCGGACGACGCCCTTGGGCAGCCCTGTCGTGCCGGAGGTGTAGAGGATGTACAGCGGGTCGGCGGAGTCGAGCTCTTCCGGAACGGCGGCCTCCGCACCGTCGACGAAATCCGCCCACCGCACCCACGCCGCGCCGCGCGCCTCTTCACCGGTGGGCAGCGCATCGCGGCCGAATTCCGCGCGCTCGTGCACGACGACGGTCGTGGGCGTATGCCGGGCCAGCTCCAACGCCTTCACGATGATCGGCACATACGGGACCTGCCGGCTCGGCTCGATCCCTCCATCCGAGGTAAGTATGACGGCGGGCTTGGCGTCATCCACGCGGATCGCGAGCTCGGGTGCCGCGAATCCGCCGAACACGACCGAATGGACCGCACCGATGCGTGCGCACGCCAGGATCGCCACGAGTGCCTCGGGGATCATCGGCATGTAGACGACGACGCGGTCGCCTTTGCGAACCCCATCGGCCTGCAGCGCACCCGCCAGCCGCGACACGCGCGCCAGGAGCTCGTTGTAGGTGATGGTCTGCGAGGTGCCGGTGACGGGGGAGTCGTAGATGATTGCGGCCTGTTCGCCGCGGCCCGAATCGACGTGCCGGTCGACAGCGTTGTAGCAGGTGTTGAGCTTGCCGCCGGGGAACCACTTATTGTGCGGGGAGTTCGATACATCGACGGCGGAGCTCGGCGGCTGGATCCAATCGATGAGCCGGGCCGCCTCGAGCCAGAAGCCGTCGCGATCCGTGACGGATTGCTCGAATGCCTTGTCGTATGCCTCGCGCTCGGCGGTCGTTGGGGATGGAGATTCCTGGGACACGGATGGACTCCTTCGGTTCGTTCTCGATTCGGGGCTTCGATATGGCGCCGAACCGATCGCCGTCAATGGCTCGTGCGGCGGAACTTCCGGCGAGTGCGATCGATTTTAGTCGAATGCCCGCCGCGGGACCCGGGTTTCTACGAGAGCATTCGGTAGCGGCGCAGCCGGTCGGACTGACGGATGTGTTGCGGCGTGCGGCGGGCGTACTTGAGGCCCTCGGCGATCGATTCGGCGAGACGATGGCAGAACGCGACGGGCTCGTCCGCCGCGTCGGGCTTTTCGGCGATGATCTCGTCGACAATGCCGTGTCGAAGCAGTTCCGGCGCCGAGACATGTTGCGAGCGGGCCATATCCGCCGCCCGGTCGGGCGTGCGGTGGACGATCGCGCTTGCCCCCTCCGGCGGTAGTGGCGAAAGCCATCCGTTCTCTGCGCACAGCACCTTGTCTGCGGGGAGCAGCGCGAGCGCCCCTCCGCCGGTTCCCTGCCCCATGATCACCGAGATCGTGGGAGAGGGGAGGGTGACGAGATCGGCCAGGCTCCGCGCGATCTCTCCGGCCAGTCCGCCTTCCTCGGCGTCTTTCGAAAGGTCGGCGCCACGCGTGTCGATGATGGCGACCAGCGGCACCCCTAGTTCGCGGGACAAACGCATCCCGCGGCGAGCGGTGCGAAGCGTTTCCGGCCCCATCGGCCGGTCGCGTTCGATCACTCGGTCCTGGCCGACGATGACAGCGGCCTGCCCGCGAATCCTCCCGAGACATAGCGACAGGGGCCCGGAATCCTCACCCTGACCGGTGCCCGACAAGGGAACGAGATCCGAGACCGCGGTGGAGAGGAATGATTTCGTGCCCGGACGATCCTGGCGTCTGGTCGACTCGACGGACCTCCACGGATCCTGACTTTCCGGGACGAACACCGGGTTGGGCCCCGTTGCGTCGTCCTCGTGGGGCTCTACGATCTGAGGTGAGAGTTCCTCCTCGGTGGGTGGGTCCATGCACAACACTCGCAATGTGCGGTGGGTGCGGTCTCGGACGTGGCGATTTCCCACGACTCCGTCGATGACGCCCTTGTTCGCGAGGTTCTCCGATTCCTGCACGCCATCGGGGAAAGGCTCGTCGTAGAGCGTTTCGTACACACGTGGGCCGAGAAAGCCGACGAGCGCCCTTGGCTCGGCGACGGTGACGTGTCCGAGAGATGCCCACGAGGCGAACACGCCGCCTGTCGTGGGGTGGCGTAGGTAGACGAGGTAGGGGAGCCCCGCAGACTTGTGGGCGGCGACGGCGGCCGCGATCTTGATCATCTGGACGAAGGCAACAGTGCCCTCCTGCATCCTCGTTCCGCCGGACGTGGGCGCGGCGAGTACGGGAAGGCGCTCCGCGGTGGCACGCTGAATCGCCTCGGTGACACGGCTCGCCGCGGCGACTCCGATGGAACCGGCGAGAAACTTGAATTCGCCGATCACCACGCAGACAGGCCGGCCGAAGAGGGTTCCCTGGCCGGTGACGACGGACTCGTCCACGCCGGACTTCTCTCTTGCCGCAGCCAATTCCTCCGGATAGTTCTCAATCGATTGAGCCCACATCGGAGGGCCGGTCGGGCTGTCCCAGGACACGAAGCTGCCTTCGTCCAGGACCAGATCGCGAAGTTCTGCGGCGGAGATTCGTGGCATATCCCGATAGTAGGCAGTGCCGGGCGGTCCCGTGGCCCATATCGACGGCGCACGCCGGGTACCGTTACCGATAGACATGTCCGAAAGGTGCTGGTCATCCCAGGTGGTGGCTTCCGCCTGCATTTTTCGAAAGTGAATGAGGTTGCGAATGCTGGAAGTACGTCGCGAGGGCGCGGTGGCCGTCATCGCCATGGATCGGCACGAGAAGCGAAATTCGATCAATGCCGACGTGTGCCGCGCACTCCGCGAGGCCTTCGAAGAGCAGGTCGCGACCCTCGACGCCGACGACCCGGTCCGCGTCATCATGTTCACCGGCAACGGCACTGCCTTCTCGGCCGGCGCCGATCTCGGCGGCGGTGTGTACTCCGAGGAATTCTACGACCAGCACGAGCGGCTTCTGCGGACCATGGAGTCGATCCCGATCCCGGTGGTCGCCGCCGTGAACGGACCGGCCGTGGGCGCCGGCGTCCAGCTCGCCCTCGCCGCGGACCTTCGGGTGATGGACCCACAGGCATTCCTTGCGGTTCCGGTTGTCAAGGTCGGGCTTGCTCTGGACTGGTGGACGGTTCAACGCGCCTCCGCCGTCATAGGTGGTGGGCATGCGCGGACCCTTCTGTACTCGGCGCAGCCGGTCGACGCGAATTTCTGCGAGCGTGTTGGCTTCGCCAACAAGATCGGGGACGCGACCGAGGCGATGGCGTACTGCCAGGAGCTCGCGACGTTCGCGCCTCTGTCGCTGCAGCACATCAAGGCCGTGATCAACGACGATCTCGCGCGCGCCGACCACGACCCGGCTCGCGAGGAACTACAGCGCAAGGCGTGGTACTCCGACGACGCCTCCGAATTCCGTACTGCGCGTCAGGAGAAGCGCACGCCGAAGTTCACCGGCAAGTAAAGAACACTTCCGAACGCGACTT
>NZ_DYXM01000040.1 GCF_020742175.1 Dietzia timorensis
GTACGACAAGACCGGGCTCGTAGAGCTCGCCAAGTCGCTCGGCGAGGCCGGAGTGGAGATCGTCTCGACGGGATCGACGGCGAAGCAGATCGCCGAGGCCGGGGTGGGCGTGACGCCGGTCGAGCAGCTCACCGACTTTCCCGAGTGCCTCGAAGGCCGCGTGAAGACGCTGCACCCGCGCGTCCACGCCGGGATCCTGGCCGACACACGTAAGCCCGAACATCTCGAGCAGATCGCAGAGCTCGGCGTCGCGCCTTTCGACCTGGTGATCGTGAACCTGTACCCGTTCACCGCAACAGTGGCTTCGGGCGCGAATTACGACGAGTGCGTCGAGCAGATCGATATCGGCGGTCCGTCGATGGTGCGCGCGGCGGCGAAGAATCACCCGTCGGTGGGCGTCGTCGTGTCGCCGGACTCGTATGGAGCGGTTGCCGAGGCGGTCGCCGGCGGCGGGTTCACTCTGTCGCAGCGGCGCGCGCTCGCGGCCGAGGCGTTCCGCCACACCGCCGCGTACGACGTCGCGGTCGGGACGTGGATTACTGAGCAGACCTCCGGCGACAGCGTGAGCGGCGAGGCCGTGGAGCAGTCGGAGTTCCCCGTGTGGACGGGGCAGTCGCTGCAGCGTAAGACGGCGTTGCGGTACGGGGAGAACCCGCACCAGTCCGCCGCGCTGTACACCGATGCCGCAGCGGCGCCGGGGATCGCGCAGGCTACGCAGCTGCACGGTAAGGAAATGAGCTTCAACAACTACCAGGACGGCGATGCCGCCTGGCGCGCGGCGTTCGATCATGCCGAGCCGTGCGTGGCGATCATCAAGCACGCGAACCCGTGCGGAATTGCGGTGGCCGAGGACGTCGCCGCGGCGCACCGCGCGGCGCACGCCTGCGATCCGATGTCGGCGTTCGGCGGCGTGATCGCCGTGAACCGCGAGGTGACGGTCGAGATGGCGAAGCAGGTCGCCGAGATTTTCACCGAGGTGATCATCGCACCGTCCTACGAGGACGGCGCCGTGGGGATCCTGCAAGGGAAGAAGAACATCCGGATCCTTACCGCCCCCGTGCCCGAGGAGCGCATCGAGCGCAAGCAGATCACCGGCGGCGCACTGCTGCAGTCCCGCGACGTGCTCGACGCCCCCGGCGACGTCGCCTCGGGCTGGACCAAGGCATGCGGCGAGGACGTGTCCGACGAGGTGCTGCGCGACCTCGTGTTCGCGTGGCGGGCCGGCCGCGCGGTGAAGTCGAACGCGATCCTGCTCGCTTCGGGCGGCGCCACGGTCGGCGTGGGGATGGGCCAGGTCAACCGTGTCGACTCGGCGCACCTTGCCGTGCAGCGGGCCGGGGCCGAGCGCGCCGCCGGCGCAGTGGCGTCCTCGGATGCGTTCTTCCCGTTCGCCGATGGGCTGCAGGTTCTTATTGACGCCGGTGTGAAGGCTGTCGTTCAGCCGGGCGGATCCGTGCGTGACGGCGAGGTGATCGAGGCCGCGGAGAAGGCGGGGATCACGATGTACCTCACCGGAGCGCGCCACTTCTTCCACTAAGGCGTTCGCGCCGAGTTCGGACTTTTCTCATGTATTACCCCGACCACGACCCACGCTTTCCCGTCGGCAGCGGGCCGGGGCAGGCGCCCGCAGCAGCGCCCGCACCCGCGCCGACGTGGGGGCCTGCCTCCGCACGCTGGACGTCGCCGTTGGGCGGGCGGTTCGGTGCGTTCGCCATCGCCAAGATTGTCGCGCTCCTCGTCGGCTATTTCGCCGCGCTGGTGCTCGCACTTATGGTGGTGTCCTTCTTCCGGGATGGCTTCTCGGCAACGGCGCTGATCATTCTCGTCTTGCTGGGTTCCTCGGCAGTCATGGGCATCGGCATGTGGGCGTTCGTCGTGTCGCCGCTCGGAGGGCGTTGGGACCTGATCGGCTGGCGTCCGCCGGCCCGTTCGATGTGGAACCTGCTGTGGCAGATCCCGGCCGTCATCGTGACGGCGTTGATCGTGCAGATCCTGGTTATCGCGCCCTTCGCATCTGAAGAGCCGGCGCAGGGCTCGATCGAGGACATGCTCGTGGGGACGTCCCTGCCGGTCGTGGCGATCGGCGTCATCCTGATTTGTGGCGTGGTTCCTGTGTGGGAGGAACTGTTCTTCCGGGGTGTCGTGTTCGGCGTGATCCGCACGCGACTCGGCCGTTGGGGAGGCGCCGCGCTCGCCGGGTGCGTGTTTGCATTCGTTCATCTTGTGGCCGTCGGCTTCCCGTATCTCGCCGTCATCGGGGTCTGTCTGTGCATCATGGCCGAGTGGTATCGGTCGGTCGTGCCTGGGATGATTCTCCACTCGGTTAATAACGCCTTAGTGGCTGTAACCTTGTTGACGGCTGCGGGAGCAGGGTAACGTGGCGGGTGTGATCAAGGGCACAGGGAGCGCGGTACAGGCTGATAGCGGAGACGAAATTCGGCTCACCCCGCGGGCGCGGGCGAAAGCGGAACGGCGAGAGGAAATCCTCACCGCAGCCTCGAAGCTGATGTCCAAGCACGGTTTTCGCGGTGTCCGGCTCGACGATATCGGTCAGGCCGTCGGAGTCTCCGGCCCGGCGATGTATCGCCACTTCTCCTCGAAAGAGGACCTGCTCATGGAGATGCTCACCGACATCTCCGAGCGCCTGCACGCTGCCGCGGAGGCCGTCGTCGCGTCCGAATCGGACCCGGGTGCGCGCCTCGACGGGCTGATCGCGGTGCACGTCGACTTCGTCATCACCGAACCCGATCTGATCTCCGTGCAATACCGCGACCTCGAGGTGCTCCCGGAGACCGCTCGCCGAAAGGTGCGCTCGCTCCAGCGTCACTACCTCGATATCTGGACAAAGGCGCTACAGCGGCAAAACCCCGCGCTCGACGACACTTCGGCGCGCGTCCGTGTATCCGGCGGCATCGGGCTGCTCAACTCGAGTCCTCGGTTCCCTCGCGCTCCGCGCGAATACCTTCGCCACTTGTTGACGGCGATGGTTCGCGCCGCAATGACCGCAGAGGCCGAGTAGTCCGCGTTCCACGGACACTCGGCCTCCACTCCGCCATAATCGGCCGCGGCGTTGTGCTCAGCCTGCGAAGAGCTCCGAGGTGCGCGCTTCCATCTCCGTGCGGTACTCGGCGGCGTTGCGTTCCTTGATTCCTTCATAGCCGCGAACCATGTCCGGCAA
>NZ_DYXM01000041.1 GCF_020742175.1 Dietzia timorensis
GCCTCCGACGTCACGAGTGGGCCGTAGTCGGCCTTCGAATCGTGGCTGTGGCCCACGCGCAGTTCGCGGGCCTTTTCCGCGATCTTCTCCACCAGGGCTTCGGCGGTCTTCTCGCCGACGGGCACGACGACGGAAATCGCCATGCACCGTTCGCCGGCGGAACCGAACCCGGCGCCCACGAGTGCGTCGGCGGCCTGGTCGAGATCGGCATCGGGCATGACGATCGCGTGGTTCTTCGCTCCGCCGAAGCACTGCGCGCGCTTACCGTTTCGGGCGGCCTCCGTGTAGATGTACTGCGCAATCGGCGTCGAACCGACAAAACCCACGGCCTGGACGGTCTCGTTTTCCAAGATCGCGTCGACAGCCTCCTTGTCGCCGTGCACTACCTGCAGCACGCCGTCGGGAAGGCCTGCCTCCGTGAGCAGCTCGGCCAGGCGCACGGGAACCGAGGGGTCCCGCTCGGACGGCTTGAGAATGAACGCGTTGCCGCAGGCCAGCGCGGGCCCGAGCTTCCACAGTGGGATCATCGCCGGGAAGTTGAACGGGGTGATCCCGGCTACGACGCCGAGAGGCTGGCGCATCGAGTACACGTCGATGCCCGTCCCTGCGCCCTGCGAGTATTCGCCCTTGACCAGGTGTGGCGCGGCGATGCAGAACTCGATGACCTCGAGACCGCGCTGGATATCTCCGTGCGCGTCGGGCACCGTCTTGCCGTGCTCGATCGACAACAGCCGAGCGAGCTCGTCGGCGTTCTGGTTGACGAGGTCCACGAACCGCATGAGCACGCGGGCGCGCTTTTGCGGATTGGTCGCGGCCCAACCCGGCTGCGCCTTCGCGGCGCGGGCAATGGCATCGTCGACCTCGGCGCGCGACGCCAACGGGACGAGCGCCTGCGCCCGGCCGAGGCTCGGGTTGAGCACCTCGGCCTCGCGGCCGCCTCCCCCGTCCACGCGCTTGCCATCGATGTAATGCGAAATCCTGCGAAGCTCGGCCATAAGTGCCTTCCTTTGACGAAAGTCGGTGCTTCTACGTGATGAGCGCCACAATACAGCTCCCGCGCCCAGGATTCCAGTGAATTAGCACTAACCGTTATCGCTTCGTCTTCTCATTCCCGCACACCCGCGTGCCACTATGGAAGCGATGTCAGAACCGTTTATTCCTCGCCGCCCCTCACCGATGGGTGGGCGCAAGCCCACGAATGCCGACCTGCCGGCGTTCGCCACCCCGGACCCCGATTCCATAGACGACGTACTTCCCGCGCCCGGAGTCCGGCTTCGCATGCTCATCGTCGGGGTCAATCCGGGCTTATGGACTGCTGCGGTCAACGGACCTTTCGCGAGACCCGGCAACCGCTTTTGGCCTTCGTTACACCGCGCGGGCCTCACCGCGCACCAGATCGATGCCTCGCTGGGATTGTCCGATGACGACGCACGCCACCTCACCCTCCGCGGGATCGGAATCACCAACCTCGTGGGACGTGCGACGACGCGGGCCGACGAACTGAGCAACGACGAGCTTCGCGCCGGGGGCCGCCGGCTTGTCGAGCGCCTGCCGCAACTGCGACCCGACGTCGTCGCGGTCGCAGGGATTACCGCATTCCGGGTGGCGTTCGACAACCGCAAAGCCGTGCTCGGCGAACAAGACACCGCGGCGATTCCCGGGTGGCCGGGCGAGGTGCGCCTCTGGGCGGTGCCGCAGCCCAGCGGTCTCAATGCCCACGAGAACATCGATTCGCTGGCGGCCAAATGGCAGTCGGTGTGGGAAGCGGCGACGGCTGCGTCCGACGAAGGATGAGTACGACACATACATCCGGTTGCTCAGCCCAGTGCTCGGTCTAACAAAGCGCATTATCTGGGAATTCACAGGTACGTTGTCGGATGTAGACCGACGAAAGACATCCGAATTACGCGCCATGGAGGATCGCCTGTGAGCCCGATCGCCGACACCACCGACAAGATCTGGAAGAACTCTTACGCCGACGGGGTGCCATTGCAGCTCGATTACGGGCACGACACCCTTGTCGACACGTTCGGAGAGGCGGTCAAGAAGTACCGCAAGCGCAGCGCGCTGTCTTTCTTCGGCAAGTCGACCACGTACGGCGAGCTCGGTGAGAAGGTGCTCCGCTTCGCTGCGGTCCTCCACGCAAAGGGCGTGCGCTCAGGGGATACGGTCGCGCTCGTCCTGCCGAACAGTCCGCAGAACGTGATCGCGTTCTGGGCGACGCTGTCACTCGGGGCGTGCGCGGTCCAACACAATCCGCTGTATACGGCAGCCGAGCTCACCGCACCGTTCCAGGACCATGCCGCGAAGGTGGCAGTCGTGTGGAACAAGGCCGCAGACACCATCGACAAGGTCGCCGCGGAGACGCCCGTCGAGACGATTATCGCGGTCGACCTCATCGCGGAGATGCCGCTTTCGAAGCGGATCCCGCTCGCGCTTCCGCTCCCGCCGCTGCGCAAGATGCGCGCCCAGCTCAGCGAGAAGGCGCCACAGCACGAGGACTTCAACTGCCTCCTGGACAAGGCCTCGGCACGCAAGGGCAAGAAGGTCACGAAGGCCGCCGAGGTCACCGAGTCCGGGGCGGCGCTCATGCTCTACACCTCCGGCACCACGGGCAAGCCCAAGGGCGTGCCGCTCAGCCACGAGAACCTGCGCGCCAACGTCAAGCAGGGCATCGCCTGGGTGCCCACGCTGCGCGAAAACATCCAGCACGTCATGCTCGCCGCGTTGCCGATGTTCCACGCCTACGGGCTCACCCTCAACATGACGCTCGCGCCGTTCATCGGCGGCCAGATCATCCTGCTGCCCTCGCCCACCAAGGAACTGCTCACCGATGCGCTGAAGAACCATTCGCTCACATGGGTGCCCGGCGTGCCGGCGCTCTACAACACGATCCTCGATATCGCCGAGTCCAAGGGATATGCGCTGGATAACGTGCGCGCGGCGTTCTCCGGGGCGGCTTCACTTCCGACCGACGTCATCGAGCGGTGGGAGAAGACGACGGGCAGCGTTCTCATCGAGGGCTACGGGCTGTCCGAGACCTCCCCGATTCTCGTCATCAACCCGGCGAACGAGGACCGGCGCCCCGGCTACATCGGGTTGCCGATCCCCGATACCGACATCAAGTTCGTGAGCACCGAGGACCCGACCGTCGAGGTGGGGATCGGCGAGGAGGGCGAGATCATCGCGAAGGGCCCGCAGGTGTTCGGCGGGTACCTCAACCGCCCGGAGGCCAACGAGGAGTCGTTCGTCGACGGCTGGTTCCGCACGGGTGACGTCGGGGTCATGGATTCGGACGGGTTCATCAAGATCGTCTCCCGCGTGAAGGAGATGATCATCACCGGCGGATTCAACGTGCACCCGCAGGAAGTCGAGGATGTAATCGCGCAGGTCGACTCCATTGAGAAGGTCGCCGTGGTCGGCGTTCCCAAGGACGACGGTTCCGAGAAGGTCGTCGCTGCGGTCGTCCTCGCCGACGGCGCGACGCTCGACGTCGACGCGCTGAGGAAGCACTGCCAGGAGAACCTCACCCGCTATAAGGTGCCGCGCGAGTTCTACGCCTTCGACGAACTCGCCGAGGACCAGCTTGGCAAGATCCGCCGCGTCGAGGTGCGCCAGCAGGTGCTGGACATGCTCGACGAGGCGTGATCTGGACGGTGCGCCCGAGGCGCGGGGCCCACACAGCGAACTATGAGCGGCGTCGTAGGTTCATCCATGCGGCGCCGCTCATTCTTGATATGAGTACTCCGCTGCCGGCGGGGAACCAGCTATCGAGGAGGATCCATGTTCGCCGCGCGAGGCAACCACGCACCCACCTACACGGACGAGAAGATCTTTTCGACGACGCTCTACCCTCGCTCCACGGACAGCGACTGGCGCGAGATCGTCATCCGCGCGCGCAGCCAGGAGGAAGCCGACAGGCTTGCCTCGCGAGTCGAGGAAGGCGGCTACTCGGGGATCTTCCTCATCTCCCCCGCTCGCGCCTGCGCACGACTCGTCGACGAATGGGGGCGGGTGTTTCGCGTCGGGCACTGACCGCGCGACGCCGACGCAGATTCGGGTTAGGGGCTGACCTCGAGCATCTCGGCCGGCACGTCCACGTCGGCGCGCCGCAGCTCGTCGCCGATCGAGGCCATCGTCCGCGAGATGATCTCCGGCGCCGCGCCGTCAACCACAAAGTTGACCGAGCGCAGGTTGGGAAGTTCGTAGCGCTTTTTGACGTAGCCGGACACGGCCGGCAGGGCCGCTTCGATCGCGGGGATGTCGAATGCTTCGCGCAGCCACGCGAACGCGGCGTCGTCCCACACCCAGATCGCAATGTTGCAGCCCGCTCCGACGGCGCCGATGCGCACGCCCGCGAGCGTGCCGAGCGCGGTGGGACGGGTGCGGCCACCGGGGACCGTCGCGTCGAGTTCGGGCACGAGAGTCAGCGCGTCGCGCGCATCCCCCTTGCCCACCGGCGCTGTGCGCAAGGGGCCGCCGACTGGCTCGTTGGAGCCGTTGGGATGTGTGACGACGCAGGTCGAAAGCTCACGGGAGAGCCAGCGCAGCTCTCGGCGCACGAGGGAATCGTCGCCTGCCGCGGTCTCCCAAACGAACACGACCGCCTGCGCGTCCGGCGGTAGCTCGCCGCGAGCGCCGCGCAGGACGACACGATCGAAGCCTTCCTGGCCGATCCCAATGCTGTCGATACGCAGGACCACATCCGGCGAGGGGTAGCGTGCGCCACCGATGCCGTCGAGAAGCTGATCGGTGACGGTGCCGACGGTGACCGAACCCATCGCTCCGGGATGCCGGGTGATGATGGCGGTGCCGTCGGCATGGATCTCGGCGACCGGATAGCCGCCGGCGACCGGGTCGATCGTCGAACGCGTCTGGTCGGTAGAGCCACGGGAGGTGCCCGTGGCGCCCGGCCCGCCGGAGATGACGTGTCCGACGGCCACGGCGCCGGCGAGCGCGTCGAGATTGTCGCGGGTCCAACGGTGGTGGGCGATCGCGGCGCCGAGGACGAGCGCCTCCCGGGATACGCGACCGGTGATGACGATCTGCGCACCGCCGTCGAGCGCGTGCGCGATACCGAAGGCGCCGTACGAGACGGTCGCGACCTTCGGCTCGGGCTCGTCCGCGGGGACCTGCCCGGCAAGCTGGTCGGGCGTGCAGTGCCCAGCATCGATCCACGACACCGCGATATCCGCCCCGCGCGCTGCGAGGAGCTCGCTGACCTTGATCGCGAGAGCCTCGGGCGCGAGTGCGCCGGCGTTGGTGACGATCGTGACGCCGCGGTCCGCGACCATATCGACCACGTATTCGAGCTGGGTGAGAAATGTGGTCTCGAAGCCGTCTCCACCCGCGGCCACCTCGTCCGCGAGACGCACCATCGCGACATCGGAGAGCAGGTCCATCGCCAACACGTCGAACTGGGAACCGGCGATGAAGTCGCGCATCGCGCCCGCCCGGTCTTGGCGGCGTGCGGACATGTTGGCGATACGCAGTGCGGCATTGCCGCGGGCCTGCGACGCCTGCGCGACGGGCTGGGTCATCCTCGCCTCCTTCTCAAAGTATGTCTCCAACCGTACCGCCGTCGCAGGCCGTGCGACGGCAACCGGCTAGGTTGGATTCCATGATCGTTCCCGCCATCCCGCAGTCCGCGCTCGACGTCTTCGAGTCCACGAAGGGTTTCATGCCGCTGGACGAGGGCCGCGTGCTGCACGAGATCGCCTACTCGTACCTCGCCGGCGCCGCCGCGGGCGCCCGTCCCGCGGTTGGCGTGGAGATCGGAACCTATGCAGGGCGTTCGACCGTGCTGCTCGGGGAAGCCGCGCGCGCCGCGGGCGCCCGGATCGTCACCGTCGATCATCATCGCGGCTCCGAGGAGCATCAGGAGGGCTGGGAATATCACGACGCCGACCTCGTCGACGCGCACACCGGCCGGATCGAAACGCTCGGTCTCCTCCGTCATACGCTCTGGGATGCGCAGCTCGACGACATCGTCCTCCCGCTCGTCGGTTCCTCGCCCGCGGCGGCGTCGGTGTGGTCGACCCCAGCGCGCTTCGTGTTCATCGACGGCGGGCACTCGGAAGCGGCCGCCCACGCCGATTTCGAGGGCTGGGCGCCGTGGGTCGAGATAGGCGGGGCGCTGCTCATCCACGACGTGTTCCCCGACCCGGCGGACGGCGGTCGCCCGCCATTCGAAATCTACGAACGTGCCCTGGCCACCGGGCAGTTCACCGAGGTCGCCGTCCAGGACTCGTTGCGCGTGCTGCGCCGCGACTCGGGCGAGCTCGGCGCGCCGATGCCGCCGCGCACGTAATAATCGCGCCATGTTCGACTCACCGTCCATCGATTTTCCCGACCGGATTTCTGCCGAGGGCCTCGAACTGCGCCGGTTACGCGCGCCCGCGCACGGCGGGGACGCTACAGACGTCGAGGCGATCGACAATGCCGTCGCGCCCGAATCGATCCGCGAGACCTTCTATTACTTCACCTCCATCCCCGCCGGGGACGGCCGCCTCGCCGAGTTCCTCGCCGAAGCCGTCCCGCGGGTGACGTACGGGGTGTGGAACGGAGTGGATCCACTCGGCAGCACGAGCCTCTATAACTGGGATCTCGCAGCCCGGACCTGCATGATCGGCTACACCTGGTTATCACCCGCAGCGCGCGGAACCGGCGCCAACGCGAAGGTGAAGGCCGCGCTTTTCGCCACTCTTACCCAGCACGGCTTCACCGCCGTTCGGCTGCGTGCCGACGTCGACAACACCCGCTCGCGGGCGGCGATGCGGAAGATCGGGGCGCGCGAGGCCGAGATCGATCCCGCCCCTCGCCTCTACGAGTGGGATCCCGAACGCTGCTCGCGCTCGCAGTACTTCGTCGTCGAGCTCTGAGCACCGCGGCGGCGTACACCCGAATACACGCCGCCATCTAACCCCGTTGCCGCTACACTTCGATACATGCATGGCTCGCGCGAACCCGGCGTCCGACGTCATAGGGAGGTCTGTCCATGAGCACCGCCGATAACGCGCCCACGCGACAGGCCAACCCGTTCCGGCCGGGCTTCGGCCGGATGCCCCCGATCGTCGCGGGGCGCGATATCCATATCGGCCGGATCACCGACGCGATGGTCGACGGCGGCGGCGAACACTTCCTGCTGCGCGGGCACCGCGGCATGGGCAAGACCGTCCTGCTCAGTCTCGCGGTCGACGCGGCACTCGAGCAGGGCTGGCTCCCCTTATCGACGACAGCGTCCTCGACTCTTGTAGAGAAGCTCGTGCACACCGAAATCCCCGAGATGCTTCGCGCGCTCGAAGGCGGAAAGAGCGAACGGGCGCAGGTCACCGGCGTGCAGATCGCCTCGGTTGGCCAGATCTCGACGACGCGCACGAAAATTCATCCGAGCAAGCCGACGCTCGAATCCCGGCTGCGCGAGCTCGTCGACACCGCATCCGCTGCGACCGGCCGCACCACCGGTGTGGTGCTCACGGTCGACGAAATGCATCGCCAGGCGCTCGACGATCTCGCCGAGATCGCCGCGGTCACCCAAACGCTCACCCGCGACAACTTCCCCATCGTCTTCGTCGGTGCCGGGCTGCCGCCGAACGTCCACGCCCTCCTCGAGGAGCCGCGCACGACGTTCCTGCGCCGCGCGCAGTCCATCGAGCTCGGCCCGCTCGGTCTACCGGACACCCGCACGGCGCTGCTCGATCCATTTTATGACGCCGGACGCCGCGTTTCCGAAGACGCCGCCGATCTCGCCACCCAGGTGACCCAGGCCAACCCGCACCTCATCCAGCTCTTCGGCCGCGAACTGTGGGATTCGGTTGCTGAGCGGGAGTCGGGCGCCGCCGCGCCGATCGACGTCGATGACGTGACCACTGCGATCCCGCGTTTCCGCGAGCATATGCGCCAGCAACTGCACTGGACGGCGCTCAAGGGGCTCACCGAACGCCAGAGCGAATACCTCACCGCAGCCGCCGAATTCGACCTTCCCACCGAGGCGAGAACCGTGCGCGAGCGCCTCGGCTGGACCGAACAGACGGCGAACAACACGCTCACCGCGCTCGTGTCTGCCGGCGTCATGTACCGGCCGCAACACGGCCGGCTCGATTTCGCGGTCCCCTACCTGCAGGAACACGTGCGCACGGAGGGTACGTCGATCCCCGATCTCGCGCCGATCCATAAGCCACCGCGGCACTCGGAGATCGCGAAGCTTCTCTTCCCCGGCTCCTGAGCCTGGTGGCCCCGTCGTTTTCAGCGCCTAATCGTTCACCGAAACGTCCCTCGTCGTTTCCGGAGTCGTACCCCGGCGGTGTGCACTATGGAGCTGTGCCACTTTCCTCCGCCGATCCCCTCGTTTTGTCGTATCCGTTCACCGGGCGCTGGCTCGCCCGGAACAGCCCCGCGCGCCGAGTCCCGAGCCACGGCACGGATCTCATGGGCTCGACGTACGCGATAGATTTCGTCGCCGTCGGGGAGGATCACCGGGGCGCCCCGTTGTCCCTCGGCGCGGCGCTCGGCACCGAGCCGCCGGAGAAGTTCGTCGGCTTTGGCGCGCAGATCAACGCGCCGATCGCCGGCCGGATCGTCGAATCGTATGACGGCGCACAGGACCATGTCGCTAGGCGGTCCCAGCTCACCCTCGTGCCTTATCTACTCACCCAGGCGCAGCGATTGCGCGAGGGCGTACATGGCCTGGCCGGCAACTATGTGGTCATCGATATTTCCGGGGAGGGCCCGTTCGTTCTGCTCGCGCATTTGCAGCGCGGCAGTGTGTGCGTGCGCGATGGTGATTTCGTCGAGCCCGGGCAGCAGGTCGCGCGCTGCGGCAACTCGGGCAACAGCACGCAGCCGCACCTGCATCTTCAGGTCACCGATTCCACCGACTGGCGCCACGCGAACGGGCTCCCTATCGCGTTTCGCCACCCTGGAGCCCCGGCGCTGCCGGCGGAATCGGAAATCGTCGACGTCTGAGCCCCGTGGGCCCAGACGTCGACGGTAGAGCGATTTCGGACGGCTGCTAGTTCGCCGCGCGGACCGGCGCGTTCTTTAGCTCGCGGAGCGCGGTGCGCAGGCCACGCCGCTTACCGGTGGCCGGGTCGACTCCGAAGTGCGAGTTCATGCCCTCGAGGATCGCGAACCGGAGCTCGGAAGCGGTCTCCGGCGCATCGTCGGAGGTGGCCTTGAGCATGGCGTTGGGCACTGCCAGCTTCGCGATCGTGCGGAACGACTGCCAGTACTGGTTCATCAGCGAACCGGTCGTGTACGGGAGGTCGTAGCGTTCGCAGATGTCGCGCACCCGAACCGCGATCTCCTCGTACCGGTTGCTCGGCAGGTCCGGGTACATGTGGTGCTCGATCTGGTGGCTGAGGTTTCCGCTCATGAGCCGCATCACCGGGCCGGCGTGGAAGTTGGCTGAACCGAGCATTTGACGCAGGTACCAACGTGCCTGATCTTCGTCCTCGTATTCCTCCATGGTGAACTTCTCCGCGCCGTCGGGGAAGTGCCCACAGAAGATCACCATGTACGACCAGTAATTGCGGATGATGTTGGAGGTGAAGTTCGCCGTGATCGTGCTCTTCCAGTTCGGTCCGGCGAGCACGGGAAAGATGAGGTAGTCCTTCGCGGCCTGCTTGCCGACCTTCTGGCCGATGATGCGCAGGTCCTTGAACGCCTGACGCCAGGTCTTCTTCTTTTCGCGCAGCTTTGCGACCTCGACGTGATGCAGCGCTACGCCGACCTCGAAGAACGTTCCGAGAAGCAGGTTGTAGAAGGTGTTGCCGACGTTCCACCATTCCCACGGCTGATCGCGAGTGACCCGCAAGATGCCGTACCCGACGTCGTCGTCCATCCCGACGATATTGGTGTACTTGTGGTGGACGAAGTTGTGCGAGTGCTTCCACTGCACGCTGGGGCAGGTGTTGTCCCATTCCCACGACATCGAGTGGATCTCCGGGTCGTTCATCCAGTCCCACTGGCCATGCATCACGTTGTGCCCGAGCTCCATATTTTCGAGGATCTTGGCCACGGAAAGCATCGCCGTACCGGCGAGCCATGCCGGCTTGTAGTTACTGAAGAACAGGCTCGCACGGCCGGCGGCGGCGAGGCCGCGCTGCCAGGCGATCACCCGGCGCACGTACTGGGCATCTTTCTCGCCCCGGCTCTCCTCGATGTCCTTGCGGATCTGTGCGAGCTCGGCGCCGAGGTTTTCGATGTCCTCTTCGGTGAGATGAGCATATTCGTCGATATCGGTGATGGCCATATGGTGCCTCCTAGTGATCGATGGTGCATTCGCCGGATACGGCACTGATACAGGTCTGGATTCGTTCGCCCTCGCGGCGCTCTTCGCCGGTACGCAAGTCCCGGACGTATCCGCTCGCGAGTTGGACTACGCAGGTTTGGCAGATCCCCATTCGACAACCAAAGGGAAGCTGGATTCCGAGCTCTTCGCCCGCTTCGAGGATCGTGGTCGCCCCGTCGAGAGTCACGGACTTATCGGAGACCGAGAAGGTCAGTGTGCCTCCCTCGCCGCCGTGGTCCGTGCGGGCGATGGTGAATCTTTCGACGTGGAGTTGGTCGGCGCAGCCCGCTTTCTCGAACTCGCTTTCCATGTCGTCGAGTAGCGCCACCGGGCCGCAAGCCCAGCATTCGCGTTCGCGCCAATCCGGGGCCGCGTCGTCGAGGCGAGCCACATCGAACTTGCCCATGGAACGGGTGAGCTGAAGGACCAGCGTGTACCCACCTGGCGCCTCCTCCAGCGCCTCCAGCTCCTCGCGGAAGATGACATCTTCGCGGGTCGGGGCGGAGTGAATGTGGACGATGTCGGGGAGATCGCCACGGTCGGCTAGCCACCGGAGCATGCCGATCACCGGCGTGATGCCGCTTCCCGCGGTCACGAAGAGGATCTTGTCTGGCACCGGTTCGGGAAGATGGAAATCCCCTTTCGGCGCGGCGAGCCGGATGATCGTTCCCGGAGCGACGCCGTCGACCAGGTGGGAAGACAAGAAACCGTCCGGGTTCGCCTTCACCGTGATCGAGATGATCTTGTCGTTCGACTCCCCCAGCGAGGTGAGCGAGTAGGAACGCCAATGCCACCGCCCTCCGATCTGCACCCCGATCCCGACATATTGGCCGGGGGTGTAACTGACCGGAAAGCCCCAACCCGCGCGGATCGTCACCGTCGCGGTGTCTTCGGTTTCCTTCTCGACGCTGACGACGCGGCCCCGCAGTTCTCGGGCCGACCACAGCGGATTGACGAGGCCGAGATAGTCATCCGGGAGCAGAGGCGTCGTGGCGCGCGCGGCGAGGCCGCGCACGACATTCATGCCCTTACGGTTGGAGCCGACGCCGGCGGCCGGCCGCTTGCTCCAGTTCACAAAATCCATGTCTCTCCTTTGGTCCGGCCACCATTAAGCTTGACAAAACATAGCTCACCGTCCAACTGTGACATTTGTAACACGGGACGGTGAACTTAAGGAATGTCAGCCCCTTTGGCAACTTGTCCAGGAGTTTCGCCGTCGATTCGGGGTCAGGCTTCGATCTTGATGCCGAGATGGGCGGCGAACGCTTCGACCATCAGTGCGACCTGTTCCGGCGACATCGTCGTCCCGGAAAGGTCTGCCGCATTTCGCACAGCAAGGACCTCGAGTCCCCGGAGATCAACATGGGAACGCTCTGAATGTGCGAGGTCCAGTTCGGTGACCGCGCATTCGCGGAACCGCACTCTGGTGAGGTGGGAATCCGCGAGATCGAACTCCCCCAGCTTGCATCCGACGAATTCGACGTCACGGAGCCGCGAACCTCTGAGGTTGATCCACTCGATCTTGCATTCGGTGAAGCGAACCGAGCGCAGAGACGACTCCACCACGTCGATCGCCCCGAATCTGCACCCCTCGAAATCCACGGCTTCCAGCGAGGAGCCCGCGAGGTTGAGGGTCGGCGCGTTGAGCCCCCTGATTCGGGTGTCGAGGGCGCGAACGTCCGAGAATTTCGCGCCGTCCGCCGTCATTCCCGTTAATTCGCAGCCGTCGAAGTTCGCCGCCTCCAGGTCGACTCCCGAGATGTCGGCCCCGGAGAACCGGAGGTCCAGATAGTCACCTCCGGCGCCGAGTTCCGCAGCGTCGGCGTCCGTAAGCTCCCCCAGCGACAGGGGTTTGATCACCGGAGGCTTCGTCGGTGTCGTACGCGCCATGGGCTGGGCTCCTTCTTCGCGGGCGTGTTCGGTTCTCGTCCCGATGTCCGCTAGTCGATGTCTCCGAAATCAGTGCCGAAGCGGGAGCTGAGGAACTCCCCGACCACTGCGGCGCCGAGGTCGTCGAGATCGGGCGCGACGACGGTGCCGCTCACGCGGCGGGCCATCGCGTCGAGGAATCGCGCGAGCCCCGGATTTTCGCCGAGCCGGAAGAACGTGACCTGGGCTCCGAAGCGCGCGATCTTGTCGAGCTCGGCGACCGTCGCTGCAATCGTCTCGCGCGCCGGAGGGTAGGAGAACCACGGCTCGCCTCCCGGTTCCAGGTGCGCGGTCGGTTCGCCGTCGGTGACGACGAGCAGCACCGGCTGCATCGTCGGGTGTTTGCGAAAGTACTGCCCGGCGAGCAGCAGCGCATGGTGGAGGTTCGTGCCCTGTTCGTACTCGATGTCTCGTTCGAGTAGCTCGCCGATTTCCACCCGCTGTGCGTACCTCCCGAACGAGATGAGCTCAAGGTCGTCGCCGCGAAATCTCGTGCTCACGAGATGGTGAAGCGCGAGCGCGGTGCGCTTCATCGGCACCCAGCGCCCCTCCATGACCATCGAGAAAGAGGTGTCCACAAGCAGCACGACCGCCGCCTGTGTCCGGGCCTCTGTCTCGCTTACCTCGATGTCTGACGGCGCAAGCCGGAGCCCTTCGCGCGGATCCCCGCCCTCGCCTGCGGTGCGCGTGATCGCGTTGGAAATGGTGCGCGGCACGTTCCACGACTCGGTGTCCCCGAACTGCCAAGGCCTACTCGCGCCGGTCTGTTCGCCCGCGGCTCCCGACGACCTCGTGTCGCGAGTGCCGGTGCGCCCGGACAGTCGCGTTGCCGCGTCGCGCAGCAGTGACTTCCCGAGTTTGCGCATCGCCGCCGGCGACAGGCGCAGGTCTCCCTCGGCATTGCGGCGCAGGTAGCCGGAGTTCTGCATCGATTTCTCGAGATCGGCGAGTGTGCGTGCGCTCACCGCCGCCTCGCGGCCGAGGTGCCGTTCGAGCGCATCGATATCCAGCTCGGACAGCGGTGACTCCGAGCTCCAGTCGCCGAGTTGATCGGATAGCGCGTCGAGTTCGCCGAGCTCTGCCATCACCGACGTCCCTTCGCCGTAGCCGACCTGGTCGTCGCCGGTGAATTCCTCCGCGCCGTCCCAGTCCTCGTCCGGGCGAAGTCGGCGAAGGTTCTCATCGAGCGCGGACAGCTGGTTCTGGATGTCCGCCGATCCGAAGGCCTGCGCCGACAGGTTCATCAGCTCGTTGCGCTGCTCCTCGCTCATCGACTGCAGCATGCGCTGCGCGGCTGCAGAGCGTTGCGCCAGCACGTCGATGAGCTCGTCCACGTCGTTCGGGTTCTCCGGGAAGTAGTCGCCGTACCGTGACATGAAGTCGGCGAATTCCTCGTCGGTGTCCTCCCCGCGGGCGTGATGTTCGAGCAGCTCGTTGAGGTCTTCGAGCATCTCTGTGACGGCTTCGCGCTCGGATTCGCCCGCGTTTTCCAGCGCGCGCTTCATCCCCGCGAAGCGCGACTCGAGTGCCTCGCGGCCGAGGAGATCCTGAATCTGCTTGTACGTCTCATGCGCGTCGGACGAGGCCCAATCGTATTCGGCGAGGCCGGCCACCTTCCCGGCCGTGGATTCGGGGAGATTCTCGATCGTCATCTCCCGCAGCGTGCGGTCGGTGGGATCCATGCGTGCGTCGCGGGCGAGTTGGCTTCGTTCGGCGAGTAAGGCCTTGTCCAGCAGCTTGGACACCTCGTCGAGGGTTCCGCCGAGTTGGTGGCGACGCAGCAATTCGCGGCGCCGCTGTTGCACTCGACCGGAAAGGTCGTCGAGCCCCAGCTGCTCGCGCCCACCGCGGCGGAGGAATTCGCGCAGCGCCTGCTTTGGCGAGTACCCGCTCATCACACCTTCGGACACCGCGTCGAGTGCCTCGCCGAGGTCTAGCGGCGGTGCAAGCGGGTCGGGACCGCCGAGGTAGCGGCCGTATCGTGCTGGTCTTTCTGGCCTGGCCATCGCCGCTATCCGTATACCGTCTGGCCGTCGCCGGAGTCCTTCGACAACCGCTGTGCCAGGTAGAGGCCTTCGAGAGCGAGCTCGATCGCGCCGGCCTTTTCACCCTCGTTCTTCGCGCCGAGACGATTGGCGATCTCCTCATAAAGTCCCGGCTCCTCGAGCTCGGGAAGGGAATCGAGGAACTCGCGCGCCGTCACCGATCCACCGGTGGTGATCAGAAGCGAGCCATCGAACGCGTCGACGAGCGGCCCCAGGTCGAGCCCAGCGAAATGTTCGCGCACGGTCTCCGCCGTGGCGATGCGCAGCAGATGCACGAGGGTTTCGGTCTCCCGCCCCTCCTCACCGGGCTCGAATTCGATCTTGCCGGCGAGCACGTCGAGCGCGGACTCGGTATCCACCAACCGGGCCACCGCCTCGTCGGTCCGCCGGACGGCCGCACGGCGGCGCGCGGAAGCGGCGACGGTCTCGGCTCCTGCGATCGCGAAACGCGCGGACACCCCGGCCGCCTGGTTAACGGCCGGCGACTCGCGCAGCCCTCGGGTGAAGCGCGCGAGGATCTCAAGTAGCACCTCCGGTACCTGCGCGCTGAGTTCCGCCTCCTGACGAATGACCGCGATCTCGTCTTCGATCTCAAGCGGGTAGTGCGTACGGATCTCCGCGCCGAAACGGTCCTTGAGCGGGGTGATGATGCGTCCGCGGTTCGTGTAGTCCTCCGGGTTCGCCGAGGCGACGACGAGCACGTCGAGCGGCAGCCGGAGCACGTAGCCGCGGATCTGCACGTCCCGTTCCTCCATCACGTTGAGCAGGGCGACCTGAATCCGTTCGGCGAGATCCGGAAGCTCGTTGAGCGCGACGATCCCGCGGTTCGCGCGCGGGATGAGCCCGTAGTGGATGGTCTCCGGATCGCCGAGGCGGCGTCCCTCGGCGACGCGCATCGGGTCGACGTCGCCGATCATGTCGGCGACCGAGGTGTCCGGGGTCGAAAGCTTTTCCACATACCGCTCGGAGCGGTGACGCCATTCGACGGCGAGCGAGTCGCCCTCGGTCTCGGCGCGGGCGATCGACGCGGCCGTGATCGGCTCGAACGGGCTCTCGCCGAGCTCCGACCCCGCGATCACCGGTGCCCACTCGTCGAGCAGCCCGACGAGCGAGCGCAGCAGGCGGGTCTTGCCCTGCCCGCGCTCACCGAGCAGCACGATGTCGTGTCCGGCGATGATCGCCCTCTCCACCTGCGGCACGACCGTGCGGGAAAATCCGTGCATACCGGGCCACGGATCCCGGCCCGCGCCAAGCTCGGTGAGGAGATTCTCGCGCATCTCCTCGCGCAGTCCCTTTGCCGCGTACCCCGCGGCACGCAGCTCTCCAAACGTCGAAATCAGTGGCTTTTCACTCACGCCGCCCACGGTAGCCCTCTCCCCCGACATTCGCCGTAGCCAAGCTCGACCGGGTGGTCCGCGCCCCGCCCGACCGGGACAGCGCGGACCTACGCGCCCACGAGATAACTACGTATCGACGCGATCTTCCCGCTCTTCGCCGCCGAGGTGAACACGAGAAAGTGCGCAAAATGCAGCCGCTTGCCCGATTCGGTCCGCGCGACCCCGTCGACCGAACCGAATTTCCCGTGCGTCACCACGTCGAGGATCTGCAGCTCCGCAAGGTCGCCGCGCAGGTTTTTCATGACGTCGGACGTGCTTGCCTCCCCGGGCAGCACCGCCCACTCCGGTTCCGGGGAAAACCATTCACCGAAGAATTCCGCATCGGCCTCTCCCCACGCGCGGGCGAACTCGGCGACGGTCTGCATGCGCGGGGAGTTCCCGCAGTTTCCGGGCATCTCGAACTTCATGGCTTCTCCCTATTTCTCCCGCGGTGCGCGAGGTCTATTGCTTACGCGGTTTGCGCGGCTTCCGCGGTTTCTTCTTCGGCTCGATCCGCCACATGTCGACGATAAGCTCCCGCAGCACCTCGGAGGCGGGATCGAGGTGCGCGCCGTCGATGCGCCACATGTTCGCCCCACCCGGATACATCGGTGCGAGCTCGGCGATCTCGCCGACCCGGTCGTCAAGCACGGACTTTTTGAGGAACAGGTGCCCGTCGTTGATCACCGCGACGCCCCGCTCCTTATCCGGGTTCGAGACGAAATCCTCGTCTGCGGCATCGAGCACGGTCGCGTACACCATGTATCCGCCGAACATCGCCCGCGTCCGGATCTCGACGGGCAGCAAATACTCGGGCAGCGACTCGGCCAGCGCGCGCGACGCAGTCTTCAACGCCTCGTCCTTGGCCATCGCTGCCCTCTCCTCGCCTGTCCTACGTCCGTCCGGCGTCGCACGCCTCGCGTCCGGCCGGCATCCGTCGGCGCTACCGCTAGCCTAGAAGAATGAGCACTCCCGCGTCCGATAATTCCGTACACACCGCGTACCCGGAAGCCGACTTCGACTCCGAGGACTTCCTCGATTTCATCGCCGCGAGCCCGTCGGCCTACCACGCGGCCACCGAGGTTGGCCGGCGACTGCTCGCCGCCGGGTTCGAAGAGCAGGACGAGACCGCGGACTGGGACGCGAGCCCGGGCGGCCATTTCCTTATTCGCGGCGGCGCGATCGCGGCCTGGTGGGTGCCACAGGCAACGGCGCCGTCATCCAGCGGTTTCCGGATTATCGGCGCGCACACGGACTCTCCGGGGTTCAAGCTCAAACCGCGCGGGGAGCTCGCGTATGAGCGCTGGCAGCAGGCGCCGGTCGAGATCTACGGCGGGCCGCTGCTGCACACCTGGTTCGACCGCGAGCTGGAGATGGCGGGGCGCGTCGTGCTCGCCGACGGTTCGGCGCATCTCGTGCGCACCGGGCCGTGGCTGCGGCTGCCGAGCCTCGCGATCCATCTCAATCGCAACGCGAACGCCGAGCTCAAGCTCGATCCGGAGCGGCACGTGCAGCCGATCTTCGGCGCCTCTGTGCGCCCCGGCAGTTTCCTCACGCTGCTCACCGAAGAGCTCACGCGCGCGGGCAAGGCGCCTGCGCACACGCCGGTCATCTCCCACGACCTCATCACATGCGACACCCAGCGCGGCGCCGCGTTCGGCGCGGGCTCCGAATTCCTCGCCGCACCCCGGCTCGACAATCTCACCAGCGTCTACGCCGGACTCCAGGCCCTGCTCGCCCTCGCCGGCAGAAGCGAAAGTACCCCTTCCGATGACGGCGGAGGAAGCGATATCGCCGTGCTCGCGGCATTCGACCACGAGGAAGTCGGCTCGGGCACGACCTCAGGCGCATCCGGTCCCCTGCTCGCCGACGTGCTCTCGCGCACCGCGTGGGCGCTCGGGGCGGACAGCGAACGGGAGAAGCAGATGTACGCGCGCTCGAGCTGCGTGTCGGCGGACGCTGCGCACGCGGGCCACCCGAACTATCCGGAGGTGCACGATCGCTCCCACCACCCGCACGTCGGCGGCGGGCCGGTGATCAAGGTCAACGCCAAGGCGCGCTACGCCTCCGACGCGGCCACCATCGCCATGTTTATTGCCGCGTGTGGCGAGGCCGGAGTGCCGTACCAGCACTTCGTATCCAACAACCAGGTGCCGTGCGGGTCCACGATCGGCCCGCTCACCGCAACCCGTCTCGGCATCGACACCGTCGACGTCGGCGTGCCGCTGCTGTCGATGCACTCGGCGCGCGAGATGTGCGGCGCCTCCGATATGGACGCGCTCACCTCAGCGCTCGCGGCCTACCTCACGATGGACTAGGAGACTAGGACGCGGACCGAGTGCTGCGCGGCTCCACGACCCGTTCGGCGGCGCTTCCGCGCAGCGCCGGCGCGGCGGCGATCGCCGCGAGCACGGCGACCAACGGGATGACGAGCGCGTTGCGTAGGCCGAAGTCCTCGCCGACGAGTCCGAGCGTCGGAGGGCCGGCGAGGAACGCGAGGTAGCCAATGGTTGCGGAGAGCGATACGCGCGCGGCCGCGTCCGCCCCGCCGGGTTCGGTCGCCGACCCGCCCGCGGCCGACAGGGCGACCGGGAAGCCGAGGGAGGCGCCCAGACCCCACAGCACGACCGCGGCCATCGCTGCCCAAGGCACGTCGACGAACGCCACGACCGCGAGTCCGAGTGCGGCGCTCACCGCGCTCGCCGCGAGGATCGGCGCCCGCCCGAAGCGGTCGACGACGGCGCCGCCGCAGAACCGGCCGAGTGTCATCGCCGCGGCGAAGACGAGGTACACGGTCGAGCCCATCGCCGGTGCGAAACCGTGCCCGTCGACCATGAGCAGCGGCAGCCAATCGTTCGCGGTTCCCTCGGCCAGCGCCATCGCGAGCACGATATAACCGATGCACAGAAGTCGCCGGTCGCGCAGGAGCACAAGTGCCCCCGGCGCCCGCGCACCCTCGTCTCGCTCCGCGCCTCTACCCTGACGGCGTTCGGCCTTCCCCGTTCCCGCGGGCAACCGCCCGATGCTGACGGCGAACAGCGCGGCGGTCACGGCGCCGATGATCAGCATGTGCGTGACCACATCGAAGTCTGCGGCGGTCGCAGTGATTCCCGCCGCCGCGCCGATCACGGTACCCAGCGAGAAGAAGCCGTGGAGGAGCGGCAGGAAGGTCTTTTCGGCGGCCGCCTCGATCGCGGCACCCTCGACATTGAGGGCGACCTCGCCGCTGCCCATGCCCGCGCCGAACAAGAACAGGCCGAGCGCGACGAGGCCTGCGACGTCAGCAAGAGTGCCGATCCCGATGACGGGCATCGCAGCCACGATTGCGACGGTGCCCAGCGCGGCAATCGCGCGCGCACCGAAGCGGGCGACGAGCGCGCCCGAGGAGAGGATGCCGAGCATCGAGCCGATCGAAAGCCCGAAGAGGATGAGGCCCATTTGCGCGGTGCTCGCGCCGAGGTGATCGCGGATCGCCGGGGTGCGCGTCACCCACGAGGCCATGGAGATCCCGGGGACGAAGATCAACGCAAGCAGCGCCCACTGCCTGCTCCGGAGTGCCGAATTTCCCATCGCGAGCGACACTACCCACCCCCGGGCGACCGGTCTGCGGCGGCTGTGTGACGGGCTTCGAAACTACAATCGCGGGCATGCGTTCACTCATCGCCCTGATTCTCAACATCATCTGGTTCGTCACGGCCGGACTATGGCTGTGGCTCGGCTACATTCTCGCGGGGATCGTCGCGTGCATCTTCATCGTCACCATCCCGTTCGGCGTCGCGAGCTTCCGCATCGCCGGTTTCGTGCTGTGGCCGTTCGGCCGTGAGGTCGTCGACAAAGGCGCGCCGACGGGCGCGGGCACCATCGGCAACATCATCTGGTTCGTGGTCGCCGGGCTGTGGCTCGCGGTCGGTCACGTGGTCACGGCTGTCGCTCAGGGCGTGACGATCATCGGTCTTCCGCTGGCCTGGGCGAACCTCAAGCTCATCCCGGTCACGTGCTTCCCGTTCGGCAAGGAGGTCGTCGACTCCTCGGACCGCAACGCGGCGATGTTGCCGGTCGCACGGCGCTGACCGACGACAGACGCCATCCATGCCTCCCGGCCTCGACTTCCATCCCGACTATTCCGCTCGGGTCGTGTCATTCCGCGTCGAGGCATAGAGCCACGGCGCGCAGGACAGCGAGCGGCTAGATCCTGACTCCGGTCTCAGACCGGAAACAGCGGCAGCGGGGTGCGCACGGCACCGAACTCGAAGGCGGCCCCGGTGCTGATCCTCGTCACCGCGACCTCCTCGCCTTCGGCGATTTCCTCGGAACCGAGCGTAAGCCGGGCGATGACGGCGGAGCCCTCTCTCCCAAGGTCCACGCGGTAGCGCGGGTCGAGCCCCCTGGCGGCGGCCTCGATCGGCCCAGCCGCTCCTGTATCGAGCGCGGCCGACCAACACTCGTCCTGCCACCACGGTGCATCGGCCGCCCAGCGGATTTCCACTGCTCCGCCGTCATCGTCGAAGTCCACCGACGCGCCTGTGTAGTGCACCGGCGCGAGGAGGGGGTGCACGGCGAGGACGCGAGCGAGCCCGGCGAGTCCGTCCGCCGGAACGACGCCAAGCGCCGCGGCGATCCGTTCAGTGGCGACTCCGGCGATGCCGGTGCACTGGTAGGTGGCCAAACGAAGACTCGTCTCGGAATCAGAACGGCGGCGCACGGCCTGGGTGAAACCAATGGCCAGCAGGTGAATCTGTAGATACACCTCTCGCAGAATCCGCACGAGCGCGGTCCGCGTGAAGTCGGGGAAGTGCAGGTCCGACAGCAGCGGCCCGGAGTAATCTTCGAGCTCCCCGCCGGCGTCGTCGGGGCGCGCCGTCGGTGCCGGGAATTCGATCCCGTTCACCAGGCTGGATGCCGATTCGGCTGCGGGGAACGGCAGCTCCGCTGCCGGCGCGTCCTCGTCGATACTCACCGCCCAGTGACAGTGCGGGGTCCGCCCGGCCGGTGTGCGCGGCGGGCGATGAATGGCTTCGACCACCGCGTGGGGGTTCGTCGCGTACGCGGTCGCGGGGAAGGTCGGATCCTCGATGTCGTGACACATCACCTTGACGAGCTCCTCGCCCATCGGCTCGACATCCATGAGAGCCCCGCAGTGGTCGAGATAGAACTCGCCGTGGTCGTGGTCGTGCACGATATAGCGGAAGTCCATGAATTCCGGGGGTGCGCCGACGTCGAGCTGGAACCCCTTGAAGATTTCCGCGACCCCATCGCCGGAGATCCCCAGTGCCCTCTTCATCCGTAGAGCGTAGTGGGGGCTGGCGGCCTGCCATTCCTCGATCGCGACATCACGCATGCCGTCGAGCCCGAATTCGCCGAGCAGCGCCGGCATTCCGGCGCGATCAACGAGCTGCCCGATAAGCAGCAGCTCGCGCACGAGCGTCGCGAGTTCGCGGTGGGTGAGCTCGTCGATCCGGTCCCGCATGTCAGTCCCCGACGTCCACGGGCCAAATCGATTTGGGCGCCTCGTGGATGCGGTACCAGCCCGGGAGCTTCTCCCCTGCCGAAGCAAAGCGCTCGCGCATCCCGTCCGAGAGCGCATCCGCCTCGTACATGCGCATGAACAGGTCGACAACGTTGCCGAAGTCGAAGAAGTCGCGCTGCCACGCCCACTTCCGGTTCCCGGCATACCGGAACCACGATCCGCCGAGCCCGTACACCTCGTAGGGCCTGCCCGTTCGCGGGTCCTCCGTGCCCTCGGCGATCTGCCGCCACAGGCAGATGACGTCGCCGGTCCGGGTATCGATAACCCGGGCGACATACGGGTACTTCCACCCTTCGAGGCCCTTCATCTCCTGGCCGAGCGCGAGCTCGCGGATTTCTTCCTTACCCACGGCCATGAAATCGTCCTTGGTGCCGTAGTTCCACCCGTAGTGGGCGTCGTCCTCATAGAAGTCCGCGAGCGGTGTCCAGTCCTGGACCTTTTCGGCTGCGATATTGGCGTCGATCCAGGCGTCGATGAACGCGTCGATTTCGTCTCGGTCGAAGTCGGCCATTGTGTGTTGCGCTCCTAGGGTGTCCGGTGACGGTTGTCTGGTCTGTTCTGTTCGTGGCGTCGGCGGGAATCGGTTATTCGGCGAGGCGCAACGCGCGAGCCGGGCAGAACTTCACGGCGTTCTTCACGTCGTCGATGAGCTCATCGGGCACCTCTCCGCGGCGAGCTCGGACCTTCGCATCGGGCCCCTTGGGCACCGTGAACCAGTCGGGCGCTTCCATCTCGCATTCGGCGTGGCCTTGGCACAGGTCATAGTCGACCTCGACGTGGCTCATCGGTTCCGCCTCTTGTAGCGCACAGTGCAGGGCTGGGCGAGCTGCACCACCATCTTCGAATGGTCGTTGCGGTACGAATCAGGGTCTTGCGTCAGTTCGAATGTGTAGTTGCGGAGCAGGATCGAGAAGATCGCCTTGATCTGCATCTGGGCGAATGCCGCGCCGACGCAGCGGTGGCGGCCGGCACCGAACGGGATCCACGTCCACCTGTTCGCGAGGTCCTCCTCCCGGCCTTCGGCGTACCGATCCGGGTCATAGGACTCGGCATCGGGAAAGTCCTCGGGAAGCCTGTTCGACACCGCGGGTGAGGCGGCTACCGTCTGCCCCTTCTTCACCAGCGTGTCGCCGATCTGGACGTCCTCCTGCGCGACGCGCATGAGGACGATGAGCGGCGGGTGCAGGCGTAGCGATTCCTTCATCGCGTTTTCCAGCTTGGGAATCTGGCGCAGCGCGCGGAATGAATAATCTGCGCCGCCGGAGTAGATCTCGTCGAGTTCGTCGAGGACCTCCTGCATGTATTCGGGGTTGCGCAGCAGGTCGATCAGAACCCACGCGGAGGTGCCCGAGGTGGTGTGGTGGCCGGCGAACATCATCGAGATGAAGATGCCGGTGACCTCGTTCGCCGAGAAGCGGTGGACTCCGTCGTCATCCTTGATCGATACGAGTACGTCGAGCAGGTCGCGGTCGGCCTTGTCCTGCGGCGGGTTCGCGATGCGCTCGTCCATGATTTCCTGAACGAGCTCGACGAGACCCTCGCGGGCGGCATCGCGCTTGCGGAAGGACTCGATGTCGGCGTGCGGATCGATGTAGGCGTGGGGGTCGGTGCCGCGTTCGAGGTCGTGATACAGCTTGGCGAACCGACCGTCGAGCTGGTCGCGGAAGCGGCGTCCGATGAGGCACGCGGACGAGGTGTAGATGGTGAGCTCGGAGAAGAATTCGAGGAGATCGATCTCGCCTTCGTCGCCCCAATCGGCGATCATCCGCTCGACCTCGCGAGGGATGGTCTCGGCGTGGCTGCGCATGTGCTCCCCGCGCAGCGCCTGGTTGTGGAGCATCTCCGAACGGCGCTCGGGGCTGGCATCGAAGACGACGCCCTCTCCGAAGATCGGTGTCATAAACGGGTACGCGGCGGCCTGGTCGAGCGATTCCTCCGGCGCGCGGAAGAAGGCCTCGTTGTTTTCGGCGCCGGACACGAGCACGACATCGCGGTCCGCTATACGGAAGGCGCCGGCATCGCCGTGTTCGGCGCGCACGCGCCAGAACAGGTCAATGGGATCGGTGGAGATCTCGTCCATGTGGCCGAGCGGCCCCTCGCCACCGGATACGAATCCCGCGGTGCCGCTCGCGCCGGTGAAAGGGCAGGTTCCGGCGGTATGCTCGTCGCTTTTCTGCATGGTTACTCCAGAATCTTCCGGGCGGCGAATTCGATCGAGTCCGCCATTTCCTCGTAGGTTGAATAGCCCATCCCGGCCCGCAGAAGCGCGCCCGAATAGATCATCTCCAGGGTCTCGACGGTCCGCATGTCCTGCTCGGCGCCGTCAAGCGCACGTAAGAGGCGGCGACGGATCTCGACTCCGACCTGTGTGCGCAGGTGGTCGACCTCGGCGTCGGGCCCGAGGAGCGAGGCCGTGGTGGCCGAGGCCAGTTCCGGCTCGTCCGCGACGAGCAGTGCGACCTGCCGCAGCACGAGCACAGTCCGGTCCGCAGCCGACCCGCTCTCCTCCTCGGATTCCGGAAGCTCGCTGAGCCTGCGCCAGAACACCTCGACGACGAGGTGCTCTTTCGATGAGAAGTAGGTATAGGCGGTCGCCGGCGCCACGCGGGCAGTCTTGGCGACCTCCCGCACCGTGAGACCGGAATGCCCCTTGTCCCGCAGCACCTCGAGCGCGGCCGCAGTGAGCTTGGCGACGGTTTCGGCCTGCTGGTCGGACAGTCGCCGGCGGGGGGATTCGAACTTCGTACTGGTGGACATCTGTCTAGACAGTACTCCAGATTGGTGGCAACAACAATCAATTTTTGGAGTTTTATCGAATTACGAGGAATTATAGACAGCTGTCTAGACGACGGTCTAGGCTCGCATCACACCCAATTCAGACCACGCCGGACACTGTCGCGAAAGGCCTATGCACGTGAGTTTCTTCCCCGAGAACACTTCGAGACTGTTCATCGAAGGCGAGTTGCGCGACTCCTCCGGGGGCACCTATCCGGTCCTCGATCCCTCCACCGGCGAGGTGATCGGCCACGCCGCCGACGCCACGGAGGAGGAGACCTCTGCCGCCGTCGCCGCGGCCCGTCGCGCGTTCGACGACACGGAGTGGTCGCGCGATCACGCCCTCCGCGCCCGCTGCCTGCGTCAGCTGCGCGAGGCGATCGACGCCCGACTCGAAGAGATCCGCGAGTTCACCATCGCGGAGGTCGGCGCGGAGCATTTCCTCACCACCGGTCCGCAGCTCGAGGGGCCAGTGGCGGGGCTCGACTACTGGGCCGATCTGCTGGAGGGCTTCGAGTGGCGCACCGATCTCGGCACCGCCGACGTCATGGGCCTGCGCTCGCGAAGGGAGATGCGCAGGGAAGCCGCCGGCGTCGTCGCGGCGATCACTCCGTGGAACTTCCCGCACCAGATCAATTTCGCCAAGATCGGCCCCGCGTTGGCCGCCGGATGCACGGTCGTGCTCAAGCCGGCGCCTGACACCCCGTGGTGCGCCGCGATGCTCGGCGAGCTCGCGGGTGCCACGGACCTGCCGCCCGGGGTGCTCAACGTCGTCACCTCTTCGCGCAATGAGGTCGGCGCGCAGCTCACCCGCGAGCCGGGCGTAGACCTCGTGTCCTTCACCGGATCGACGGCAACGGGCAAGGCGATCATGCGCACGGCCGCGGATTCCCTCAAGCGGGTATTTCTCGAGCTCGGAGGCAAGTCCGCGTCGATTGTGCTCGACGATGCCGACCTCGGCAGTGCCTGCATGATGACGGCGGTCAACGCGTCGATGCACGCCGGCCAGGGATGCGCGCTCACCACACGCCTGCTGGTCCCGCGCGAGAGGCTCGACGAGGCCATCGAGCTAACGAAGTCCGCGCTCGCGGGTCTCGCTCCCGGCGATCCCCGCGACCCGGGAACGATGTGCGGGCCGATCATCTCCGCGCGCCAGCTCGACCGGATCGCTGGCTATATCGAGCTCGCCCGCGCCGAGGGCGGGACCATCGAATGTGGCGGCGCCGCGCCGGCCGACAAGACGGGTGGGTTCTGGTTCACCCCGACCCTCATCTCCGGGCTCGACCCGTCCTCTCGCGTCGCCCAGGAGGAGATCTTCGGCCCCGTCCTCGTCATCCTCGCGCACGACGGAGACCAGCACGCGATCGATATCGCCAACAACTCGCCCTACGGACTTTCCGGCGCGGTGTGGGGATCGGACCCGGCGCGCATCGAGCACGTCATCGACTCGGTGCGCACGGGAACACTCGGCGTCAACGGCGCCCAGTGGTACGGCGTCGACGTCCCCTTCGGCGGATTCAAACAGTCGGGAATCGGCCGCGAGATGGGCGTCGAGGGCTTTACCGAGTACCTCGAGACCAAGGCGGTCGGGACGCCCGGCTGATCGCCGCACCTCCGCCGTCATACCCGAAGACACCCAAGACAGAAGTAGAGGAACGCCAACGTGAGCACTCCACAGTCCAACGCGAAACGACTTTCCGGGAAGGTCGCGGTCGTCACCGGTGCGGCCGGGGACATCGGCGCGCGCTACAGTCACGCCGTCGCGGCCGAAGGCGCCTCCGTCGTCTGCGCCGACCTCGACATCGACGCGGCCTCGAGGGTCGCCGAGGAGATCAACGCCGCAGGCGGGTCCGCGGTCGCGCAGCAGGTCGACATCGCCGAGGTCGATTCGGGCGCGCAGTGCGCCCAGCGTGCAGTCGACGAGTTCGGCGGTCTGGATCTTCTCGTCAACAACGCGGCGATCTTCGGCGGGATGCGTCTCGACTTCCTCATCACCGTCGATTGGGACTACTACAAGAAGTTCATGTCCGTGAACCTCGACGGCCAGCTCAACATGGTGCGCGCGGCGTTGCCGCACATGCAGGCGCGCGGCGGCGGCTCGATCGTCAACCAGACCTCGACCGCCGCGTACATGTATTCGAACTTCTACGGCCTCGCGAAGGCCGGGGTGAACGCGCTGACCCAGCAGCTCGCCACCGAGCTCGGCGGCTCCGGGATCCGCATCAACGCGATAGCCCCCGGCCCGATCGACACCGCCGCCAATCGCAGCTCGACGCCGCAGTCGATCGTCAAGGACATGGTGTCCAAGCTGCCGCTTCCGCGCATCGGCACCCCGGAGGACCTCACCGGCGCGCTGCTGTTTCTCCTCTCGGACGACTCCGCGTGGGTCACCGGGCAGATCGTCAACGTCGACGGCGGCCAGGTCTTCCGGCCCTGATCCGAAAAGGAGCAAAGTACATGCCCCACACGAATGACGTCGGAAGTCCCACCAGGCAGGGCGCCGATCCCGTCGGCTATATCGGACTGGGAAACATGGGCGCGCCGATGGCCACGAGGCTGCTCGAATGGTCCGGCGGCCTAATCGTGTGCGACGTCCGCGACGACGCGGTTGCGCCGTTCCTCGACAAGGGCGCCCGCAGCGGCACACCCGCGGAACTCGCCGCAAGCTGCGGCCTCGTGTCTGTGACGGTTCTCGATGATGCGCAGGTACGCGACGTTGTCGCCGGCCCGGACGGCCTTCTCGCCCACGCGCGAGAGGGACTCGTCGTCGCGGTGCATTCGACAATCGCCGACTCGACGGCCGTGGAGCTCGCGGAGCTGTGCGCCAAGCGCGGAGTCGGCTTCGTCGACGCTCCGGTTTCCGGCGGCGCCGCCGGCGCGGCAGACGGTAACCTCGCGACGATGGTCGGCGCCTCTGAAGCCGACTTCGCGGTGGTCAAACCCGCGTTCGAGCTGTGGGCGGGGCTCGTCGTACACGCCGGCGACCCGGGCGCCGGCACCCGGATGAAGCTCGCCCGCAACCTGCTTCACTTCGTCTCGTTCACCGCCACCGCCGAGGCCGCGCGCCTCGCCGAGGCCGCCGGGCTCTCGGTCGCCGACCTCGG
>NZ_DYXM01000042.1 GCF_020742175.1 Dietzia timorensis
CCATCCCGACACCCTTGGCGATCCCGACGACTCGAGCATCGGTGCCCGCCACCTGGGCCTCGGCGGTCTTGGGGTGGGTGTCGGTCGTCATCATCGCCTCGGCGACGGAGACGGCGTCCGCCTCCGGGACCACACCTGCGCCGCCGTCATCCGCCATTGCGTCGAACGCGGAGCGCAGCAGATCCATGGGGTAACGCCGGCCGATCACCCCGGTCGAGGCGACGAACACCTGCTCGGCCCCGAGCCCCGCGACGCCTGCGGCGAGCTGCTGCAGCTCGCGAGCGTTGTCGAGGCCGACCTGCCCGGTGGCGACATTCGAGTTCTTCGCGACCGTCACCAGCGCCCGGCCCGCTCCGCCCGCGAGAGCCTCTCGGCTCACCTGGACCGAGGGGCCTGCGAACAGGCTCTGCGTGAAGACGGCCGCGGACGACGCGTTCTCGGTGTCGTCTGCGACGATCAGCGACACGTCCGATCCGTGCTCGCGCAGCCCCGCCGCTGTCACGAAGCAGCGAAAGCCGCGGGGAAGATCCAGGTGCGAGTGGGCCTGTCTGGGCGCGGGGCGGGGTTGGGTCATGGATCCATTGTGAACGATCGCGGCCGCGAACGTGGCTAGGGTGGGGTCATGGCCGACATCGACGTGTCCCAGGAAATCGACGCCCCGCTGGCCACGGTGTGGGAGTTGCTCATCGACGTGGCCCGCCTGCCGCAGATCCTCTCCGGGGTGCAGGCGGTGCACGTCGCCGACGGCGGAGACTTCGCGCCCGGCTTCCGGTGGATGGAGCAGCGCCGCGCCCCCGGTTTCCCAGGCGAACGCGAGTGGCAGATCGTCGAGAGTTCCCCGTATGCCGGGTTCACGCAGGAGTCCTTCTCGGACGGCGAGCGGACCCGGATCACCTACCGTCTCGACGCGCGCGGCGAGGACGCCACCGTGCTCGGGCTGCACTACGAGCGAGTCCTCGAACACGCGCCCGCGGTAGTGCACATCGCCTCGCGGATTTCCGACCCCTTCCACGAGCGGGCCGTCCGCAAGACGCTGGACGCCGATGCGCGAGAAATCGCGGCCGCCTGCGGGTCCGCCCGGTAACCGCGTTTCCCGCATACGAGCCCGAGCAGACAGCGAAGTAGACATGTTGGCCCCCGTTTTTCCGGCCGGAGCCTACCCGCAGGGTGAGGGTCGTTAAGATGGCGGCTATGAGATTTCGGTCCGGGCTACTGGCTGTCGCCATGAGCACGGCGATGGCGACAACCTCCGCGTGTGCCCTGCTCCCCGGCGAATCCTCGGATCCCTCGGTGCAGCAGCCCACCGTCTCCGCGGCGTCCGAGCAGACATCCACCACGTCGCCGAATACCGATACGTGCCCGATCCATACCGAACTCGATTCGATGGAAGTCCGCACGAAAATTGCGCAGCTACTCACGGTCGGCGTGTCGAGCGCCGAGGACGCGATGTGGGCGGTCAACGACATCAACGTCGGCGGCATCTTTATCGGGTCCGACGTCGCCGAGCCGATCCTCGCGTCCGGGCAGCTTCCGGAGCTCCGACGTCAGGCCCCCTTCCCGTTGATGGTGACCATCGATGAAGAGGGCGGCCGGGTATCGCGAATGGACGCGGTGAGCGGGCCGCTGCCGTCTGCGCGCGCGATGGCGCAGATGCCGATCGAGGAGGTCCGCAACCTCGCGCGGATGCGCGGGGAGGAGATGAAGCGCCTCGGTATCACCGTCGATTTCGCCCCGACGATCGACGTCTCCGCCCAGCCCGACGACGACGTGATCGGCGACCGCTCCTTCTCCCCGGACCCGCAGGTCGTCACCGACTACGCGCGCGCGTTCGCCGAGGGGCTCCTCGACGCGGGGATCACCCCTGTGTTCAAGCATTTCCCCGGGCACGGCCGCAGCACCGGCGATTCGCACCAGTCCGCGGTGTCCGTGCCGCCGCTCGAGGAGCTACGCGACTACGAGCTCCGCCCGTTCGCGCAGTTGGTGGGGATGCCGCGCACCGCCGTCATGATGGGCCATCTCGATGCGCCGGGGATCACCGCGCCGGGCGAGCCGGCCTCGATGTCGCCGGGCGCCTACGACCTGCTGCGTTCGGGAGAGGGCTACGGCGGCGTGCCGTACAACGGGGTCATCTTCACCGACGACCTGTCGGGAATGCGCGCGATCACCGACCAGTACAGCGTGCCCGAGGCGGTGCTCCAATCGCTCATCGCCGGCGCGGATTCGCCGCTGTGGATCTCGACCGCCGAGCTCGTACCTACGATCGACGTGATCGAGCAGGCGGTGAACGACGGTCGCTACCCCATCGAGCGGCTCGAGGCGTCGGTGCAGCGGATGTCCGAGTTGCGCAGCTCCAACGGCTGCAACGAGTAGCACCGGGCACCCGGCGCGCGTAATAATCGTCTGCGTGTCCACGATCGCGTTCTTCCACGCCCACCCCGACGACGAATCCTCCCAGACCGCCGGCATGATGTTCCGCGCCGCGCGTGCCGGGCACCGCGTCGTACTCATCATCGCCACCGACGGCCGATACGGCACGCCGCCTGCCTCGGGTGAGGACATCGTGTCCTTCCGCCGCGGAGAGGTCGAGGCGTCCGCGCGCGTCCTCGGCATCGAGACGCCCCGCTGGCTCGGTTACCACGATTCGGGGATGCTCGGCGCCGAGACGAATTCCGACGATCTCGTGTTGGCCCGCGCCGACGTCGACGAAGCCGCCGCGCGCCTGGTCGAAATACTGGATGACGTCGCCGCCGACTTTCTCCTGGGCTACGACCACCACGGCGGGTACGGGCATCCCGACCACGTCCAGGTCCACAAGATCGCCGTTGCCGCCGCGCGCCTGCGCCCGGATGTGCGCCTGCTGTTCACGTCGTTCAGCGCGTCCGAGAGCGCTGCGCAGATGGCCGATCCGGGGCTTCTCGAGGTTCTCAAGGCCGAGGCGCCGGATCTTGCTGCCTTCTTCGAGACGATAGATCCGCAATCGATCAACATCGGCAGCGACGGCGAGCCGATGGGGCTGGACGATTCCGACCTGCGCTGGAAAATCACCCTCGGCGCCGACGAGCTCGCGGCCAAGCGACGCGCGATGGAGTGCCACGCCTCGCAGACCAGCGACGTCGGCATGATGCTGTCGCTGCCGCGCACGATCTACGACGCCAGATTCGGCGCCGAGTATGTGACGGTTCCCGAGTACGTCGACGCGCGCGGCACCGTGGGCCCGCCGATCGAGGGATGGCCATTCGGCGACTAGCGGCGCATCGCACGCCGCGGGTGGTTAGAAGAGCACCCCGAGCTGGAGCATCCGGACAATCGAGAGAATAACCAGGGCGGCGCCGACGGCGATGGTGAGCCATTTGCCCAGTGTCTTCGCACGTGCGAGGAAGTTGTTGATCCTCGAGGTGGCCGCGTCCACCCTGCTGCTGTTGACCTTGCTGAGCACGGTGATGAGGCATGCGCTCGGCGCGATGGCCACAATCGCGAAGACGACGATCTCGATGATCTGTTGGAGCACCGAGGTGCCCGCGAAAGAGATAACGACGACGCCGGTCGCGAAGGGTATTGAGGTTCCCGACTGGATGATGCCCAGCGCGATGCCGGTGCCGAAAAGACCGAATTTCTGCAGGACCGATTTCGGGATCGGGCTGTCTTCGGCGAGCGCCTCGTCGACCGCATGTTCTGCGGCCACCTCGTAGCCTTCGCGCCGGGAATCAGCGAGCTTCGCCGCAGCGTGTTCGGCGCGCTTGTTCTTCTGCGGTTTGAACGCGAGTGCAAGGAGAACGACGCCGATGACTCCCGCGACGATGGCAACGATCGGGTTTTCCCACAGTTCGCGGAGGAAGTCCTTGTTCGCGCCGATCACCCACACCGCGAGCGCGGCGAGGGTCATGATCCCGATGAAGGCGCCGCCGGTGAACTGGGCGGCGCGCGGGGCGAAGAGGCCGGGCTTGTCGCGCAGGCTCAGCCATAGGCCCGCGATGACCGCGAAGGCGAGGAGGTTGACCGAGTCGACCGCGGCGAGGCCCATGAGCTGCAGGATGTGCCCGAAAACCATTTACGGCACCTCCATCTGTTCGCCCATGTCTGTTCCGCCGGTCCCGGCGCACGTTAATTTCTATCGCCCATGAGACGAATTTTGTTGCCCATTGTGAATTATTTCAGGGCGCCGGACTACTCAACCGTACCGGGGTGTCGCAGAATGGAAGGGTCGCCCTATCAAGCCCAGTAGATTCGCGAAGGAAGTCCCCCTTGATGTTCAGGATTCGCCGTGGAGCACTCGCAGCAGCGAGCAGCCTCTCCCTCGTCGCCGGTGCCGCATTCATGGCACCGGCCGCATCCGCAGCCACTTCTGTCGATGTGTTCCAGAACCCGGCGACCGTGATGGGGACCGGTTCCGCGTCCGGGAGTGCGGGCAGCGCGGCCCCCGGCGTTCAGTACCTTTCCCTCGAGGTGAAGCAGGAGTCCTCGGGAGTCGGGATCGTCAGCGTCGCCGACTCGGCGGCCGCTTGCAAGTCCCCGGGCGACGAGCTCGAGGTGACCTGGTCCAACTTCGACACCGGCGATCGCGGCACCTTCGAGGTCGACGCGTGCGGAACCGAACCGGGCGAGCCCGGCGAGCGGGTCGAGTTCGGCTCCGGTCCGATCAACTTCTCCACTCGCGTGCTCGGCCCGCTGAACGTCCAGCTCGGTTCCGCGGGAACCATCGGTTCGCTCGTCCCGTCCGCATACCTATCGGGGAACGGGTCCTTCACTCTCGACTAGGCCGAGGTCGTCGACCTAACGATCAGCGCCTTAATCGCGAGTTCGTAGCCGAACGCACCGAAACCGACAAGTACTCCCGCAGCGACCGGCGAGAGGTACGAGTGGTGCCGGAATTCCTCACGGGCGTGGACGTTCGTCATATGCAGTTCGATAGTCGGCACCTGGGATCCCGCGATCGCGTCCCGTAGAGCGATCGACGTGTGCGTGTAGGCGCCGGGATTGAAGACGAGGCCGAGCGATTCTCCCGCGCGAGCGGCGGCGCCGGCTTCGTGCACCCAATCGACCAGAACGCCCTCGTGGTTGGACTGGCGGAAATCGAGTTCGTGGCCGGTTCCGGCCAGCGCGCCGCGGCAGCGCTGCTCGATGTCGTCAAGATTCTCGCGCCCGTATTTCTCCGGTTCGCGGATTCCCAGCAGGTTGAGGTTGGGGCCGTTGAACACGTAGATCGTCGCCATGGGAGTTCCTATTCGTCGAGGTGAGTAGCGGCCCCGCGTGCGGCGGGTGCCACGTGGTTTCACGGCAGAAGCGTGCCGAGGCGGGCGGCCGCGTCCTGCAGCGCCGGCACGTGCTCGCGCAGCGCGCCGAGGTCCGCGCGGAACAGCGGCGCGGCGAGCGCCAGCGAGGCGATCACGGTGCCATCGCGCCGAAGCACGGGCACGCCGACGGCGTTCATCCCGATATCGTGCTGCTCGCCCTGTTCGACCCATCCGGCCGCCCGCGAAGCGTCAAGCTCGGCACGCAGGGCCGAGACGTCGGTAACGGTATGTTCCGTTCGCGCCGGAAGCGGCAACCGCTCGAGCAGCTCGTCGCGCTCGTCGGTGGGCATCCATGCGAGCAAAACCTTCCCGATCGCCGAGGAATGCAACGGCCCGCGATCTCCGGGGTCTGTGGTCTGACGGTACTGCGGTCCGTCGATCGTGTGGACCGTCAATGTTTCAACGCCGTCGAGCACGGCGAGCACGCTGCTTTCGCCCGTGCGCGCCGTGAGCTCCTCGAGCACTGGCGCGGCGGTGCCGGTGAATCCGCGTGCATTGCCCACTCGCTGGCCCAGCTCGAACACGGCAAGGCCGAGCGCGTAGGTCTTCGTTCGCGCGTCGTATTCCACGAAGCCGGCATCCACCAACGAACCGAGCAACCGGTACGCGGTCGAAAAGGGATGGCCCGAGCGTGCAGCCACCTCGGCGGCGGTCGCCCCATGCGGGAACTCACCCACCGTGGTGAGCATGGCGAGCCCCTTGGCGATGGTCCCGCTTCCACGCGAAGGAGCGGCGGACTTCGCCGCGTTCTCTTCTGCCATTTTGCGTCCTTTCGAGATCGCGGTCACAACCTATGTGTACGGCGTTCTACCTGCGGACACGAAAAAGACCCAAGAAATGACTTGACTTGGTGATCCGCATCACGTCACACTCAAGCTTACATTATTTGAGAGCTATTGCCAACTATTGGCAATGAGCGGTTTTCGGAGGCGGCAGATCCCGGCGCCGAGGACCTTGGACCCCGCACAGCGACGCCACCCGCCGCCCATGTGCACCCGGCATCTCCGCCGTCATCGGCGAAGCGCACGTCCTTTCGCGACCCGACTCGCTCGGCGCCGCTTTCGAAAAATCCTCCCGAAGGAGACCCATGACCCCCGACACCGTGGCGAGGCCCGACGCCGGCGCCGAACACGAACCACAACGCACACCCAAGCGCGCGGCGCTGGCCGCGTGGATCGGCTCGTCGCTCGAGTACTACGACTTCGCGATCTACGGCACAGCGGCAGCACTCGTGCTCAACACGCTGTTCTTTCCCCCGGACGCGCCGACATCGGTATCCGTCCTTCTCGCGATGGGCACCGTGGGCGTCGCCTACATCGTGCGTCCGCTAGGGGCGCTCATCGTCGGCCCGCTCGGCGACCGGATGGGCAGGCGCTTCGTTCTGCTTCTCACGCTGTTCATGATGGGCGGGTCGACTTTCGCGATCGGCTGCCTGCCCACGTACGAATCCGTGGGGATGCTCGCGCCGACACTGCTCATCCTGTGCCGCGTCGCGCAGGGCCTGTCGGCCGCAGGCGAACAGGCCAGCGCGATCTCGATGTCGATCGAACACTCCCCCGACGACCGCCGCGCATACACCGCGAGCTGGACGCTGCAGGGCACCCAGTTCGGCACGCTGCTCGCGACGCTGGTCTTCATTCCCTTCGTCAGCCTCCTCGACGACGGCGCGCTCCATTCCTGGGGTTGGCGCATCCCGTTCTGGCTCTCCGCTGTCGTGGTCGTAGTCGCTTACCTCATCCGCCGCCGCCTCGAGGAGCCGCCAAGCTTCCAGGAGTCCCGCGCAGTGAAGAAGGAACTGGGCGCGGCATCCGGTTCCGGCATGTCCCCGCTCGCCGAGACGCTGCGCTTCCACTGGCGCACCGTGCTGCGCATCATGGCCGCCGCGATGATCAATACGGTGAACATGGTCTTCACCGTGTTCTCGGTGTCCTTCGCGACCAACGGCAACGGCCTCGAGCGTTCGACGATGCTGTGGGTGCCCGTCGTCGTCAACGTCGTCGCGCTCGCGGCGATCCCGCTCGCCGGCAACCTCGCCGACAAGATCGGCCGCAAGCCCGTGTTCATCGCCGGCGCGCTCGGCCCGGCCGTGGTGATGTTCCCCTACCTTTGGGCGATCACCACCGGCAACTGGCCGCTGATCTTCCTGTTCGG
>NZ_DYXM01000043.1 GCF_020742175.1 Dietzia timorensis
GAAAATTCGCGCCCGGAGCCGGACACAGCGGTCGAGCTCATGCGCTCGAGGTTCGAGGCCTTTCGCTCGGCCGACGCGGACTGGCTGTTGCGGACCTGGCATCCCTCCACGCGCCCGGCGTCATTGGATCTTGAGGACAACCCACGGTGGCGCGGGCTGCAGATCGTCGATACCCATGACGGCGGACCGAGCGATTCGCACGGCATCGTCGAATTTCGTGCAACGTATATCGAGGCCGGTGGCAGCCTCGGTATTCTCCACGAACGCTCGCGATTCGTCCGTGAATCCGGTCGGTGGTTCTACGTGGATGGCGACGTCTACTAGAGCCTCTATGCCCCGGGGGCGCTGCGCTTTGTGAGGCGCCGCGCCCCGGGGAACGAGTCCATGCTCAGCCTGGAGAGTCCGGGTCAGGCGACCGGCTGGAGTTCGTGTTCGCGGTGTTGTGAGGACGAGCGATAGGCGAGAACCGCAAGGGCGATCCCGATGAGCGACGTCACGACAACCAATGCGACCGCCCCGTGGAACCCGGTGAGCAGGGAGTCGAACTCGGACCCGCCATCTCCGCGCGAGGAGCCGGCGAGGGCACCGTAGATCCCGGCGCCCAGAGAGGTGCCGAGGCAACCGGCAATCTGGAAGCCTGTTGCGATGACGGTGACGCCGTGCGTGCTGCTCTCGCGGCTCAGGCTGGTCAGCGCGAACGTCTGCGCGGGGCCGATAACGAAGGCCGTTGCCAGGACGGCTGGGATGTAGAGAAGTGCGAAGATTGCGATCGGCGCGGATCCGGCGGAGAGCCCGACGAACGCGACGAACACGGCCATCACGCTGAAACCGAGTGGAATCGTGGCCTTACCGCCACGCAGATCGAATCTGCGGCCGGCGATCGGGCCCATGACGACGGTGAGCAGAATTCCCGGTGCCAACGCGAGCGAGGCGGTCATGGGCGATGCACCGCGTGCGGCCTGCAGGAAGAGCGGGATGACGACGTTCATCGCGAACACGAAGAGCAGGCCCAGCATCGTCATTAGCAGACCGAGAACGAAAGGCTTCTCGCCGAGCGGGCGCAGATCGATGAGCGGGTTGGCGATGCGTCGTTGCCGGACGGGGAACAAAGCCAGACCGATCAGCCCGACGACGAGACACGCGCCGGCGAGCACGGCGGAACCGGCGAATACCTCGCTCACGCCGTATAGCACGCCGACGAGACCGACGGCGACCAACAAGAACGAAAGAGCGTCCAGCGTGGGGCGGCCGAGATCGGCGACGTTGCGAAGCAGAAACGCGGCGGCGGCCATGACGACAACGGTGAGACCGAAGAAAACCCACATGAGTATTGTCCACGGGCCGAAGGACAACAGTGCGCCGGAAAGCACGATCGCCAAAGAGGGACCGAGAGTGATCATCGCGGCCATGATGCCCATGTTGAGGCCGATCTTGTCGCGCGGTGAGACCGCGAGAACGATGTTCATCCCGATGGGCGTGAGAAGGCCGGTACCGATCGCCTGCAATAGGCGTCCGGCGAGAAGCACCTCGAAGGTGGGAGCAAGGGCGCCGACGACCGATCCGGCGGCCATCAGCGCGACGACGGAGATGAACAGTGGTCTCGTAGGGAATCGGTGGTAGACGACGGTGGCGACGGGGACAAAGATCGCGGCCACGAGGAGGTATCCGGTCGTGAGCCACTGAACGGTGCCCACGTCGACACCGAAGTCGCCCATGATCGGGGCGAAGGCGACGTTGAGGAACGTCTCGTTGAATGTGGCGAGGAACGCGGCGGCCGCGGCGACGGCGATGATCCCGCCCGTCCGTGCCTGTTTCTCGGGGTGGACACGACGAAATAAGGGCATTGATACTCCTGACGGTCGGCTTTGTAAAGCGGTCGACCGTGCCGTGTCAGGAGAACTACAAGTAACCCGTCGTGTCGTGTCATCGACTCGCTAGTGGCCTTTCGGCCGGAGAAAGGTTAGCAGAAGCAGAAGCCGCTTCGTAAGCGGGAAAATTCGGGTAGGCAGTAGCCCGAACGACGAGGAGGCGGGGTGATGCCCGAACTTACTTGCGAGTAACCTAGGTGGGGTGGGCCATGGTTTATCCGGTTCACACCCGATCAAAGGAAGGACTTTTACGTGCGTCACGACTTGCGCAATGCGCGAATTCTCATCACCGGCGGTGGCAACGGAATCGGACGCCTGCTCGCGCTGAAGTCCGCGGACCGCGGCGCGCACGTGATTGTGTGGGACCTGTCTGCCGAGTCCGGAGAGAAGGTCGCCGAGGAGATCCGTGCGAAGGGCGGCACCTGCGACGCCTACACCGTGGACGTCACCAACCGCGAGGACGTGGCACTCACCGCGGAGAAGGTCGGCGACCTCGACATCCTCGTGAACAACGCGGGCATCGTCACAGGCAAGCCACTTCTCGAGGCAAGCGAGTCGGAAATCGACCGGACCTTCGACGTCAACACCAAGTCCCTGTACTGGACCACGCGTGCGTTCCTCGGCGGGATGATCGAGCGCCGCAACGGCATGATCGTGACCGTCGCGAGCGCCGCCGGCATGGTCGGCGTGGCCAAGCAGACCGACTACTCGGCGAGTAAGTTCGCGGCCTTCGGGTTCACCGAATCACTGCGCGCCGAGCTGCAGAAGTCCGGAAGCGGCGTGGACACGCTCGTCGTGTGCCCCTTCTACATCGATACCGGCATGTTCGACGGCGTGAAGACCAAGTTCCCGCTGCTCCTGCCGATCCTGCACGAAGATGACGTCGCCGAGAAGATGCTCAAGGCGATCGAGGCGGGCAAGAAGCAGCTCATCATGCCGCCGTTCGTCC
Source organism: Dietzia timorensis (assembly GCF_020742175.1). Classification (GTDB taxonomy): domain Bacteria; phylum Actinomycetota; class Actinomycetes; order Mycobacteriales; family Mycobacteriaceae; genus Dietzia; species Dietzia timorensis_A. Next base: position 2,818 of record NZ_DYXM01000043.1, read on the forward strand.
GCTACCTCCCCGCGGCACGGCTGTTGCCCGCGCCGGCATTCGACAAGCTGATGAACTTCCTCGGCGTGAACAACACCATGGACGAGTTCCGCGGCCGCTGACTCGCGGCCGGGGAACCCAGCCGGCGGTTCGTGGCTCAGGCTTCGGTGCGCGGATCGCGTAGTTCCGGCACGACCATCACGGAGCCGACCTGCTGCTG
>NZ_DYXM01000044.1 GCF_020742175.1 Dietzia timorensis
CTCTCGGGAGCGGCGGTTCAAGGTGCGTTGAACACAATACCAACACGCCCCCTCTAGTTTGCAAACCGGCTGGTCGGCGCGGCGAGAGGGCGTGCGGCCTTGGCGCTACTCCCCCTCGGGAGCGGCTACTGGAGCACTGCGAAGACGTTCGAGCGTGAGGTCACGCCCGAGCAGCTCAAGAGACTCGAACAGCGGCGGTGATACGTGCGAGCCCGTGACGGCGACGCGGACCGGACCGAAGGCCTTCCGCGGCTTGAGCTCGAACTCATCAATCAGTGCACTCTTGAGCGCCGCCTCGATGGATTCGGTGTTCCACTCTTCCACCGCTTCCAATGCCGCGATGGACGCGTCGATGACATCCCGCGTATCGGCCTTGAGGTTCTTTCGCGCGGCAGCTTCGTCGACCTCGAAACGATCCTGCGGCACGTAGAGGAAGCGGATGAGGTTCCACGCGTCGGAAAGCACAACAATGCGTGTCTGCAGCATCTCCGCGACCAGCGCCCACTCCTGCGGGTCGAGCGACTCCGGAAGCGCGGCGCCGCCGGTATCCGGATGCTCCCGGAGGTGAGTCTCGAGTCGAGCGGCAAAATCGGAAGGTTCGAGCAACCGGATGTGGTCGGCATTGATGGAGTCCGCCTTCTTCTGGTCGAACTTCGCCGGGTTCGAATTGACGTCGCGCACGTCGAAGGCGGCAACCATATCCTCGAGTGAGAACACGTCCTGATCCTCGGACAGCCCCCAGCCGAGCAGCGCCAGGTAGTTGAGCAGCCCCTCGGGAATCATTCCTCGATCGCGGTGGAGGAACAGATCCGATTCGGGATCCCGCTTCGACAGCTTCTTCTTCCCCTCACCCATCACGAACGGAAGATGCCCGAACTCGGGTACGCGCTCGGCTACCCCGATACGCGTCAAAGCCTCGTAGAGCGCGATCTGGCGCGGCGTGGACGACAACAGGTCCTCTCCGCGCAGCACATGCGTGATTCCCATCAGGGCATCGTCGACGGGATTGACCAGTGTGTAGAGAGGAATACCGTTCGAGCGAGTCAGCGCGAAGTCGGGAACAGATCCGGCCTTGAATTCCATCTGTCCGCGCACGAGATCGTCCCAAGCCAGGGCATGGTCCGGCATCCGCAGTCGAATCACGGGAGAACGCCCCTCATCGCGATACGCCTGCTTCTGCTCCTCGGTGAGGTCGCGGTCGTAGCCGTCGTAACCGAGTTTGGGGTCGCGTCCGGCGGCCTTGTGCCGCTCCTCCACCTCTTCAGGCGTAGAGAACGCTTCGTAGGCCTCTCCGGCCTCGACCAATTTGCGCACGACGTCGAGGTGGAGATCGCGGCGCTCGGACTGCCTGTACGGGCCGTGTGGTCCACCCACCTCCGGCCCCTCGTCCCAGTCCAACCCCAGCCATCGAAGGGCGTCGAGGATCGCGCCATAGGATTCCTCCGAGTCCCTACTCGCGTCCGTGTCCTCGATACGGAACACGAAGGTGCCACCCGTGTGGCGTGCGTACGCCCAATTGAACAGCGCTGTACGAATCAGTCCCACGTGCGGCGTTCCCGTCGGCGACGGGCAGAACCGGACGCGGACTTGGCTATTTTCTGTCGTCATACATTCAGGTTAATGCCCAAGCCTTATATGACGCCGGAGCGCCTCGTCCGCTCGTCGGAAGCCGACAACCTGTAGCGAATGTCACACACTCCGCGACCGGTATTGCCCGAACGGGCTTGATTCTCATGCGTCCCGTTGGGCTAGGGTGCAAGTTAGGTAAACCTACACTATTGGAGTTTGTGAATTTAGATGCTCAGTACCCTGACGCTGCTTTCTCGCGAGTACGTCTCGCCAAACATGGTGAGGCTGAATTTCCAGGCGGACTCACCGGTCTTCGCCGACGCGGCAAGCACCGACAGCTACATCAAGCTCGTATTCCCCGCAGACGACACGCTGTTCCCCGAAGACACCAATCTTCGCGAGCTCCGCGCCTCGCTCCCCGACTCGGAACAGCCCCGCGTTCGCACGTACACCATTCGCAAGGTCGATAAGTCGCACAACATCGTGTCGGTCGACTTCGTCACGCACGACGGCGAATCGCTCGCCGCGAACTGGGCCGTGTCCGCAGAGGAAGGCGATCGAATTCAGGTAGCCGGCCCCGGCGGCGTATACGTTCCCGACGCAGAAGCGCACAACCTCTTCGTTGTCGACGATGCCGGGCTTCCGGCCGCGTTGGCCGGAATCGAGGCGATCCCCGAAGGAGGACGAGCCACGCTCTTCGCCGAAGTCGAATCGCCCGAGCACACCCAGCCAGTCGAAAGCCGCGGGCAGGTCGAGGTCGTGTGGAGCTACCGCAATGGTTCCGAGACCAGCGACCTGGTCGACAACGTCCTCGCTTGGGAATGGCCGGACATCCGCGTGCGCGTATTCGCTCACGGCGAACGCACAACGATGATGCAGGATCTGCGACCCCACTTCCGTTCCCACGGCGTCGGAGGAAAGGACCTGTCAGTCTCGGGCTATTGGCGGCGTGGATTCGACGAGGACGCGTTCCAGGTCGGCAAGAGAACCGACCCGCTCGTGGCCGCCGCCAACGCGGAAGTAGCTCAGGAAAAGTAAGCCAACAACATAGACTGCTGGTAGCCCCGCGGCGGATACGTCGCTGATGCCGCAGGAGACACCAAAGGAAATTGGTACCGATATGCCCGAAGAGTTTCCCGCCG
>NZ_DYXM01000045.1 GCF_020742175.1 Dietzia timorensis
GACCGCCACGACCTCGTCGCCGACATCTCGATCCTCGCGCGCGACCGCTACATGCCGATGATGCCCAACTGGGACATCCTCTTCTTCCCCGTGAACGACACCGCGACGATCGACTGGCACAACACCACCACAGGCGCCCGAGGCCAGGTGGTCCAGCATTTCCAAAACAGTAACGGGGTCATCCGCGTCGACGGCGGCGACGGTGTCATCGAGATGGACATCCATCTGCGCTCGGACCAGCCGTGGCTCGACGCAGCAGGCTCGACGGACCTGCCGTTCGGACATTCTGAGGGCAGCACCCACGCCGTGGTCGACATGACCGGCAAATCCTGCCGCTGAGGCGGACACCGCCGACAGAATTGCGCGCACGAAAGCCGGAATAACGTGATGCGCGTCACTTCCAACTGAGATACTTGGTCCACGAAGCTCACCCCGCACCGCACGTGGAGGACACCGTGGCCAACCTCATCGACGACATCATCCGCAACGCCGAGCAGCGCCCGAACGCGGTGGCGCTACGCCACGGCGAAGACACCACGTCCTACCCGGACCTGCGCGACGCGAGTCTCGCGTTCGCGCAGAGGCTGCGGGACCGCGGAGTGCGCCCCGGCGACCGCGTGCTGCTGTGCTGCCCGAGCGTCGACGCCTACGTCGTCGCGTACATGGGCGTGCAGGCCGCGGGCGGCGCGATCGTCGCCGCGAACACCATGGCCACCCGCGACGAGCTCGCCTATTTCCTCTCCGATTCGGGCGCGAAGCTCGCCATCGGCTGGCACGAGAACGGCCCCAGCCTGCAGGAAGCGTGCGACGAAACGGGCACCGACCTCCTCGTTCTCACCGAGTATGACGCCGCACGTCCCCAATCCATAGACGCCGCCGCGCTCGCGGATCTGCCCATCGACAGGGCGGACTCCGATCTCGCCGCCCTCCTCTACACGTCGGGCACGACCGGCAAGCCCAAGGGCACGCAGCTCACGGTGGGCGGGCTCAGCGCGGCGATAGATTCCGCGATCGCCGCATCCGGGATGGAGGCGGAGGACCGCTGCGGCACGGCGCTGCCGCTGTTCCACTGCTTCGGACAGGTCGCCGGCATGCTTCCCACTCTCCGCGGTGGCGGCTCGCTCACGCTCCTACATCCGCTGACCCTCGAGGGCCAGCTGGCGATGATCCCCGAGAACGGGCTGACCGTGATGCTCGGAGTGCCGACGATGTGGATGTTCCTGCTCTATCAGGCCGGGGAGGAGGACGTCGGCGCCGAGCATTTCTCGACGCTCAAGTACGCGGTGTCCGGAGGCGCGCCGCTGCCCGAATCGATCATTACCCGCTTCGAGGACGAGCTCGGGGTGACCGTTCTCGAGGGCTACGGGCTCACCGAGACCGCGGCGATGGGAACGTTCAGCCAGCCCGGCGGGCCGCGCAAGGTCGGGTTCGTCGGGTCCCCGGTGCAGGGAATCGAGCTGTCGGTGCGCGATTTCGACGGCCGAGAGCTCGGCGCGGACGAGCCGGGCGAGGTGTTCCTGCGCGGGCCGCAGATCACCGCCGGCTACTGGAATCGCCCCGCCGATACCGACGCGGCGATCTCGAAGGACGGCTGGTTCCGGACCGGCGATATCGGCCTCCGCGATGCCGACGGCGACCTGCGCATCGTCGACCGCGTGAAGGACATGATCATCCGCGGCGGATACAACGTCTACCCGGCCGAGGTCGAGAGCATTCTCTACCAGAACCCGGCCGTGCTCGAGGCCGCGGTGATCGGCGTACCCGACGAGAAGTATGGCGAGGAGGTCGCGGCGTGCGTCGTAATCAAGCCAGGTGAGGAGGTCGCGCCGGAGGATCTCGAGGCCCTGTGCCGCGAACACCTGTCGGCGTATAAGGTGCCGCGGCTTATCTCGTTCGTCGATCAGCTGCCCAAGGGTGCGACGGGCAAGACCCTCAAGCGCGGGATCGACAGGGCCGAGGTGCTCGAGAGCGCGTGGCGCTCGGAATCCGCGCTACGGAAGTAGAGTCGTTTCGTCGGCATGCCCGGCGGACGATGCGTAGGGTTACCCGCGTACAGACACCCGACGCGAAGGGCGTGCGCACGTGGCGATTTATCTGAGCATCCTCGGTGTTCTCACCGTGGTCGCGTGGTCGGGCGCTATCTGGCAGATCATTCGCGAGCCTCGGCGCACCGGTCACGGACTGCTCATCGTCGGGTGCCTTTTCCTCACGTGGCTTTTCGCGGTGTCGTTCGCGATACAGCAGTCGGATCGCCAGGCAATCCGGGACATCGTCAGCTTCGGTCCGCCGTTCCTCGCGGTCCTCGGTGTGATCTCCGCGGCCCTCTTCCTGCTGGTCAATACCGGCTCCGTGGTGCGCAAAGAGGGCTTTCGGCTGGTGACTCTCGTGCCGGCAGCGGTGGCGACGCTGCTGCTCGCTGGCCTTGCGGGGTGCGTGTCGCTGATCGTGCTCATCTCGGGCGAGCTGTCGATGGCGTGGATGCTCGTACTGCTCGTCGTCGTGTTCCCGTGCCTGGTCCTGCCGGCGTTGATGATCATCGTCGAGCTTGCCGGGTACACGCTTTATGCCTTTTATTACGGGCGGCTCGGGCTTTCGCGCGAGGCCGGGGCTGTCGTCGTGCTCGGTGCCGGGCTCGCCGGAGAGAAGGTGACGCCACTGCTCGCCTCACGCCTCGACCGCGGCATCGAGGTGTTCCACCGACTGCGCGAAAACGGTTCGGATCCTCTGTTCGTGGTGTCCGGCGGCAAGGGCTCAGACGAAGTGATCTCCGAGGCCGAGGCCATGTCGCGCTATGCGCTCGAAGCCGGCGTCCCCGACGACCGGATCGTCCTCGAGGACACGTCCACCACGACCGAGGAGAATCTGCGCAACACCGTCGAGATCCTGCACGCCCGCGGCATCGACTCGAGCTCGCTCGCGGTGGCGACCAGCAATTTCCACGTTCTCCGCACGGCCTCGCTGACCCGCCGCATCGGTGTGCCGGCGCAGGTCGTCGGGGCGCACACGGCCGCCTATTATCTTCCCGCCGCGTTCTTGCGGGAGTTCGTCGCGACGCTCGTGCATTACCGCAGGTGGAACGTCCTCGTGTGGGCGGTAATCGCCGTGATTACCTGGGCGT
>NZ_DYXM01000046.1 GCF_020742175.1 Dietzia timorensis
GTCGACCACCGGTGAGGTGCTCGGGATGAACGTGGCGATGGCCACCGCTATCGCCGACGCCGCGGCCGCCCGCCGCGACTACCTCGACGAAACCGGCGGACGCTACGTGCACGTCATCGCAGACGGCGACATCGCCGCCTCCGGCGATATAACCCGAGCGATCGCGTGCGGCGCCGACGCGGTGTCCCTCGGCCTTCTGCTCGCGCAGGCCGACGAGGCCCCGGGCAAGGGGACCTTCTGGCAGTCCACGGCCGCGCACCCCTCGGTGCCTCGTGGGGACGTGCAGCCGGTGTTCGACTCGACGGTGCCGATGGAAGAAGTTCTCCTCGGGCCGACGGCGGAACCCTTCGGCACCAGAAACCTCATCGGCGGCCTGCGCCGCGCGATGGGCAAATCCGGCTACACCGACGTCAAGGGCTTCCAGAAGGTCGATCTCGCGGTCCGTCCGGACTAGCGACCACCGAATTTAGACAAATTCCCCCCGAATGTAAGACGCGCTTCCGCGGGAATCTGACTTCAGAGTAGGGTTCTGTGTAACCCAAGCCACTCATGGAGAGTGGCTGCCGGTTGTTTGGTCAGCCCCTGCCCAGGAGGACTTACATGTCGGCCGTGCCGAATTCCGCTGCCCCTGCCCGAAATGCCACGGGTCCCGTGGATGTCGACGTGGTCGTCGTCGGCTCCGGTTTCGGAGGCTCGGTGTCCGCGCTGCGGCTCACCGAGAAGGGCTATAAGGTCGCCGTTGTCGAGGCGGGTCGCCGCTTCGAGGACGACCAGATGGCGAAGACCTCGTGGCGGCTGCACAAGTACGTGTGGGCGCCGAAGCTCGGCCTGTTCGGCGTGCAGCGGATTCACCTACTCAAGGACGTGATGATCCTCGCCGGCGCTGGGGTCGGCGGCGGCTCGCTCAACTACGCGAACACCCTCTACAAGCCGGGGGACGCGTTTTTCAACGACAAGCAGTGGGCCCACATCACCGACTGGGATGACGAACTCTCGCCGTTCTACGACCAGGCCCGCCGCATGCTCGGCGTCGTGACGAACCCGCTGGACACACCTTCGGATTCGGTGATGCAGCGCGTCGCCGCGAAGATGGGCGCCTCCGACACCTTCCGCAAGACGCCGGTGGGTGTGTACTTCGGGAAGAAGACCGGCGGCAAGGGCGACATCGGGGAGACCGTCGAAGATCCGTACTTCGGCGGCGTCGGTCCGCACCGAACCGTGTGCACCGAATGCGGTAACTGCATGGTCGGTTGCCGCGTCGGCGCGAAGAACACCCTGCTCAAGAACTACCTCGGCCTCGCCGAGAAGGCGGGCGCGAAGATCTGGGACCGCACGACGGTGACCGGTCTGCGCCCCCGCTCGGACGGAACGTGGGAGGTGCAGCTCGAGCGCACCGGTAAGTGGACCAAGTGGGGCAAGCGGGCGCGCACGGTCATCGCCGGACAGGTCGTGCTCGCCGCGGGCACGTGGGGCACGCAGCATCTGCTCCACTATGCGAAGGCCGACGGTCGGCTGCCGCAGCTATCCCCGGCGCTCGGAGAGCTGACGCGAACGAACTCCGAGGCGATCCTCGGTGCGATGGCGGACAAAGTCGATCCGGACGCCGACTATTCCTCGGGCGTCGCGATCACCTCGTCGTTCTATCCGCGCCCGGACACGCACATCGAGCCGGTGCGCTACGGAAAGGGCTCAAACGCGATCGGTGCGCTGCAGACGCTCCTCACCGACGGCGATCGCTCTCGGGTCGGACAGCTGCTCGAAGGGGTCAAGAAGAACCCGTTGCTCCCGCTCAAGCTGCTCAATCTGCGGCACTGGTCCGAGCGCACGATCATCGCGTTGGTGATGCAGAACCTCGACAATTCGTTGACGACGTACGTCAGGCGTTTCGGGCCGTTCAAGTTCGTCTCCTCCCGCCAGGGCCATGGTGCGCCGAACCCGACGTGGATCCCCGCAGGTAATGAGGCCACCCGCCACATGGCCGACGAGATCGACGGAATCGCCGGTGGCACGTGGGGCGAGATCGCGAACATCCCCCTGACGGCCCATTTCCTCGGCGGCTGCGCGATCTCTGACCGTCCCGAGTCCGGCGTCCTGGATCCCTTCCACCGCGTGTGGAACTATCCGACGCTCCACGTGGTCGACGGCGCCTCGATTTCGGCGAACCTCGGCGTCAACCCGTCCCTTTCCATTACGGCGCAGGCCGAGCGCGCGATGTCCCTGTGGCCCAATAAGGGCGAGACCGACTCGCGCCCCGAGCAGGGCGAGGGATACACGCGGATCGCGCCGGTGGCGCCGACCGCGCCGGTCGTGCCGGAGTCGGCGCCGGGCGCGCTGCGGCTGCCGATCGTCGCCGTCGGTTAGCGGCGAAACGGCACCCGTCTACACTGGTCTTCGTGACAGAGCCGCAGAACTCAGCAGTGTCCCTTGCCGCCCCGCGACCCGTGCTCGTCGTGGATTTCGGTGCGCAGTATGCGCAGCTCATCGCGCGCCGTGTGCGCGAGGCCCGCATCTATTCCGAGGTGGTGCCGCACACCGCGACCGCAGCGGAGATCAAGGCGAAGAATCCGGTGGCGATCGTGCTGTCCGGCGGGCCCGCCTCGGTGTACGCCGACGGCGCGCCGAGCATCGACCCGGGCGTGTTCGATCTCGGTTTGCCGATGTTCGGCATCTGCTACGGCTTCCAGGTGATGGCCCAGGCGCTCGGCGGAGAGGTCGCGAAGACCGGTTCTCGCGAGTACGGCCGCACCGACATGGAGGTTTCCGGCGGAGCGCTGCACGCGGGGCTGCCCGGCTCGCACCCGGTGTGGATGAGCCACGGGGACTCGGTCCACGCCGCTCCGAAGGGCTTCGAGGTGACGGCGACGACTGCCGGCGCCCCGGTCGCCGCGTTCGAGAACACCGCAGGCAAGATGGCCGGCGTCCAGTACCACCCGGAGGTGCTGCATTCCCCGCACGGCCAGGAGGTGCTTACCCGCTTCCTTACTGATGTCGCCGGGCTCGAGCCGAGCTGGACGGCGGCGAATATCGCGGATCAGCTCATCGACGCGGTGCGCGAGCAGGTCGGCGAGGGGCGCGCGATCTGTGGGTTGTCCGGCGGAGTTGATTCGGCTGTCGCCGCGGCGCTCGTGCAGCGTGCCATCGGCGACCGGCTCACGTGTGTTTTCGTCGACCACGGTCTGCTGCGTGCGGGCGAGCGCGAGCAGGTAGAGAAGGAGTTTGTCGCCTCGACCGGCGCCCGCCTGGTCACGCGCGACGATTCGGACACCTACCTCGGTTACCTCGACGGGGTGACGGATCCGGAGGAGAAGCGCAAGATCATCGGTCGCGAGTTCATCCGCTCCTTTGAGGGCGCGGTGTCCGAGGTGCTGGGCGCGGAGTCCGAGAGCGGCGCGAGCGTCGATTTCCTCGTGCAGGGAACCCTGTACCCGGACGTCGTCGAGTCCGGCGGCGGGGCCGGCACGGCGAACATCAAGAGCCACCACAACGTTGGCGGGCTGCCGGAGGATCTCGAGTTCTCCCTCGTCGAGCCGCTGCGGCTGCTGTTCAAGGACGAGGTTCGCGCGGTCGGCCGCGAACTTGGCCTGCCCGAGTCGATCGTCGGTCGGCACCCGTTCCCGGGGCCGGGCCTCGCGATCCGCATTGTCGGCGCCGTCTCGCGTGAGCGCTTGGCCACGCTGCGCGCTGCGGACGCGATCGTGCGCGAGGAGATGACGGCGGCGGGCCTCGACGCCCAGGTCTGGCAGTGCCCGGTCGTGTTGTTGGCCGATGTTCGCTCGGTCGGCGTGCAGGGCGATGGCCGGACGTACGGCCATCCGATCGTTCTGCGGCCGGTCTCGTCGGAGGACGCCATGACGGCCGACTGGACGCGCATGCCGTACGAGACGCTGGCGAAGATCTCGAACCGGATCACGAACGAGGTGTCTGACGTCAACCGCGTGGTTCTCGATGTGACGAGTAAGCCACCGGGGACGATCGAGTGGGAGTAGCAGCCGGCGGCGCCTGTTAGATGGCGCCCTGGGCGTGGAGCTCGCGGAGGCCTTGAGCGGTTCTCTTCGCGAGCTCTTGGCGTATTTCGGCCTCGGTCGCCGCGTCGATTTCGAGGTTGCGGGCGGCTTCGGCCAGTTCGTCGGCGGTGAGCGAGCCGAGGACCTGGTCGGAGGAGCGAAGCAGGTCGCCTTCGCCGAAGAACGGGCGCCGGGCGACCATGGCGGTGGCCCAGCGCGGCGAACCCGACAGCGCGCGCAGCTCGGGGGTGATCTCGCGGATGCAGGCCCCGGCGAGCGCGCCCTGCCCGGCGGTGGGCACTGCGCATAAATTTACGTCGGGGCCGGTGCTCATCGGGTTCTCCTCCTCGTTGCGATGTCGGTCTGCTCCGTGCAACGCGGCCCTGGCAGGTCTCATTCCGCCGAGGTTCGACTCCCGCGGAGGACGGGTTGCACGGCGGCGGGAAGGTCTCCGATGAGTTCGCTCGAATGGGATGGGTGAACTAGGTAGTCGGCAGGGAAGTGAGCCTTGTTGCCGCCTCGCCCTCCGGCTCCCATGGGCATGGCGCCCATCATGGGGCCGCCCATCCTCGCGCCGGCTGCCGATCCGGCGGAGCCGGGGGAGCTACCCGGCGAGCCCGAACCCGCGGTGAGTCCGGTGCCCACGTTTTGCCCGGCGCCTGCGCGTGGAACCCCACTGGACGCGCCGGTTCCGTTCGACGCACCGGAGCCGCCTGGGGCGCTCCCACCCGACGAGAACGGCAAACCCGAGCGGGGCAAAATGCCTCCGGCCGTCGCGCTCAGCGGTCGCGCACCGGCCGACCCGCCCCCAGTGGAACTCGCGC
>NZ_DYXM01000047.1 GCF_020742175.1 Dietzia timorensis
GGGTCGAGTTGTTGCTGGGTCGAGGGGGACTGGTTCGCGACCGTGGGTCTTGATCTCATCCGCATGCTCGTGTGCTGCCGAGAGCGGACCCGCTTCGATTCCCTGATGGCGGACGTCGAACTCGAAGCTCACCCGTTGTGGTCGCAGGAAGGTTAGTGGCCGGCGACGTTGTCCGCGGCGCCCGATTTGCCCGTGTGCTCCGCGACCTCGTCGGGAGTGTCGAGGCCGAGTTGCGCGTCGGTGACCGGCGGGAATAGCGGACCTCCGCCGAACGCGCCCCGGTGCGAGAGCGGCTGTGCGCCGTCATTATTGACTATTCCGTGGTCCCGGCCGTACTCGGCGGTGATGACGGTGTCGCCGCTGCGAATCTCGGGGTCTCCGGTGAGCGCGGCGATGACGCGGCCGACGAACTCCGGATCCTCGGCGCGGCCCAGCGGGAAGCCGTTGAATTCTTCCATCCCGAATGACAACAGCAGCTCGGTGCGGATGAGGCCGAGCCACAGGGAATTGCAGCGCACGCCGGTGTCGCGCAGATCATGGGCCATGTCGGCGGCCATCTTGTCGAGCGCGGTCTTGCTCATCCCGTAGAGCACGGTATGGAACGGCGCGCGCGAGCCGAATGAGGAGATGTGGAGGATCTGGCCGCTACCTTGCGGGACCATGATCTTCGCCGCCTCGACGCTCGCGACGTAGTGGGCGCGCAGCCCGATTCCGATGAGCGGATCCCAGTCGTCGACGGGGCGCTCCCAGAACTTCGACCCGAAGCCCATGAACCCCTCGGGGTTGGTCCACACATTGTTGACCAGCAGGTCCAGGCGTCCGGAGCGCGTTCGGATCTCATCGAAGGCGGCTTCGACGCGGGCGTCGTCGGCGTGGTCGACCTCGATCGGGAAGATCGAGTCTTCGTGGCCGGCGATCGTGTCGGCGAGTCGCTCCGCGCTGCGGCCGGTGACATAGACCGTCCAGCCCGCGTCCGCGAGCGCGCGGGCAACGCCCTTGCCGACGCCGCGGCTTCCGCCTGTCACGAGCGCAATGCGCTGACCTGCGGGGGAGTGGTGTGTGGATTCTCCGGGCGTGGACAATTCTGCTGCGTTCATGCGGTGAACAGTAGCTGGGTGACGTAGGCTCCGGTGCGTGATTTCCGTGCAGTGAGAGAGTGAGGCGCGGCAGAACTCGCAGAGGCAGATTCCGTTAGCGTGCGTCCAGGATCTGCTCGACGAGAATGTCGGCGTGGCCCGCGTGCCGAGCGAATTCCTCGATGGCGTGGATCAGTACGAACCGGACGCTTACTGGATCGCCATGGGAGTTGTGCAGCACGTCGTCGAGCGAGAATCGGCTCAGGATCTCGCGCGAGGTTTCGCTTGCGGCTCGAAATTCGGCGATGACCTCGGCGAGGGTCTCGTGTGCGGCGAAGCGAAAGCTCCCTTCCCCGGGTGAGGAGTTGCCGTCGCAGTCACCTTCGGCGCGACCGTCGAGGAAGCGCTGGAACCAAAAGCGTTCCGCGGCGGCGGCGTGCTTGACCAGCCCGATCGGAGTCGTCGCCGAGGGGACCAACGCCCGCCGGGATTCGGCGTCCGACAACCGCGACACCGACTCGATCAGTCCTTCGCGATTACGGTCCGCGCAATTGTTCAACAACTCGAGTTCGGTGCCGAAAACCACTCGCTCCATGTCGTCAGACTAGGCTGTGCGGCCCGCCCGGCGGCGCGACTCCGCCGTCATACCTGGTGGTTTGTCGTTAGTGCGTGAAGAAGTCTGTGACGAGTCGCTGGAATTTGTCCTTCTGCTCGATCATCGCCCAGTGCCCGCAGCGTGAGAAGGCGTGGAGTTCGGCGCGGGGGAGTTGGCGGAACGCGAAGTGAGCTTGCTCGTAGGGGAGCATGCGGTCGTCGCGGCCCCAGATGAGCATGGTTTCCTGGCGGATCTTGCTCGCCCGCGCGTAAAGCGGGGTGTATTCCTTGTTCGGGTCGAGAATGGAGCCGAAGATCGAGTACATGCGCTGCACCGCGCCGGGGGCCGTGGCTGCCTCGGTGCGCGCGCGGATGAGCTCGTCGGAGACGACTTTCTTGTTGCCGACCATCGTGTCGACCCATGCCGACATCTTCTCGTCGGAAGGATCCTGGAGGAATTCGAAGAGGCGGCGCGAACCCTCGCTCGGTTCGGGCGAGAACAGGGGAGCGGCCAGGCCGCCGGGGCCCATGAGTGCCATCTTGCGCACGCGCTCGGGGTGGGCGAGCGCGAGCTCTGCGGCGACGTTGCCGCCCATGGAGTTGCCGACGATGTCGACCTGTGCGACGCCCTTCGCCTCGAGGAAGGCATCGATAGCGTCAGCCGCGACCAGCGGGTATGCACGTTCCCACTCGTGATCCGATGAAAGCCCGAAACCGGGCATGTCGAGCAGGATCGTGCGGAAGCGCGCGGCGAAGTATGGAAGGTTGTCGCCGAAATTCGACCACGCGGTAACCCCGGGGCCCGAGCCGTGGAGGAACAACACCGAAATCTCGGACTCGGGCGTTCCCGCCGGTCCCGATTCGTGGAAATGGAACGTGAAGCCGTCGGCCTCGAGCGTCTGGCTGGTGTCCTCGAAGGTGAGGGCGGGGCTACCGGGGGTGTCGGCCATGCTGGGGAGATCCTCCTTCTGCGCGGGCAGAATGTCGATGAAACCACCGTACTGCAACGTGTTCTAGTTTTTCCACGGGTGTGGTGTAGAGCCTCAGCTGAAGAAACCTAGCCTTTCCTAATTTGCTCCGGCGTATTAGTCTTTTTCTGCGCACGGAGAGTGCGGAGGGTTTCGATGGCTTGAAGACGCACCTGCGCCTGGGCTTCGATAGGGGAAGGTGCAGGCATGGGTAGTGGTGCGGCCACTGACGCGATCGTGATGGCGGCGTCGGGCCCGTCGGCGTGGACGCAGATGTTGGGCAGCGGCCTCATCGGCCTACGCGAGGGGCTCGAGACGGGAATCGTCGTGATGATCCTCGTCGCGTTCCTCGTCAAAAGCGACCGCCGATCGGCCCTGAAATTCGTTTGGCTGGGAGTCGGAATCGCCGTCGCGATGGTCGTAGCGGTGTTCCTCGGGATCCACTTCGGTACCAGAACGCTCACCGGCATGGCCGCCGAGGCGGCCGCGGGTATCGCCTCGCTCATTGCCGTCGTCATCGTGACGTCGATGGTGCTCGTGATGAAGAAGGCCGCCGGATCGATGTCCGGCAACCTCAAGGCCGGGATGGACGTGGCCCTAGATGCCGGGCCTGTCGCCGTCGTCGTTCTGTCGTTCCTCGCGGTGGGACGCGAGGGTCTCGAAACCGCGCTGCTCATGGTCGGGTATGCCGAGGGCTCGGCGTCAGCCTGGCCATTCGTCGGCTTGTTGCTCGGCGTGTGCTTGGCCATCGGGATTGCGGTTCTCATGTATCAGGGTGCCGTGCGGATCAACCTTGCCAGGTTTTTCAC
>NZ_DYXM01000048.1 GCF_020742175.1 Dietzia timorensis
GACAAGCCGAGGCTCCTGGAATACGAAGGCGAGGCGGCGATGTTCCGGCGGAAGGTGGATCATGTCCGCGCCGCCCAGGGTAAAGGCCCCGGAAGGACCGAGGATCCCGCCGAGTCCGGCGAGGAACCGGAGGACGGTGGTTTTGCCGACGCCGTTCGGGCCGGACAGCGCGACGACTTCGCCGGGCGCGACGGAGAAGTCGACGGCGACGGAGAACTCGCCTCGGGTGATCGTGCCGGCGAGGCGGAGTGCGTGGTCGCGGGGGCTATGTGGGCATTCGCTCATGACACGCCCACCCGGTCCGCCCAGCGCCCGCGCAGCACGATAAGCACGGCGAGCGAGACGACGATGAGGAAGATCGACAGGATGTTCGCGCGGTCCGGGTCGGTCTGCAGCGCGAGGTAGATCTCCGAGGGCATGGTGCGGGTGACGCCCTGGAGGTTGCCGGCGAAGGTCACGGTCGCGCCGAACTCGCCGAGCGCGCGGGCCGCCGCGAGCACAGCGCCGGCGCCGATCCCCGGGAAGACCGCGGGGAGCGTGACCTTGCGGAACACCGTCGCCGGGTCCGCGCCGAATGCCGCGGCGGCCTCCTCGACATCGCGGTCGCGGGACAGCAGCGCGCCTTCGACGCTCATCACGAAGAACGGGAGAGCGACGTAGGCCTGGGCGATCACCACGGCCGCCGTCGTGAAGGGAATGGAGAAACCGAACGCGTCGAACAGCGGCTCGCCGGCCACGCCTCGGCGGCCGAGCAGCGCGAGCAGCGCGGCACCGCCGACGACGGGAGGCATCAGCATCGGCACCGTGACCAGCGCACGGACCACGCGTTTACCACGGAAATCGGGGCCGGCGAGCAGCGCCGCGATGGGAGTGCCGATGACGGCGCACGCCGCCGTCGCGCAGACGGCGCAGATCAACGAGAGCCTGATCGCGTCCCAGACAGCGCCGTCGGAGGTGAGCTCGGACAGCCGACCAAGCGGGGTGAGGATGACCAGCGCGAGCAGCGGGGCGACGAAAATCGCGACCCCGATCCAGCCGGCAACGCGGAGCGCGGCGCCTCCCGCGCGCGAGCGCGAACGCACCCCTAGTTGCCCTCGGGCGCGAGGAATCCGGACTTGGCGAGAATGTCCTGCGCCTCGGGGGTGAGGAGGAACTCCTGGAACCGGCCCGCAGCCGAGTTCGCGGCCTCGTCGCCGTCGTCGGCGGTCGACTGGGCGACGGGGTAGCTCGTGGTCGCGGCCTCGGCGTCCGGGACGTCGATGCCTAGGACATCGCCGCGCGCGGAGGCGACATCGGTGCGGTAGACGATGCCCGCGTCGACCTCGCCGGTGCGCACGCGCGTGAGCACCGCCGTGACATCGTTCTCGCGGGTGACGGGCTCGAACTGGACCCCGTCCGCGTCGATGACCTTCTTCGCTGCCGCGCCGCACGGCACCTCGACCTCGCACAACGCGACGCGGACGTCTTCGCCCGCGAAGTCGTCGAGCCCGTCGATGTGCGCCGGGTTGTCGGCGGGCACCGCGATCTGCGGGACGTTGCGGGCGAATATCGCTTCGCCTGTGACGACGCCGGCCTTGGTCGCCGGTTCCAGCGAGGCTTCGCTCGCGAGCATGACGAGGTTGTACGGGGCGCCGCCGATGAGCTGGGACACGAGCGTCGGCGAACCGGCGGGCTCGAACTCGACCTGCACATCGGGGTTGGTCTCGTTGAATTTCTCGATGAGCTGCGGGAGAACATCGGAGAGCGAGGCCGCGGCGCCAATTCGGATGGTGACCTGTGACTGCTCCGAGTCCGCACCGGAACCGGAATCGGTCGAGCATCCGGCGGCGAGAACCGCGGTGGCGGCGAGGGCTGCGCCTGCGCGGCGGAAGGTCGCCGCACGGGTGGAGGAACGGATGAGCGAGCTGGTCACGGTTAGCCTCCGGTGAAGGGCGGGAGCACGTCGACCTTGCGGCCGTGCGGGCGGGAGAGGTCGCGGGTGAGGACCTCGTCGACGAAGAAGCGGCACGCGTCGAGGAGTTCGACGGCCTTCTCGCCGTGGGTGCTCACGATGGCCTCGCGGACTCCGGCCAGCGTACCCCCGGCGACCTGCAGCGTCTCGCTTTCGGTGCCGACCGTGTCGGCGGCCCAGGCGAAATATTCGACTTCGACGGCCTGCGTGACGAGCTCAGCCACCGATTCCTCCCATCGTCCGCTTGGCGCGGGGGCGGTCGTCGGTGAGCCCGCCGTGTCCGGCCCACTTGCCCCACATCGCCTGTTTCCAGAGCTCGCCGATCTCCTCGTCGCTCGCGCCGGCGCGCAGTGGCGTGAGCAGGTCGGTTTCGTCGTCTCCGAACAGGCACGGCCGAACGGTCCCCTCCGCCGTGACGCGTGTGCGGTCACAGGCGGCGCAGAACTGCCGGGTGACCGACGCGATGATACCGACGGTGTGGGGGCCGCCATCGACCTGCCAACGTTCCGCGGGCGCCGCAGGATCGTCGCGCCCGACAGGGGTGAGCTCGAAGTGTTCGGACAGGACCGCGAGCAGCTCATCCGCGGTAACCATCGCGTCGCGCTGCCACGTCTGCTCCGCCTCGAGTGGCATCTGCTCGATAAAGCGCAGCTCGGCACCTTCGTCCATGCAGAACCTCAGCAGCTCCGGAGCGCCGGCGAGCGTCTCGCGCATCGCCACCGCGTTGACCTTGACCGGACCGAGCCCGGCGGCCTTCGCCGCGCGCACCCCGGCGATGGACGAGTCGACGCGGTCTCGGCGGGTGACTCGCTCGAATGTCGCCCGGTCGACGGTGTCGAGCGAGATGTTGACCCGCGTGAGCCCCGCTGCGGCGAGGGCGTCTGCGCGCTTGGCCAGGCCGAGCGCGTTCGTCGTGATCGCGAGCGGAACCGCCGGGTGCAGCTCGTGGCACCGCGCGACGATGTTTTCGAGGTCTCGGCGCAGTAGCGGTTCGCCCCCGGTGAAGCGCACCTCGGCGATGCCGAGATCGCGGATAGCGAGGTCGACGAGGCGGACGACTTCCTCCGACGTCATAAGCCGATCCGCGGGGACCAGCGGCAAACCTTCGGCGGGCATGCAATAGGTGCAGCGCAGGTTACATTTTTCGGTGAGCGAGACGCGGAGATCACGCGCCACGCGCCCGAACGTGTCGAGGAGCATCGCGCCTCCTTTTCCACCTGTTCGTCTCGCTCCCCAGGCTACGCGCGCGGCGGGCGGGCACGAAAAGCGCGGCGCTAGGATTGGGGCCATGGCCAAGCACTCCAAGCCCGAGAACGACGACGCGCCTGAGAACGCCGCAGGCGGACCGGGGCTGACGCACACCGATGCCGCCGGCGCGGTGCGCATGGTCGACATCGACGATAAGGCCGTGACCAGCCGAACCGCTACCGCGACGGGCGTTTTCGTCACGACCGCGAAGGTCATCGACCTCATCGCGAGCGACGGCATGCCGAAGGGCGACGTGCTCGCCACCGCGCGGCTCGCGGGGATCGGCGCGGCGAAGCACACTTGGGAGCTCGTGCCGCTGTGCCACCAGATCCCGCTGACGGGCGTCAAGGTGGAGCTCACCCCGAATGTCGACCGCATCGAGATCTCCGCGACGGCGAAAACGACGGGAAAGACGGGCGTGGAGATGGAGGCGCTCACCGCGGTGCACGTCGCCGCGCTCACCCTGCACGACATGGTCAAGGCCGTCGATCCCGCGGCGCGCGCGGAGGACATCAGGCTCGTCTCCAAGACCGGTGGCCGCTCGGGATCGTGGTCGCGAGGGGGCGAGGCGGGGCCTGCGGGCGCCGCACTTTCGGAGGCGGTCGGGGCACTGCGCGAGTTCGCCGCGCGCGAGCCGGGCGAGGCGCGCACGGCGGTCGTGCTCACCTCCTCGACCCGCGGGGCCCTCGGCGAGCGCAAGGACAAGACAGGACCGAAGATCGCGGACTGGCTGCGCGGCAAGGGGTATGACGTCGCAGGTCCCCTTCTCGTGGCCGACGCGGATATCTCCGTCGCGCTGCGGGAGGCACTCGCCGCGAAGCCCTCGGTCGTGCTCACCACCGGCGGCACGGGTGTCGCACAGGACGACCGGACGCCGGAGGCCGTCTCCGAGCTGCTCACCCGCGAGGTGCCCGGTGTAGGCGAGGCGATGCGCGCGCACGGCCGCGCGAACACCCCGCTGGCCGACGTGTCCCGCTCGGTCACCGGTTTCGCCGGTTCTACTTTTGTCGCGACCCTGCCGGGCTCGCGCGGCGGGGTGGCCGACGGGCTCGCTGTGCTCGACACCCTGCTCGACCATCTGCTCATGGTGTCCGAGGCGGTCGGGGATGCCGCCGGCGTGCACGAAGAGGGCAATTCGTCTGCAAGGGGCCGGCATGGGAAATAGCGTTCTGCTCGCGGAGATCCGCGATGAGGCGTTCGATCCGGCCGAGGTCGAGGCGCTCGTGCGCGCCGATTCGGTCGGCGCGACCGTGTGTTTCACCGGGCTCGTGCGCGACCACGACCGCGATCTCCCCGGCGAGACCGTGACCTCTCTCGAGTACTCCTCGCACCCGGCGGCACCGGATTTCATGGCGCAGGTGTGCGGCGAGATCGCCGCGAAGTTCGGGGTTCGCGTGGCCGCCGCGCACCGCGTGGGCACGCTCGCGGTCGGGGATGTCGCGGTCGCCGCCGCGGTGTCGAGCGCGCACCGCGGCGATTCATTCGAGGCGTGCCGCGAGCTCATCGACCGCATCAAGTCCGAGGTGCCGATCTGGAAGCGGCAGTACGGGGCGGCCGGTTCGGCCGAATGGGTCCGCGGCAACTGCGAGCACTGACTGGGCGCGACGCGGCCGTAAACCCGCTCACACGCTGACGGTCTCACGCGTGTGCGCGCCCTCCGCGTCCAGCCAGCCGAGGATCTTTTCCACTTTCGCCCTGCACGTCCCGCACCCTGTGGTCGCACGCGTGCGGTCGGCAACGGCGGGAACATCCCGCGCGCCGTCGCCGTGTGCGCGGACGAGAGCGTCTTTGGTCACCGCGTTGCACTGACACACCGTGTGCTCGCCGGGCATGTCCGCCGGTTCGGGCTCTCCACCGACCCCCGCCGACTCGGTTCCGGTGAGCATCGCGAGCCGATCGAGCGGCGCCCGTGCGCCTGAGTCGAACATCTGCGTCACCGCGCCGACGACGTCGTCCATCCCCACGAGCACGCCGCCGACGATGCGCCCCGATTCGACGACGAGCTTGCCGTAGCGGCCTGCCGCCGGGTCGGAGAGCACGGTCACTTCCGGTCCTCCCGGTTCCCAGTCGAACGGCTCCACGCACCAGCGCCCGAAGGAGGCGACGTCGAGCGCGTCGATCTTGAGTCGCACGGCCTCCCGCCGGTGGGCGATAGCGCGCGGAGCTTCAGCGCAGATGTTGTGGGCAACGACCTCAGCCTGCTCCCAACCCGGCCGTAGGGTCCCGGTGGGCACGCCTTCGAATTCGGCGCAGTCCCCCGCCGCCCACACCCCTCCCGCGCTCGTGGCGCAGCGTTCGTCGATGACGATGCCGCGCCGCACGTCAACGCCCGCGCCCTCGGCGAGTGCGGTGTTCGCCCGCACGCCGGCGGATACGACGACGAGATCGGCGGGCACGAACTCGCCGTCGCTGAGCCGTAGTCCGCCCTCCTCGACGCCGGTGGCGCGCGCGCCGAGCACGAGGTCGATGCCCTGTTCGCATACGCAGCGCGCGAGTATCGCGCCCGGGGTCGCGCCGAGCTGCTTGTCCATCGGCGCGTCGCCGGGATGCAGCAGCGCCACACGCGCGCCGCGGTCGGCGACGGCCGGGTTGCGCGCGAGCGCGTCCGCGATCTCCACGCCGAGAACTCCCCCGCCGATGACGGCGATGTTCCGGGCGCCGCGCGCCGCCGCGAGCACCCGTTCGCAGTCCTCCCGGTCGCGAAGGCCGAGGATTTCCGGACGTCCGACGTCATTGGCGGAAGTGAGGGCCGGCGGGAAGAAGGAACGCGCGCCGGTGGCGAAGACGAGGTGGTCGAAGTCCAGCTGTTCACGCCCCGCCGGGCCGTCGGCGAGGAGGTTTCGCGCGGCAACGTCGATGAACTGCACGGCAGTAGAGGTACGGAAATCGATGTCGCGTTCACTCCACCACCGTGCGGGGTGTAATTCGGTGCCGGCTGGATCGATGGTGCCCGCGAGCGCGGTGGAAAGCAGTACCCGGTTGTAGGCGAGATGCTGCTCGTCGCCGAGAACGACGATGTCGACCGAGCTGCTGCGGGAGCGGAGTTCCTCGGCGCAGCGGGCGCCGACCATTCCGCCTCCAACGATGATGACCCGGGTGCGGTGAGACATTCAGATCGCCTCCATCGTGACGTTGTTGACCTTGAAATCAGGCATCTTGCTGTGCGGATCGAGGCTCGCTTCGGTGGCGAGATTCGCGCGCCCGGCGCCGGGAAAGTGGAAGGGTACGAACACGGTGTCGCGGCGGAAGGTGGGATCGAGGAGGACGCGCGCCTCGATGGATCCGGCGCGCCCGCGGATTCGCACCATCGCCCCTTCTACGAGGTCGAAGGTGGTGGCGGTGTCGGGGTGCATGGTCGCGGTGACCTCCGGGTCGGTGCGCAGGAGTTCGGGCACGCGGCGGGTCTGCGCGCCGGACTGGTAATGCCCGAGCAGACGGCCGGTGGTGAGCACGACCTGGCTCTCGGCGACACGGGTGTCGAAGGTGTCGGGCGTCTCTACGAGCAGCGAGAATCGGGCGCGCCCGTCGGCGGTGGCGAAGGAGTCGAGGAAGAGCCGCGGCGTCCCGCCGGGCGCGTTTTTGCCGCACGGCCAGTGCAGAGCCTCGCCGGCGTCGAGCCTGGCGTGCGAGATCGCCGAGTAGTCCGCGACGCCGCCGGCAGAAGCGCGGGCGAGCTCGTCGAAGACCTCGGCCGGCTCCGTGGGGAACCAACGCGCGGGTTTGCCGAGGCGCTCGGCGAGGGCGCGCAGGATGTCGAGCTCGTCGCGCGTTTCCGCGGGCGGCTCGGCGGCACGGCGCCGGCGCAGCACGCGCC
>NZ_DYXM01000049.1 GCF_020742175.1 Dietzia timorensis
ACCACATCATGCTCGTCAATCTCGGCGAGCCGATTACGCCCGGACAGGATCTCAAGCTGACGCTGCACTTCTCCGATGGTTCCGAAAGCGTC
This sequence comes from Dietzia timorensis, assembly GCF_020742175.1. Lineage (GTDB taxonomy): Bacteria > Actinomycetota > Actinomycetes > Mycobacteriales > Mycobacteriaceae > Dietzia > Dietzia timorensis_A. The sequence goes on from NZ_DYXM01000049.1 coordinate 93, forward strand.
ACGACCGTGCCCGCCCGTGCGTTCGAGGGCGCGCAGGAGGAATACCACGCCGACGACGATGACGAGGGCATGGACCACGGCGACATGAACCACGGCGACATGAATCATGGCGACATGGACCACGGTTCCGAGGGCAATGACCACTGAGCCCCGCCCCGACGAGACTCGACACACCAACGAAAAGAACACACGAAGCCGCAAGCACACGCGCCGCGCCTTCCTCGGCGGCACGTCGGCCGCCGCGGTCGGCGTTGCCGGCGGCGCTGCCCTGACCGCCTGCGCCCGTGCGGACTCCGGCTCGGGGGCAGCGGCAGGCGCGGCGGAGGCGAAGCTGTCACCGACCGCCGTCGGCGAGGCGACCATCCCGTTCTATGGCGAGCACCAGGCCGGGATCGCCACACCGCCCCAGGCGCACTGTGTGTTTCGGGCGTTCGACCTCGCCGGGGCGCCGGACAACCGTCGCGATTATGCGGCGGTTCCGCGGCTCGGCGGGGACGACGCGAAGCGGTTCGCCGCGGCGCTCAAGGGCGTGCTCCGCGTGTGGACCGACGACGGCGCGCGTCTCGTGCAGGGCGAGGCGGGCCTCGCGGACATGGATCCCGAGCTCGCCGAGAACCCGGCGCGGCTCACGCTCACCGTCGGCTTCGGCCCGCGGCTGTTCGACCTCATCGGCCGGCCCGAGTTGCGGCCGCGGTGGCTGCGGCAGATGCCGGCGTTCGAGATCGACGACCTCGACGAGGGGTTCAACGGCGGGGATCTGCTGCTGCACATCGCCGCCGATGATCCGCTCACCGTCGCGAACGCCTCGCGGCTGCTCTCGGCCGGTGTGCGCGGGCTCGTCGTTCCGCGCTGGTCGCAGCAGGGGTTCCGCAAGGCGGCGGGCGCGCACCCGAAGAACATGACCCAGCGCAACCTCTTCGGCCAGCTCGACGGCACCGTCCAACCGGACACCGGCGGCGACCTCGTGTTCTGCGGGGCGGGCGAGGAGCAGGAGTGGATGCGCGGCGGCGCAGGCCTCGTGCTGCGTCGCATCGTCATGAACATGGAGACATGGGAGGAGGTCGATCCTCCGCAGCGCGACCTGTCCCTCGGGCGCTCGCAGTCGACGGGCGCGCCGCTCAACGGCGAGCACGAATTCGATCCCGTCGACCTCGAGGCGAAGGACAAGGCGGGGCTCGAAGTGATCCCGCCGCAGTCCCACGTCGCCCGCGCGCACGCCCGCACCCCGGAGGAACAGTTCCTGCGTCGCCCGTACAACTTCACCTCTGACGCCGGAGGAGGCGATCCCGAAAGCGGACTCCTCTTCGCGGCGTACTGCGCGAACATCGACCGTCAGTTCCTCCCGGTCCAAGAACGCCTCGCGGAGGCGGACCTGCTCAACACCTGGACCACGCCGACCGGTTCCGCGGTGTTCGCGCTGCCGCCGGGCCTCGGCGAATCCCGGGCGGAGGGAGGAGGTTTTCTCGGCGACGGGTTGTTTGCCTGACTCCGGCGTCATAACCGGAAATACGAAAAAGCCGCGCCCCCGATCCCGGTAAAGGGAGGGGGCGCGGCTTTGACGTGGGCCTATGCCCACAGCGCGAGAGCTCTTAGAGCTCCTCGATGGTGGCCGTGGCGAAGACGTGGCCGAGCTTGCGCGGCTTGCGCGCGGTGATCGTCCAGCCTCCCTCGGAGGCGTCGACGCCGTCGACCGCGTTCGCGGCGACGTCCTCGCGGGCGTAGACCAGCACCTTCGCCGGCAGCACGACGGGCTTGCCGAACTGAACGGTGTAGCGGGCCTGCGCCGGGATGTCGCCCTCGACCGAGCCGAGGAGCGCCGCTGCGGTCCACATGCCGTGCGCGATGGTGTTCGGGAAGCCGAACGCCTTGGCGCCCACCGCGGACACGTGAATCGGGTTACGGTCGCCCGAGACCTCGGCGTAGTGCGAGATCTGGCCGCCGTCGACCGACAACGTGGTCGTCGGATCGCCGATCTCGTTGGCCGTCGGCGGTTCCGGCTTCTCCGGACGCGGGGCGTCCTTCGGCGGGGTGAGCGAGGTGCGGCGCTTCGACAGGAAGCTCGACACCTGGCGCCATGCCGGATCCGGCTCGTTGGGCGTGTAGACCTCGGAGACCATGTCCACGAGGAGCCCGCTCGGGTGCTCGCGAAGGTTCTCGGCCCACACGCGGATGAACAGCTCGTCGCCGACCAGGATCGGCCGGTTCGAGGTGATCTCGTTACGCAGGTGCACCGCGCCCATCGCGGGGAACGGGAAATCCTTCGAGGTCATCAGCTTCATCGCCACCGGGAAGGTGAGGATGAACGGGTAGGTGAGCGGCAGCTCGCTCGCCAGTCGGAGGCCGGTGACCTCCGTGTACTGGGCGAGGTCGTGCGCACTCACCGAGATGCCGGACACCTCGTAGCCGATGGACGGCATGGAGTCGGCCTTGCGGTTGGTCCCCAGGACGGGCACCTGATCCACGGCGGCCTTGCCGTACATGCTCAGCAGGTTCGGCACCTCCGGCAGCTTCTCGAAGGCGACGTCTGGGTTCAGCTTGGGAGTGCTCATATCTGGAACTACGCTCCCAGCAGCGACTGGCCGCAGACACGGATGACATTGCCCGTGACGGCGGACGACGCCGGGTTGGCGAAGTAGGCGATGGTCTCGGCGACGTCGACCGTCTGGCCGCCCTGCTGCATCGAGTTGAGACGGCGTCCGACCTCGCGCGTGGCGAACGGGATGGCGGCGGTCATCTGCGTCTCGATGAAGCCCGGGGCCACGGCGTTGACGGTGATCTTCTTGTCGGCGAGCTGCTCGGAGGCGCCGTCGACGAAACCGATGACGCCGGCCTTGGTGGCGGCGTAGTTCGTCTGGCCGCGGTTACCGGCGATGCCGGCCATCGAGGAGACGCCGATGACGCGGGAGCCCTCGCCGAGGATGCCCTTCTCGGTGAGTTCGGCGGTGATGCGCTCCGGCGCGATGAGGTTCACGGCGAAGGTCGAGTCCCAGCGGGCTGCGTCCATGTTGGCGAGCGTCTTGTCGCGCGTGATGCCGGCGTTGTGGACGATGATGTCGAGCTTGCCGCCGTGGCGCTCGGTGACGTGCTTGGCGATGACCTCCGCGGCGTCGGCCGAGGTGACATCGATGGGCAGCGAGGTGCCGCCGACCTTGTTGGCGGTCTCGGACAGGCCCTCACCGGCGGCGGGGATGTCGCAGCAGATCACGTGCGCGCCATCGCGGGAAAGGACCTCGGCGATCGTGGCGCCGATGCCGCGGGCGGCACCGGTGACGACGGCAACCTTGCCCTCGAGCGGGGTATCCCAGTCGGCGGGGGCGGCGGCTGGCTTGTCGTCGACGCGGTACACCTGGGCATCGACGTAGGCGGACTTGCCCGAGAGGATGAAGCGGAGGGTGGACTCGGCGCCCGCGAGACCGGTGTCGGCCTTCGCAGAGACGTAGACGAGCGACACGGTGGCGCCGCGACGCATCTCCTTACCGAGGGAACGCGTGAAGCCCTCGAGGGCTCGCTGGGAGATGCGCTCCTCGACCGAACCGGTCTCGTCGGGGGTGGTACCGAGGACGACGACGCGGCCCGACGGCACGACCTTGCGGATCACCGGCTGCAGGAAGTCGAACATCTCGCGAAGATCCTCGGGCTTGCGGGCGCCGGTGGCGTCGAAGACGAGGCCGCCGAATTTGCCCTCGTAGCCGGCGTCGGCGATCTCGTAGTCGCCGGAGAGCATCTCGCGGATCGGCTCGGCGAGGCGGCCCTCGCCACCGATGAGCACCGGGCCGGTGAGCGCCGGC
>NZ_DYXM01000050.1 GCF_020742175.1 Dietzia timorensis
CTTCGATTCGGCCGCGGACGGGGTGTTCGCGCCGGGAGGTGTCGGCGCGCCGAACGCCATCGTCGAGGCCGCCGGCGGACAGAACGTTCTTGTTGACGTCGAGGAGCGTTGGACGAACGCGAGCTGGGAAACCCTCGCAGCGAATCCCGCCGATGCCATCGTGTTCGTCGACTATCCGATGTACACGCTCGACGAGAAGATCGCCCAGCTCCGAGAGAACCCGGCCACCCGCGATATCCCCGCGGTACGCGAGGGCCGGTTCATCAACGTCCCCTACGGCATGTGGACCTCTGGTCCACTCAACATCGATGCGGCCGAGATCGTCCGAAAGGGGCTCGAGGCCTACGATCTCGTTCCCGGCAGCCAGGTCGAGCCGGGAATCGAGGTGTCCGAGCTGGGCGTCGACGGCAACGAATGGGCTGAATAGATCGCAGAGGGCGGGAGTCTGATTTTCGCCGGTGACGCCGGGCTGCCGTCCGTCTACGCGTCGTGGAGGGATCTCGCGAGGTCGACGGCGTCGGCGGGAGTCCCCTTCCACGGCTCCCCGTGGCCGCAGACGAGGATGTCGGCGTCGAGCCCGGCCAGGTTGTCGAGCTCGCGGACGGCCTCGTCCGCATCGGCGGCGAAGAAGTCCGGCAACAGCTGCGGCCCCTTGAGGGGCGACAACGGGTGGCCGGTGGCAAGCGCATCGCCAGCGAGCAGCACCCCGGCACCGGGGAGATGGAACGCCGTGTGGCCGGAGCTGTGGCCAGAACACGACACGGGTACGGGTCGGCCGGGCACGTCGAGCTCGGCGCCCATATCGAGGCTGTGCACGACCGAAAGCGTCGGGTGCGAGGCTCCGCCGACCATGGAGATCGACAGCAGCCACGGCAGCATTCGCGGGTCGAGGATGCGTTTGGCCAGGTCGAGAGGTTTGGCCTGCTCGAAGTCGCCGGTTTGGGCGTGGTAGGCGTCGATGGCACTCATATACACGGGCACACCGAGCTCCGCGGTAAAGTACTCGAACGCACCGATGTGGTCGACGTGGGCATGTGTGCCGAGCACCGCCCGCACGTCGGAAGGGGAGTGGCCGATCTCCTCGATCGAGGTCAACACCTTTTTCAGGTCGCCGGGGAATCCTCCGTCGACGAGGGTCAGCTCGTCTCCCTCGCGCAGAATCACCCAGTTGACGGCGGTGCCGCGAGCCACGAAGACGTCCTTTGTGACCTCGTCGATGCTTCCGGACATGGCGCGTGCTCCTTTTCCTAGTGCTGCAGTGGTTCCCGGCGCATGGGGATGTGGGGGATGCGTTCGTCCAGGTACTCGTCGCCGCAGCGCACGAACCCGAAGCGCCCGTACCAGTCCTCGAGGTAGGACTGCGCGCCGATTTCGATGGGCGTGTCACCGGCATCGGCGATCGCTTTCTCGATGAGGCGGCCCGCGACTCCTTGGCCGCGGAACTGCGGCGAGGTCACGACTCTCCCGATGTGCATCACGCCGCCGTGCGCCGAAGACGGGAACAGTCTCAGGGTTCCGGCAAGCCCGCCGTCATAAAGCGCGCGGTAGTGAAGGGTCGTGGGGGCGGCATCCACCTCGTCGATTTCGGCGTATGGGCAATCCTGTTCGTGGACGAAAACGTCGACTCTCAATTTGTAGAGGTCGTGTACGTCGAGAGCACCGAGATCGGCGAGCGGTGCGGCGTGGATGGTGGGGGAGGCCATGTGTTTATTGTGCCGCCGCTAACGGGGATTCGTGAGTCAACGTGGTTTCGTCGCGGAGAAGGACATCGCCTGTCCGAATCCGAAGGAGCGGACCTTCGCGTCAAGGCCGTGTGCGCGGAAGCTTTCGGCCAGCTCGCTCGGGGTGATGAGCAGGTACTGGGAGCCGTCGAACTTATGCATAGCGGAGTTGGCGCCGGTGCGGGTGAGGTCGTAACCCACAAAACGGCCGCCCCGGCGTAGGACGCGTGCGACCTCGGTGATTGCCGCCTCCCACTGCACGATGTGGTGGAGCATGAGGAAGCTGACGACGGTGTCGAAGGATTCGTCGGGGAAGCTGAGCTCGGTGGCGTCCTCGTGGGTGACGGTGATGTCCTCCCGATCAGCGAGGCGGCGCTGGGCGAGTTCGACCATTTTCGGGTCGGCGTCGGAGGCGACGTAGGTGATGCCGGGTTTGGATTTCGTGAGCGAGCGCGCGATGTCCCCGCCGCCGCAGCCCAGTTCTAGGACGCGCCTCGACAGAGGGGTGCGCCCGGCGAAGCGAGCGGTGGCCGAGGCGATCGGGCGCCACAAGGTGCTGCGACAGAATGCGGATTCGACTTTCGACATCGCGGGCATGGGCACCTCCGGGCAGGTCGAGGGGCGCTCGGGCAGTCGGGGAAAATGCGCCCGTAGTGAACAATCTACGTGCCGATACGTCTCCGAACTGCGGATTGCCGGGATTGCCGCCCGTGATGTTGGCGGGTGCTCGGAGGTGGTCACGGTTTGCGCGAATCCTGTGGCAAACTGGGCCACGTGACTATCGCAACGAAGAAGGCAACGTTCCACACCAACCACGGCGACATCGTGGTGGACCTGTTCGGCAACCACGCTCCGGAGACCGTGGACAACTTTGTCGGGCTCGCCAAGGGGACCAAGGACTACTCGACGACGAATGCGTCGGGCGGCACCTCGGGACCGTTCTACGACGGCTCGATCTTCCACCGCATCATCAGCGGGTTCATGATCCAGGGCGGCGACCCCGACGGCCGCGGCACCGGCGGCCCCGGCTTCGAGTTCGGCGACGAGATCCACCCCGATCTGCAGTTCTCCGAGCCGTACCTGCTCGCCATGGCCAACCGCGGCCCGGGCACCAACGGCTCGCAGTTCTTCATCACCGTGGGTGCGACTCCGCACCTCAATGGCCGCCACACCATTTTCGGCAAGGTCTCGGACGCCGACTCGCAGAAGGTCGTCGACGAGATTGCGCAGGTCCGCACCGGTGCAATGGACAAGCCGGTCGAGGACGTGGTTATTTCCTCCATCGACGTCGAGGAGTAAATGACGTCGAACTTCGGCGCCGGGCCCGTCCGGCGCTCCGGACAGCCTCCGAGGCCCAATGGCCCCGGGGGCTTTTTCCGCTTCCATCCCACGACGGCATGGTTGATCGTCGCGAATGTCGCCGTTTTCGCGGTGACCGCGATTCAGTCTCGTAGCCTCAGCGACAATTGGCAGAACTCCCCGCTGTTCGCGGATACCGTTCTCTACGCTCCGTCGGTGGGCCAAGGCGAAGTGTGGAGGATCCTCGGCAGCGCGTTCGAACACTTCGGGCCGATGCACCTTTTCGCCAATATGTGGATGCTGCTCATCATCGGGCTCGGCATCGAATGCGTCGTGGGGAGCAAGAACCTCGCAGCGATTTATCTGACCTCGGCCGTGGGCGGAGCGGTCGGCGCCATCGCCTTTACCCCGGACTCGCTGGTCGCCGGCGCTTCCGGCGGCGTCTTCGGTCTTCTCGGAGCGTGGGCGGTGCTGGCCCGTTACTACCGGCTCTCGGCGAGCGGCGCTCTCGTGCTCATCGCCATCAACGTCGGAATCTCGCTGTTCGTCCCCGGCATCTCGCTTGCCGGCCACCTCGGCGGGCTCGCCGGCGGCGCGCTTGGCGCGCTGGCACTCCTGCTGGTTCCGGGTCTACTCATGCGCGGCGCAAGCACGCGAGCACGGACCACCACCGGGCTTGTGGCGTGGATCGCCGTGACAGCTGGATGTATTGCCGCGGCGTATGTTCTGGCCTTATAGCCGCGAGCAGGTCGGGCGGAGTTTCGCGAGCTATCCGGTGGCGTCGATGACGTCGTAGCCGGCCTCGGCGAGCACCTGGGCGACCTCCCGGGGATTGCCACCGATTTCGGTGCGCGAAAGAAGAAGTAGTTCGCCGTCTACCGGGCCTTCGGATTCACGCTGCTTCTGCGCTTCGGCGTAATCGCGGAAATACTCGATGCGCACCAACGCCGCAACGCCACGGCGCCGCCCGCGCATGATGCGAACCTCGTGGACCAGCTCGCTTTCGATGAAACGACGGCCGCGCAGTCCGAAATAGATCAAACCATCGGGAAGCAGCTGAAGCCGCGGGGTACGGCGAAACTGGTCGAGGCCCATGAGCAGCAAGATCGTGCCCGCAATCAGCAACAGCGCTGACGACAACGTGGTTCCACCGCTGATCAATGTGACCAGGCCGCTGCCGATCCCGACGAGCCCGAGCACGGAAATCGTCACGGGGTAGGCAAGCTTCGGAGACCACTCCGTATCGAGCTCGGGAGCGGGGTTAGGAAGGTCGGCGGCGTTGGAATTGGTTGTCACAGTCCCACACCTTTCCTTACTTTTGCCTTAAGCACCACTATGTAATTCCCCTACCTCTCACGTGGGGGTGGGGTCCGTTATCCACAGGGGCTGTCCACATTGTGGAGTAATTACACCGGTGTAATACCGCGAGTTATCCACAGGTGGTTTCCACAGTGTGCACAACTCACAGGGGTGTAACTCACCCCGCAGCCTGAGAGTCCATCGCTACCAGCGGAAATGATGCCGACGAAAAATTGATCGAAACGCCCTTCTGTGGACCGCGAAATCGACGGTTATCCACAGCAGCGGCCGAGCTGTGGATATCGATCTAGACACGAGTCTAGCCTCATGTTTTCAACCCTGACCTGGCGAAATAGACGGCCGTGACAGCCCTCGAAATACGCAAAAACCCCGCAGCCGAGAAGCTGCGGGGCCTTGTGTGGATAAAGCTGTGGATAAACTCCGTAGAGCGGCGAAGCCCTGCCGAAAAGCTAACCGCGCCAGCGCATTGTCATCAGCAAACCGATGATCATCAGCCCGAAACCGATGGCGAAATTCTGCCAGTTGCCGAGATTCGCCATCCACTCCCAGCGGTCGCCGATGAGGTAATAGGTGACGAGCCACAGCAGGCCGATGAGAAGAAAGCCGAACATGATCGTCAGGTACCAGCGCGGGGTCGGGTTCGAGCTGACCTTGACCGGCGTGCGGTTCGCGGCGGCGGCCTGGGTGTAATCGGTCTTCGACCGTACCTTTGACTTGGGCATAAGTACTGTCCGTGCTTCCCTAGGGGTCTATTACTACTAAGAGCCCAATCTACCATCGAGGCGGGCGTATCCAATAGCGGAAGGCCGGGGCGACACGCGTATTCCGAGCCGCGCTCGCCGGGACGTATGCTGCACCTATGCACGTATTGGTGGTCGATAACTACGACAGCTTCGTCTACAACCTCGTCCAGTACCTGGGCCAGCTCGGCGCCGAGGTCTCTGTCTGGCGCAACGACGATGCGCGCCTCACCGCCTCGGAGGCGCCGGCTGCCCCCAACTCCCGCCCCTTGGCCTATGACGCCGAAGTTGCCGAACGCTTCTCGGACGTCCTCACCGGCATCGACGGCGTCCTCCTCAGCCCCGGGCCGGGTGTGCCCGAAATGGCGGGCGCGACCCCGGCGTTCGTGCACCACGCAAAGGCGACCGGGCTGCCGCTGTTCGGCGTGTGCCTCGGCCACCAGGCGATCGGAGCCGAGCTCGGTGCGAGGGTCGAGCGCGCACCGCAGCTCATGCACGGCAAGACAAGCGAAGTCACCCACGACGGCAGCGGCGTACTCGCCGGCATGCCCTCACCGTTCACGGCGATGCGCTACCACTCGCTCACCGTTGCCCCGGACACCCTCCCGGAAGAGCTCGTGGCGACGGGTCACACCGAAGATGGCACGCTGATGTCGCTTCGCCACCGGGAACTGCCGATCCATGGTGTGCAGTTCCACCCGGAATCGGTCGCCAGCGCGCACGGGCACCGCATGCTCGCGAACTGGATGGAGATCAGCGGCTTCACCCCGCGCACGGGCCTGATCGACGAGCTCGAGGCCGCCGGGGTGCGCTGAACACCCCGAGCGGCTACGGCAGACCGAGCCGGATGACCCGCACGGTGATGGTGTCGTTGACACCGGCATCGCCGGGCGCCGGAGTCTGCGAGGCGATCTTGCCGATGCGGGTGATGTCCGTGTCGTTCTGCGGCTGCTGCACCAGCTGATCCGGGCTCCCCTTCCAACCGGCAGCGCGAAGCGCATCCTCCGCCTCGTCGACGGTGAGGTTGATCAGGCTCGGCACCGTGAAGCGGTTGCCGCGGGATACCTGCAGCGTGATCGTCGCACCCTTGACCTGCTCGATCCCGGCGGGGGTCGATTGATCGACCACCCGGTTGGCCGTCGCCTTCGAATCCACCTCGGACGTTTCGACGCGGAAGCCCAGCGAGGTCAGCGTCGAGCGCGCCGCATCGACGGACTGGCCGACGACGTCGGGCACCGACACCTCCTCGGGACCGGTGCCCACGGTGAGCTGGATCGGCTGATCGAACGGAATCGAGGTGCCCCCGGTGGGATCGGTCGCAATGACCTTGCCCTCGTCCTCCGGGGTCGAGGGCGCTGAGCGGTCCTCGTTCGCAACGGTGAGCCCGGCCTCGATGAGCGTGCGGCGCGCCTCATCGGGGGTCTGCCCCGTCACCGAGGGCACGTCGAGCATCCGCTTGCCGGTCGAGACGACAACGGTGATCGTCGCTCCCTGTACCAAGAGCTTCCCGGCCACCGGGTCGGTGGTGATGACCTGGCCGTTCGGCACGACGGGGTCTGTCTGTTCGCGGGTTTCGACCGTGAAGCCGAGTTCGGTGAGTTCGGCGACGGCTTCCTCGCCGGGCTTGCCGGCAACGTCGGGGACCGTGACCTGCTGCGCCTGTTCGGCGACCGCAGGGTCGTCGGCGCCGTCGTCGCGACCCCACACCATCCACGCCATTCCGCCGACGAGGGCCATGACCACCAGCGCGGCAACGCCCGTGAGCAGACCTTTCCGGCGGCGCTGAGTCGCGGCGTCCCCCGCGGCGTGGCCGCCGTCTCCATTCCCGCGGACTCCGCCGAGCGCGCGCAGACGGGTATTCGTCTCGCCCGCGGAAGTGTCCTCCTGGCCGAGCGAGCCAGGCGATGCGTAGTCGATATCTCCGGCGCCGGCACCGTAGCCCGCGGCCGCACCGAGGCCCGCTGCACCTGCAGCCGCTGGTCCGGCGCCGCCGTGCCCGGACTCGGGAACCATCACCATCGGTGCAGATGGCTTGCGCCCGGCGAGCACGTTGAGCAGGTCGCTGCGCATCTCCCCGGCCGAGAGGTACCGGTTGTTGACGTTCTTGCTCATCGCCGCCATGACGACGGCATCGATGTACGGGTCGAGGTCCGGCCGCAGCATCGACGGCGGGCTCGGATCCTCCTTGACGTGCTGGTACGCCACGGCCACCGCGGATTCGCCCACGAACGGCGGCCGGCCGGTGAGCAGTTCGTAGAGCACGCAGCCGGCCGAGTACACGTCGGAACGGCCGTCGACCTGCAGACCCTGCGCCTGCTCCGGCGACAGGTATTGCGCGGTGCCGAGAACCGCCGAGGTCTCGGTCAGCGTCGAGGTGTATTCGCTGATCGCGCGCGCGATCCCGAAGTCCATCACCTTCACGGCGCCGTCAGAGGTGACCATGATGTTGGCCGGTTTGACGTCGCGGTGCACGATTCCCTTGCGGTGCGAGAAATCGAGCGCGCCGCACGCGTCCGCCATGATCGCAAGCGCCAGCTTCGGCTCGACCTCGTCGTCGGTGCGGATGATGTCGCGCAGGGTCCGGCCGTCGACGAGTTCCATCACGATGTACGGGATGGTCGCACCGTCGACCTGCTCCTCGCCGGTGTCGAAGACGCGCACGATCGACGGATGCGTGAGCACCGCCGAGTTCTGCGCCTCGCGGCGGAAACGCTCGTAGAATGTTGCGTCGCGAGCGAGCTCGGTGCGCATGATCTTCACGGCCACGTCGCGTTCCAGCTCGGTGTCGGTGGCGCGTCGCACTTCGGACATCCCGCCGTAGCCGAGCACGTCACCGAGGACGAAGCGGCCGCCGAGGACCTGGGGCTCGGTCACGGCGCGCCCCCTTCGCCGCCGTTGAACAGGTTGCCGAGATCCTGGCCGAGTTCGTAGGCCGGGCTGTCGGTCTCCACCGGTCCCGAACCGCCCGGGCCGGTCGGACCGCTCGGGCCCGTCGGGGTATCGGGCTCCGTTGGCTCGGGCGTCTCCTGGGTCGTCGACGGCTCGGTCTCGCTGGTCGTGGGCTGCTGCGTCGTCGGCTCGGGCTGCTGAGTGGTCGGTTCCGGCTCCGGCGGCGGGACGACGGTGGACACAGTCGACTGCACTGTGGAGGTCACCGGCGGCGGGGCCGGTGTGCCGGAATCGCGGTTCTGCACGAACCAGATCGCAGCGACCGCCGCGCCCGCAACCAGCAGGATCGCAAGGATCGCGCCGAAGATGCAGCCGGCACCGGGTTTACGGGGCTTGGGTTCGTGGCGTGCCGGCTCCGTCGCTTGCTGACGTCCGACGGGCTGATCCTGCCGGACCGCGCCGCTCTGCCCGGTCCGTGGACCGGTCGCCGCGTTCGACGGCGCCACCCCGGGCATGCGCTGGGTACCCGGCCGGCCGGCCGCCGCGGCGCCGCCGAGCGCGCCTGCCGCCCCGCCGGCCGCGGCCGGGCCGAGGAGCCCGGTGTTGCTGAAGTGTTCGGTGGCCTGATCGCCGATGGCGCCGATGGGCGGGATCGGGTCGTGGCCGGCGCGCACCGCGGCCGCGGACGCGGCGAACGAGGCACCGTCCGGGTAGCGCTGCGCGGGATCCTTGGCCATCCCGTACGCGATGAGCTGACGAAGCTGCGGGGACACATCCTCCGGCAAGGCCGGGGGTTCGTCGCGTACGTGCGCCATCGCGATCGCCAGCGGGCTGTCGGCGTTGAACGGCCGCTGCCCGGCAAGGCACTCGTAGCCCACAACGGCGAGCGAATACACGTCGCCCGCGGGCGTGGCGTCCTCGCCCATCGCCTGCTCGGGCGAGATGTAATGCGCGGTGCCGATGATCATCCCCGTCTGGGTGACGGCGGCCTCACCCATTGCCTTGGCGATACCGAAGTCGGTGAGCTTCACCTGACCGGCGGGAGTGATCATGATGTTGCCGGGCTTGATGTCGCGGTGCACGAGGCCGAGATCGTGCGCGGCCTGCAGTGCGCGGGCGGTCTGCTCGAGCACGTCGAGGGTGTGCTCCTCGGACAGGCGGGCGGTGCGGCGCAGCACCTCCGACAGCGCCTCGCCGCGGACGAACTCCATGATGAGGTAGGAGAGCGGCTGCGAGGCGTCCTCGGTGATGTCGCCGTAGTCGTAGACCTGCGCGACGTTCGCGTGCTGGACGCGCGCAGTCATCTTCGCCTCCGCGCGGAACCTGCCGACGAACTCGGTGTCCCCGGAGAACTGCGGGTGCAGCACCTTGACGGCGACGTAGCGGTCGAGCACGTCGTCGTGGGCTTCCCAGACGCGGCCCATGCCGCCTGCTGCTATGTGTCGGGTCAGGCGGTAGCGCCCGCCGATGACCGATCCGATATCCAGGTTCACTGCCCACCTCCTAGGAGTGCTCCGAGTACTTCCCGACCTATGGGTCCCGCGACCGTCGCGCCGACGGTGTCGCTGGTGATCCCCGGTCCGCTTTCGATGCACACGGCGACCGCCACGTCCCTGCCCGGGACGAACGCGATGTACCACGTGTAGGGGACGCTGCTGTCGCCCTCGCCGTGCTCGGCGGTGCCTGTCTTCGACGCGATCTCGACGCCGGGGATGCCGCCGCCCGAGTGCGCCTCGGAGGCCTTCATCATGTCCGTGAGCGTCGAGGCGATCTCGGGGCTCACCGCCTCGCCGGCCTCCTCCGGCTTCATCTCTTCGACCGTCGAAAGGTTAGGCGCCTGGAGGCGGCGGATCAACTGCGGCTTCATCCGCATGCCGTTATTGGACACGCTCGCCGCCATCATCGCGGCGCCGAGCGTCGTCGCGCGGACGTCGGACTGGCCGATCGTGCTCATCGCGAACTGCGCGTCGTCGCTGATGGTGCCGAGGCTGGAGCCGGTCGCGGGCATGCCGATGTCGGGAGGGTTGCCGTCGAAGCCGAACCGCGCGGCGACGTCGGCGAACTTCTCCTCCCCGATCGTCGGAGCGGCCTCGACGAACGGCACGTTGCACGAGAGCGCGAACGCGTTCATGAACGTGGTGGTCCCTCCGCCGCATGTCGAACCGGCGTAGTTCTCGAGGTACGTCGACGTTCCGGGCAGGAGGGTGTTGTTGGCCCCGGAAACGGGACTGTCCGGCGTCATACCCGATTCCAGTGCGGCGGCCGCGGTGATGACCTTCATGATCGAGCCGGGGGGCAGCGACACCTGGGTGGCGTGGTTGAGCAGCGGCTGGCCCGGGTCGGAGGAGAGCTGCTCCATCGCGGCGGAGCGGGAGGCGTCGTCGCCGCTTGTGAGGTCGTTCGGATTGAACGAGGGGCTCGATGCGAGCGAGAGGATTTCGCCGGTCGACGGGCGTACGGCGGCCACCGAACCGGTGAGTGGGCCCTGGCCGACGCCGCGCTGCAGTGCATCGTAGGCGGCGTGCTGACCTGCGGGCTCGAGGGTGAGGTCGACGTTGCCGCCCTGCGGGGTGCGGCCGGACAGGAAGCCGCGCAGCCGCTCGGACCACAGCCGGTCGTCGGAGCCGTTGAGGAACGAGTCCTGGGTCTGCTCGAGGCCGGCGGTTGCGTACTGCAGCGAGTAGTAGCCGACGACCGGCGCGAATGGCACGGAGTCGGGGTCCGGGTAGGTGCGCTGCCACGGAATGAGCCCGTCGGTGGGGGTGCTCACGGCGAGGACCTGGCCGTCCGCGGTGATCTGGCCGCGCTGGCGGGAGAACTCGTCGAGCAGCATGCGCGAGTTACGCGGATCCTGCTTGAGCGAGTTCGCCTGGAAGACCTGAACGTTCGTGAGCTGGAGCATCAAGGCGACCACCATCACCATGGCGGCGACGGAGACGCGGCGGATGGCGCGGTTCATGCTCTGGCCCCCCTTCCTGGTCCGGGGGAGGGGGCTGCCTGCGGAATCGCCGGAGCGGCGACGGCCGGCATCGGGGTGCGCGCCTCGTTGGAGATGCGCAGCAGGATCGCGAGGATGATGTAGTTCGCGAGCAGCGAGGAGCCGCCGTAGGCGACGAACGGCATCGTCAGGCCCGTCATCGGGATAAGCCGCGAGACGCCGCCGACGACGACGAAAAGCTGCACGACGATCGTGAACGCGAGGCCCGTGGCGAGGAGTTTGCCGAAGCTATCGCGCACCGACAGCGCGATGCGGATGGAGCGCAGGATGAAGATCGCGTATACGAGCATCACGGCGATGAGTCCGATGAGCCCGAGCTCCTCGCCGATCGAGGCGGTGATGAAGTCGGTGTTGGCGAACGGCACCTGCTGGGGGCGCCCGTTGCCGAGGCCCGTTCCGCCGATGCCGCCGGTGGCGAGGCCGAACAGCCCCTGCGAGAGCTGGTAGCCGGTGCCGTCGTAGTAGCCGAGCGGGTCGATCCACGTCTCCACACGCACGCGCACGTGCCCGAAGGTGAAGTAGGCGAACGTCGCGCCGATCGCGAACAGCACGAGACCGATGAGCAACCAGGACACCTTCTCGGTGGCCGTGTAGATCATCGTCAGGACGGTGGCGAAGATGAGCAGGCTGGTGCCGAGATCGGAGTTGAACACGAGCACGACGAGCGAGAGCATCCACGCGAGCAGGACCGGGCCGAGGTCGCGGGCGCGCGGCAGGTCGAGACCGAATACGCGCTTGCCGGCGGTGGCGAACAGGCTCCGCTTGGACACGAGAATCGCGGCCATCGAGATGATGAGCAGGATCTTCGAGAACTCGCCGGGCTGGATCGAGAAGCCGGGCAGCAGGATCCAGTTCTTTGCGCCGTTGATCTCCGAGAATCGTGAGGGCAGGATCGTCGGGATCGCGAGGAGCACGAGGCCCGCGAAGCCGAGGGTGTAGCCGAACTTCGCGAGAATGCGGTGGTCGCGCAGCGCGATGAGGGTGGCGAGCATCGCGACGATCCCGAGCAGGGTCCACATCAGTTGGCGGACGACGTCGAAGGACGCGTTCTCGGGGTCCATCGCCTGTTCGGCGAGGTCGAGCCGGTAGATCACGACCAGCCCGATGCCGTTGAGCAGCGCGGCGCATGGCAGCAGGTACGGGTCGGAATACGGCGCGAAAATGCGCACCGCGGCGTGGGCGATCGCGAGCAGCCCGAAGTAGCCCGCGAGCAGCCACAGCAGGTCGACGGTGATCGACTGCTCCAGCGACATCATCGTCACCGCGGCGGCGAAGCCGACGATGATCACGGCGAACAGCAGAAGGCCGAGCTCGCTCCAGCGGCCTCCTACGTTGCCCGCCTCTCGCCGCTGGCGAATGGAATCCAGCACGTTGGACACGGTCTAGTTCACCGCCCTGCAATTGACGCCGGGGGAGGCCGCCGGTTGCGCGTCGGGTCCGGCGGCGGGCGCGGGCGCCTGCTCGTCCGGCGCGGCATCGGGGTTCTCGGCCGGTTTCTCTGCGGGGGCGTCGCCCCCGCGGTCCTCCGGTGGACGTTCGGAGTCTGACGGCGGAGTCCGTTCTGCATTGGCGGACGTGGCCGCGGCGAGCGCCTCCGCTTCGACCTGCGCACAGGTCGGGAGGAGCTCTTCCATCGCGAGGCGGTTGATCTGCGCGCCGGCCTCGGCGAGCGATCCCGACGGCAGGCCACCCTCGACCTGCGCACGCGCACCATTGCGGAGATCGCCCACGGTGAGCACGTTGCAGCCCTCGGGCGCCGCGTCGGCGTCGACGAGGCTGAGCGCGCCGGAGGGGTCGAGGCATCCGAGCTGGGAGACCGAGGACAGCGAAATCCCGAGAACTTCCCCGGAGATGCCCTGCTTGACGACGACGCGGCTGTCGTCGGTGGCGACGAAATAGTTTGAGCGGATGAGCATCGCCGAGACTATGGCACCAATGGCGACCACGAGTACGGCGACCAGAACCGGCAGCACAACCCGCAGCTTGCGGCTGCGGGCCTTAGCTTTTCCCGGCCCTTCACCTGCAGCTCCGGGCGATGACGCCTGGTCCTTCGCAGTCTGCTCGCCTGAGTCGTCCGGTGAGTCCTTCGGTGTGCCGACGCCGCGCTGCGAGCGGGCGAACGCTGCCGCGCGTGCCGCCGCGGAGTCGGTCACGAGGATCGAGTCGGTGGACTCGGAGGAGGCGGCGCCGACGACGATCGGCCGCGCCGGGGTCGCGGCGCTTTCCTCGACGACCTCGCCAACGACGACGGAGACGTTGTCCGGTCCTCCGGACCGGAGAGCCAGGGAGATCAGCTTGTCGACGGCCTCTTCGGGAGTTCCCGTGCCGAGTGTCTCGCGGATCGTCGATTCGCTCACGGGATCCGAGAGTCCATCGGAGCACAGCAGGTAGCGGTCGCCTTTGCGCACCTCGCGCACCGCCGTCGTCGGCTCGACCTCCTGACCTGTGAGGGCCTTGAGGATAAGGGAGCGCTGTGGATGCGAGTGTGCCTCGTCTGCGGAGAGACGGCCCTCGTCGACCATCGACTGCACGAAGGTGTCGTCGCGGGTGATCTGGGACAGCTCGCCGTCACGCAGGAGGTAGGCGCGCGAGTCGCCGACGTGGAGAAGACCGACGCGGCGACCGTCGAAGAGAAGGGCGGTGAGCGTGCAGCCCATGCCCTCGCGGCGCGAGTCCTCCTTCACGGAGGCGGCGATCGAGTCGTTGCCGGCGTGCATCGCCTGGGCCAGTGCGCCGGTCAAGTCCGAGCCGGGCTCGTCCTCGTCGAGGGGGGACAGTGCGCCGATCATCAGCTGCGAGGCGACCTCGCCCGCGGCGTGCCCGCCCATGCCGTCCGCGAGCGCGAGAAGGCGCGGGCCGGCGAAAGCCGAATCCTCGTTGTTGTCTCGAACCAGGCCGAGGTCGGACCTGGCGAAGAAATCCAGCGCGAAACTCACGAGCGCAACTCAATCGTCGTGGTGCCGATGCGCACCGGTGTGCCTTGGGGGACCTTCACAGAAGTAGTGACCTTCGTCCTGTCCAAATAGGTGCCGTTGGTGGAGCCGAGGTCCTCGAGGAACCAGTCGGGCCCGTTCGGCACGAGGCGGGCGTGTTGGTTGGAGGCGTAGTCGTCCTCGATCACGAGCGTCGAGTTCGGTGCCCTACCCAGCAGGACGGGTTGGTCCCCGAGCGTGATTCGCGTACCCGCAAGTGCGCCTTCGGTGACCACGAGGTGCCGGATCGCCCGGGACCGATTGAACATGCCGCCGCGCTCGCGCGCGATGGGGCCCGAATGTGCCGGGCCGCCGCTCACCGCGAGAATGTCGCGCCGCAGCGAGCGCAACACGAGGTAGATGAACAGCCACAGCAGAACCAGGAGCAGGCCGCGCGAAAGCTGAAGGATAAGTCCTTGCATGGGCGGTCCCTCCTTCCAATGTGTCCAGGATTGTTGCGCAGTAGCGTAGCGCGTTCGGTGGCCACGTACCGAAGTGCCGGAAGCCAAGTGGCACCGGTGCGTGATGGTCCGATGTGCTAACTCGATAGTAGGGGGCGGAGGCGCTCTGGCGCGCCCCCTGGCCATTTGGTCCAGGTCACGGGTGCGATACCGGCAGAGTCGGAGCTACCCGAATCGCACCAGAATCTCCGAGTGTCCCATACGGATGACGTCACCGTCTGCGAGTTGCCAATCTTGGACCGGTCCGCCGTTCACGGTTGTGCCGTTGGTCGAACCGAGATCGGACAGCACGGCGCGCTGGCCGTCGTAATTGACGTCGACGTGCTGGCGCGAAACTCCGGTGTCGGGAAGGCGGAAGTGCGCATCCTGCCCTCGACCCAGCAGGTTCGAGCCCCTGCTCAGACGGAATGTGCGGCCGGAGCCGTCCTCGAGCACGAGGGTCACCCCGCTTGCCGCACCCGCGCTGGGGCCGGCGGGCGCACCGCCGGCATTCCCGTAGTGCACGTCGTAGGACTCGGCAGAGCGCGCGCCCCCGGCCCCGGCGGTGCGATCGTCCTGGCGCCAGCCCTGCTCGGTCGGCGCCATCGGATCGTAGGCCTGGGCTGGGGCCTGAGCTTGGCCCGGCGGCTGCGCCTGTGGTTCGACACCCCCGTGCCCACCCGGTCCGTACCAACCGGGCACCGAGGCCTGGACTCCGCTGCCCCCGTCTTGTGCATTGCCCGCGTATGACGACGGGGCCCCTTGGATTCGCGGAGGCGCCACCGCGCCGTCAGCGCGAAACTGGCCGGTGTGAAGCGCCGAGCGTTGTACAAGGCGCACGGAAACCGGCCCCTCGGTCTCCCAGCCCTGCTCGGCGATGAAGTCGGCAAGGTGCTTGGAAAAGGTTTTGACTGCCAGCTGCTCTTCTTCGGCGAACTGCTTGTAGTCCGATTCGCCGAGGGTGATGGTGTAGTCGTTCGGCGCGAGTCGACGTCCGCCGACGGTGCGTACTGCGGTCTGCGCCTGCTGCTGCAGCGCGGACTCGATCTCGGAGGCGACAACGTTGCCGCCGAAGACGCGGGCGAATGTATCGCCCACCGCACTTTGAAGGGTGCGCTCGAATCTCGAGACAATCCCCACGTCTCGCCTCCTTCATAAGGTCTGGTCGACGCTGCACCCTCGGGTGCCGCGGTGGTGCTCGCGGGCGTGCTCGCTAGAGCATCAGCCTGCTCGTCGTCGGACTATCCTGAGTGCTCCATATTAGGTGTACAGTCGAAAAATCGGCACTCCAGCGGGCTTCCGCGCTGCGACGTCATCCCCTCCACTGCAGGTGGGAGCGATTTTTCTCGCCTTGAATACTTCGCGATTTCGATTTGACTAAGCCAAAATGCTACTTTGGCTGGGTTCGTTCGGCCCCTGTATCGCTGCAGTTGCCGGAGCGTTCGCGCGCGAGTGGCGGAATGGCAGACGCGCTGGCTTCAGGTGCCAGTGTCCTTCGGGACGTGGGGGTTCAAGTCCCCCCTCGCGCACACTTGAGCAGTTCGAGTCCAGAACTGTAAGGAGCCCGAATCGGATCAGTCCATTCGGGCTCCTTTCTTCTTTTGTAGGGAGTCGTTTAGTTGCCCAGGACCTGGCCCTTGCCGGGTTCGGAGCCCTCGGGGTAGCCCTCGCCCTTTTCGAGCGCCGCCTTCACGTCGGCAGCGTAGAAGTCCTTGACGTATTCTTGCCCGCCCAGCTCGGCCAGGCGCTCCATGATCGCATCTGTGAGCGCCCTGGCCTGGGCGTAGTCGTCTCCGGCATCGCGGAAATCGGCAGGATAGAGCGGGTCGCCGACCACGAGACCGCACTTATGCGGCCGTGGTATCCACGAACCGATCGGATTGGCCTTGTGCGTGTCGATCATCGCCACCGGATACACGGGGACATCGGCCTTGAGTGCCGTGCGCGCGGCGCCGGTCTTGCCCCGATAGAGGCGGCCGTCGGGGGAGCGTGTGCCTTCCGGGTACATACCGTGAAGTTCGCCGCGTTCGAGCACGCGAAGGCCTGTGGCCATCGCGGCGCTTTGCGATTCCTTGTCGGAACGATCTATCGGCACCTGGCCAACCGAGGTGAAGAACCACTTCTGCACCGCACCGGACAGGCCGGTTCCGGTGAAGTATTCCTTTTTCGCGAGGAAGGTGATCTGCCTCGGGGTAAGCAGCGGGAGATAGAACGAATCCATCACGGCGAGATGATTCGAGGCGAGCATTGCGGGGCCGGTCGAGGGGATCTTGTCGAGGCCACGCGAGAACGGGCGATTGTATACGTGCAATACCGGGCCGATGACCAAGTTCTTCAACACCCAGTACGTCTTATTCGTCAATGTCCTCTGCTCCGTTTTCCGACCCGGCCGTGCAGCGACCAAGTAGTTGGGTTCCTCGCAACTCGCTCGGGGCGCTCGCCCCGGGATCTACCGTTCCGAGCTGATTATCGTACATTCGGATCTTTCAAGGCGAGTTTCCACATCGTGATTATCTCCGACGCAGCGACTCTGGTTCCGCGTGAGGAAGCTCGCGCCGTACGCCGTCGCCGTCGGCTATCGTGTCGGCGTGCTTCCGATTCCTCGCGAGGTTGCGCGTGCGACCTACGCCTATCTGCGTGCCGCCGACAGGCTCTTGCCCGGAGGTATCACCGCGTGTGCTGCCACCGGATCGCTTGCGCTCGGGGCATACCGAGAAGGCGTCAGCGATATCGATCTTGTTGCCGTGGTTGACGACAAGTGGCGCGGCCGCCGAACTCTGATTCCGCGCCTTCGCCTCCTGCACCTGTCCCAGTTCCCCCGCGTCGCCGGGCGCGTCGTGCGCGGCTTTGGTACCAGCGCCACCTGCAATACCTCCTTTATCTGGGCTTCTGACGTCGGACGTCCGGTCTCGGAAATCCGGCCGGTGGCCTCGCACGTCGGCGAACAGTTCGTCGCCGGACGGTCCTTCGACGTGAATCCGGTGATGTGGTCGGAGCTCGTCGGCGGCGGGATAGCGTTACGCGGACCGGAGGTTTCCAGGTGGGGGTTGTTTCCGGAACCGGACGCGGTCGCGGAATGGACGAGAAAGAATCTGCGCAGCTACTGGCTGCCGCTCGCCGATGGGCTCGATGTACGCCGGCGCCCGCTCACGCCCGGCAACGTGGCCTGGTTGGTGTGTGGGCCCGCACGCATGCACGCGACGATCACCATTGGCGACATCATTTCCAAGGACGAGGCCGGCCGCCGGGCGCGGGAGATATTCCCGCAGCACACCGAGATCATCGACGTCGCGCTGGCCGCGCGACGTGGCGAGAAGCCACCTCATGCGCCGCCCCGGAAAGAGTGGGGTGCGCGGACGTCCGCCGTCATGCGCGAGATTTTCGACGACCTCGGCGTGTGAGCATCCGGTCCTCGAACCGAGGGGGGAGCCTCATTGAGTGCTGCGGATGGGCGCGGCTTAACGAGCCGATGAGGAAATCTTGGTGAGGAATGCCTTAACCAGCGGGTTTAGGGGCGAATATTGTGCTCGTGCTGTGAATCCCGCATGAATATCGTGATTCCTTGTCTAATGCATTGTTGGGTTCGTCTCTCGGGCATATCGTGACCGCAGACCACGCGAAACTGCTGGTCCATCTCAACCATTCGAAGGAGCTGACCATGGCTGTTGATTGGATTGCCGACGTCAAGAAGTACGCCCCGAAGGCTGATGATGCGGTGCTGGAGAAGATGCTCTCCACCTACAAGCTTGCGCTGAGTAAGCCCGACGCCGCCTATGTGTCGTTCTCCGATCCGGATGAGCTCAAGACGGTTCGCGAAAACTTCCTCAAGAAGAAGCTCGGCCTGAAAGACTCCGACGACAAGCTCGACGAGTCGATCAAGGCGGTCGGGGAGAAGATGAAGGACGGTGGAAAGAACGGTCGGCTCGCGGTCTACTACCTTCTCGCCGAGAAGCACGACAAGTTGAGCGTGTTCAAGTAGTTTTCACGCGCGTCGGGGCGCTGTAGCGTTCTCGACATGGCTACCAGCATGGACGTCGTTGTCTCGGATGAGCGGACGCTCCTCGACGCGTTTCTCGACGAGCATCGTCGCGGCGCAGCTGGGATGCTTGACGGGCTCGGCGAGGAGCAGGTGCGCGAGCGTCTCGTCGCGTCCGATACGACGCTGCTCGGGCTTCTCAAACACCTGACATTTGTAGAGAAGGTGTGGTTCGTCGAGGCGATCACGGGCGTGTACCGGACCGAGCTCGGCCTACCCGCGGACGCCTCGGAATCGTTTCTGCTCGCGCCGGAGGACACCATCGACTCCATCCGGGACGGCTACCTCGCCGCGTGCGATGCCTCTCGCAAGGCCGTTGCTTCGATGGGGCTCGGCGATATCGTCTCCGGAAACTGGCGCGGAGAGATGACGCTTCGCTGGATCATGGTCCACTGCATCCGCGAGACGGCGCAGCATGTCGGCCACGCCGAAATCCTGCGCGAGCAGCTCCTCAATCGCTGAGCGGGTCGGTGCCTGGCTCCGTGTCAGCGCGCCTGGAGCCACTCGCGGAGCTGCGAGCTCTCGGAATTGTCGAGCGAGATACCCAGTTCTTCGAGGCCGGCGAGCACGTCGTCGGGGCCGATTTCGGCGTGCGACGTCATCCCACCGGAGGGGCGATCCGTGCGCGTGGTTTCGGTGAGTGTGACGTGACCGGCGTCGGTGTGGCGCATGCACATGAGGTGATTCGGGAACGGTGCCGATGGGTGTGTGGAGGCAAACAAGTCGCCCTCAACCACGTCGACAGGCCATACGGGCAGCTCGTCGGTGACGTGCTGAAGTTCGCCGTCACGCCACAGGCTCCACCGCCGACTCGCACCCTCGCCGGCCTCGCTGAGGGTGAAGGTCCGGCCCGCGCCGGAGGACTCGGCGCCGTCGGCGACGAGAATCGGAGTGCTGAGAGAGAAGCCGAATCCCGGATCGCACAGCCAACGCTCGCCGTCGATCCGGGCCATCACGGTCATGTGCGTCCGCGAGTTGTGCTCGGAGTGCACGCGGCCGAGATGTCGCGTGACCTCGAAGCCGAGGTGCTCCGCGGCGGCCGCGAAGATCTGGGCGTGGTCGAAACAATAACCCCCACGGTGACGGCGGACGAGCCGGTCCTGCACGTCGCGCGGCGCTACCCCGTGCCGCGTGCCGAGGAGGATGTCGACGTTGGCGAACGGGAACGTGTGGACGTGCGCCTTGTGAAGCTCCGTCAGCGCGTCCACAGTCGCCGGCGCGCCGCCGAGGTGCTCGGCGCCCGTCGCCGCGAGGTAGGCAGGGATGTCGAAGTCCTCGGTGTGCCACGACGGGCCCTCGCCGAATCGGGTGTCTTCGGTAGGGGAGGTGCTCATTTTGCCGAGTCTAATCTGTGGCACTGCGGTAACGTCCTGAAACATGGCTACCAGCATGAATGTCGTAGTTTCGGATGAGCGGACGCTCCTCGACGCGTTTCTCGTCGAGCATCATCGCGCCGCCGAGATCCTGCGCGAACAGTTCCTGGCTCGGTAGTTATTCGCCGCGTTGAACGCGCTCTCGAGGTTCGGGGGTGTACGAACGGTGGCGAATGGGTCCACGATGGAGGGATGAATTCCCTCGAGGTGCTCAAGGATCTGGCGGCGCGGCCGGGGCAGGCCGCCGACTACTACTGGGAGAACCTGGATCCCGCGGCGCTCAACGCGCACCCGGGCGGCCATCCGAACTCGGTGGCGTGGCTCATCTGGCACGCGGCGCGCGAGACCGACGCGCAGATCGCGCCGCTCGCCGGTGTCGAGCAGGTGTGGACTTCGCAGGGCTTCGACCGGCGTTTCGACCTCGGTGATGCCGACCTCGGCTACGAGGACATGGGGCTCGGTCAGAACGACTCCGCGGCGCGCTCGGTGCGCGTTCCGGAGACCGGGGACGGCAAGGCACTGCTGCGCGAGTACTTCGACGCAGTTTTCCGGATGACGTCGGAGTGGATCGGCACCCTAGGAGAGGACGACCTCGACCGCGTCATCGACGAAAGCTGGGACCCGCCGGTGACTCTCGGCGTGCGAGTCATCAGCGCCATCGACGACGCCGCGCAACATGTCGGACAGGCCGCCTACGTCGCCGGGATGCCGGAGGTTCCCTGAGCACCTGGTAACTCGTGCCCGTAGTCCGTCTCCACGGGGTGGAAAACGAGACGTACCGAGGGATCTGACAATTAGTCAAAGAAAACGTGAGATATCGCTTAGATTGTCCGGTATGCGTCTTTCTCACCGTCAAAAGCTCGGAATTTTTCCCGTCACAATCCTTTCGTGCGCTGCCATGGCGCTCGGAGCAGGAATCGCCTCGGCTGCCGAAGGCGACTGGACCCAATATCGCTATGCGCCCACCAAGAACGCGCACGTGGACAGCGGGCTCGACGACCTCCTCGACGACGGCGTGGACACCGCAGACGAGGTCCGCTCGACCCCGGTAATCGCCAACGGGAAGATGTTCGTCGGCAACCACGGCACAGGAGCGCTGCAAGCTTTCGACCTCGCCACCGGTGACGAGCTCTGGAGTGAGCAGGCGCCCAACTGGGTGCACTCGGAGATGATCTACGCGGACGGAACCATCTTCGTTGGATTCGGTAACCGCTTCGCCCACGAGGAAATACCCGGAGTGCGTGGTTCCGGCGAGAGCGGAGTGCTCGCGCTCGACGCGGACACCGGCAAGCAACTGTGGCGATTCGACACGGTGGGAGAAGTCATGCCCACCCCGGTCGTGGTTAACGGAGCGGTGTACGCCGTCACCGGAGACCGGACCCTCTACAAGATCGATCCCGCGAGCGGAGACGAGCTGCATCGCACCGATATCGGGCACGTCGTGAGCATGTCCTCGCCCGCCGAACACGACGGCAAGCTGTTCTTCGGAGCCGGCTCTCCCGCTCCGTACTCGTTCTTCTCCTACGACACCGCCACCGATAAATTCGCGTGGTCGCATGAGTTCCCCGAGTTCAACCGTGGTCTCGACGACGTCCCACCCGCCGTGGACGAGGGAATCGTGGTGACGACGGCCAACGCGGTACGCGTTCCCGGAAGCTCAGGTGAGCGGGAAGAGCACACCATCGTCGCCATGGACGAAAAGTCAGGCGCGGAGCTGTGGCGAAAGTCCCTCGGAACCGGGCCCGCACCGACAAATAACCGCTCCGGCGCACCGACCATCGACGGCGGAAAGGTATTTGTCGGCAGCCCGACGACGAGCGCCGCCTACGCATTCGATCTGCACACCGGTAAACAGTTGTGGCGCAATCCGGTCGGCGCGATCAAGGGTGCTCCGGTCATCGACGGCAACGATGCATACTTCTCGACGACGTCCGGATACGTCTTCCGGCTCGACGTCGCCACGGGGGCGATCACGGGCAAGCTGCAGCTCGAGGGCGCGCTGGCCCCAGCAGGGCCGATCATCGTCGACGACACCCTCGTCGTTCCGAGCCAGAACAAGCGGGTCTACTTCACACCACTAGAGGAGATTCCCGAATTCACCGTCCCAGGTGTCTCGGGTTCGGCGGCGGGATCCAGCGGGTCCGCGTTCGAGATCGGTGGTTCTCTCGGCCTCGACGCGGGGTCGCTGGACGCCGCATATTAGCCGTACCGGCTTTCCGCTCGCACCGATCACCGTCGCCGGTTGGGTACTTGAGACCGGTTCCGAAAGAAGCAATCGGAAAAGGGCAGCTGCGCCGACCGCGAGGGTGGCGCAGCTGCCTCGTTCGTGACAATGCTGCCGGCGGGATCTGAGCCGTGTCTTCCGTTGGCAGAGGTTAACTACATCTCCTGTGCGACGAGTGGGATTCTGCCGCCGGCGAGGACCATTTGAACCTGACGATCGGACAGGCGATGGTGCACGGCCACTTCGCGGTCACCGATCTTCACCGTCAATTGGGTACCCGATTGCAGCGCATCCCGCAGGTCGGTGAATTCGACCTGCTCACCTTGCTCCGCGCGTTCCAAGTCCGATGGATCATCGAACTCGAGCGCCAGGACGCCGAAGTTGGCGAGGTTCTGCCAGTGGATCCTGGCGAAAGATACCGCGATGACAGCACGTAAACCCAAGTACCGCGGGGCGATGACGGCGTGCTCGCGCGAGGATCCCTGGCCATAGTTTTTCCCGGCGAGTACGACATGCGCCGAACCGGCCTCGCGGGCTCGCTTGGGGTAGTCGCCGTCGATCCGCGTGAAGGCGAACTCGGCGATCTTGGGGATGTTGCTGCGGAAGGGCAGCACGCGCGAACCTGCCGGGAGAATCTCGTCCGTGGACACGTCGTTTCCGGCCTTGAGTACGACCGGCGCGGAAAAGCGGTCTGGGATCGGGTCGAAGTCGGGCAATGTCGAGATGTTCGGGCCCTTGACCAGCTCCACCTGTTGCGCCTGCTCCGCGGGAAGCGGAGCCTGCAACATGTCCTTCAACTGGGAGTAGCGTTCCGGCATGGTCGGGTGCGGGGCCTTGATGCCGTGGCTGTCGGCTAGCGTCCGCGGGTCGGTTATCTTGCCGGTGAGCGCCGATGCGGCGGCAGTCTCCGGCGAGCACAGCCACACCGAATCCTCCTCCGTTCCCGAGCGTCCTGGGAAGTTGCGCGGCATCGTTCGAAGCGAATTCTGGCCGGTGGCCGGCGCTTGGCCCATACCGATACAACCCATACAGCCGGACTGGTGAATCCTCGCTCCGGCGCTCACCAGCGAGGTGAGCCAGCCTCCTGCGATCATGTCGGCGAGAACCTCACGGGATGAGGGATTGATGTCGACGGAGACATTCTTGTTCGCCTGCTGTCCGGCGAGAATCTCCGCTGCTGCGGCGAAGTCACGTAGGCCCGGGTTGGCCGAGGAGCCGACGACGATCTGACTCACGTCCTCGTCACCGACCTCGGAGACCGGGACGACGTTGCCCGGCGAGGACGGACGAGCAATGAGCGGTACGACGGTGGAAAGGTCGATCGATTCCTCGACGTCATACGTTGCGCCCTCATCTGCCTCGATCCGCGTGAAATCGTCTGGGCGGCCGACCGCTTCGAGGTAGCTCTTGGCGGCATCGTCGGCGGGAAAGACGGTTGCGGTGGCACCGAGTTCGGCGCCCATGTTCGCGATCACATGGCGGTCCATCGCCGTCAGGTGCTTGAGTCCCGGACCGTGGTATTCGATGATCCGGCCGACACCGCCGCTCACGCCGTGCCGGCGCAGCATCTCCAAAACGACGTCCTTGGCCGACACCCAATCCGGCATCTCGCCGGTGAGCTCGACGCCCCAGATCTCGGGAGCGCCCACATAGAGTGGCTGCCCGGCCATCGCCATCGCGATCTCGAGCCCACCGACGCCGATGGCGAGCATTCCCATCGCGCCTGCGGCACAGGTGTGGGAATCCGAGCCGATGAGCACGACACCGGGCTTGCCGAAGTGGGCTTGGTGGACGGGATGGGAAACACCATTGCCCGGCTTGGAGAACCAGAGGCCGAATCGCTCGGCCGCCGACTGCAGGAATGCATGGTCGTCCGGATTCTTCTCATCGGTCTGCAATAGGTTGTGATCCACGTACTGAACTGATAGATCGGTGCGGATTCGATCGAGGCCGAGGGCCTCCAGCTCGAGCATGACCATCGTTCCGGTGGCGTCCTGCGTGAGCGTTTGATCGACGCGGAGGCCGAGTTCGGCCCCGGGCTTCATTTCCCCATCGACAAGATGGGACGAAATCAATTTTTCGGCGACGTTCTTTGGCATCAGATTTTCCTCCCAATACCTCGAACCCACGAAAATACGTGAGCGACCTCACACCAGCCTAGGTCGGATCGACGAGCGGCTGCCATAAGTGGCGGCGGCATCGCCCCCGGTCGGGCGCGGTCGGACCAAGGTATGGCGGAGCTCGCGCCAACGTCTAGTGCACGGCGATGCCAATCGTCGCGAGCACGAATCCGAGGAGTTGCAGCGAGCCGCGGACGAGCTGGAAGGCGTCCCAGCGGCGACGCATCGTGATGAATCCCTCGGGCGCCTTTCGTCCGACGATGCGTCCGGTGCGTAGGTTGATCGGCACGTTGCCGGCGATGGTGACCACGAGCGCGACGGTGAGAACTCCCGCGGCCGCGATAAGCAATGCGGAGGGTCGTTCGATTGCGACGGCGATGCCGAGCGCGGCCGCCGCCGTCATCCCCGAGGGCATGACCCGACCGAACGTGCGCAGCAATCCCTTTTCGACCACGAGTTGCTGGTCGGCGGGGAGCTTGCGGACGACGGGGTGGACGAGCGCGACCGACGCGAACTCGGCCGAGCCGACGAAGCCGATGATGAGTATCGAGAGAGTGTCCAGCCAGGTCATGAGATTCGGTGCTCCGTGGTTCCGGCGACGCCACCGTCGCAAAGCAGATAGTTGCAGTATCTATTAACGGATAGTACTACTGTCTATTGGGGAGGCGGGGGAATTCGCTTCACCGATCGAGGAAATGGGGTTGCCTGTGCGCATGGCCGAGTTGGCGAAAAGGTCGGGGCTCTCGGTCGCGACGATCAAGTTCTACCTGCGCGAGGGGCTACTGCCGGCGGGGCACAGGTCGAGTGTCAACCAGGCCGAATACGACGAGGTGCACCTCGAGCGTCTGCGGATGATCCGCGCGCTGGCCAAGGTCGCAGGCCTTCCGTTGGCGAGCATCCGCGAGGTCGTGGGGGTCGTCGACGGCGGGGGGTCGCCGGTCGACGCGATGGCGGCGACTCAGGACGCGCTCGCCGGCGAAGTGGACGCGGAGCGAATCGACGCGGAGAGCGAAGAGGCGCTCGACCGGATCATCGCCGAGCGAGGGTGGCGCTGCGAGAAGGCATCGCCGGCGTACGGCGCCGCCGCGGCCGCGCTGGCCGAACTGGAGTCCGAGGGCTTCGGCGGGGAAGGGCTGCTCGACGGCTACGCCGAGGCCGCGGACCTGGTTGGGCGCAGCGATCTCGCCGCGGTGGCCGCCGAGGGCTCCACTGCCGGGCTCGTCCGCGCGATCGTCGTCGGCGGGGCGCTGCGCCGCCCGCTCCTCGACGCGCTCGTCATGCTCGCCCAGCAGCATCATGCGCAGAGCGGCCGGGGTCCTGTAGCCCGCTGACCTCGTTATCGGTGCCCGTATAGCGGCCGATCCAGCTCATGCCGTGGTAGATCACGAGCGCCGCGAGTGTGCCCAGCGCGATGCCGGTGAAGGCGAAATCGCCCAACTCCCAGTGGAGATCCGCGATGGCGATAACAAGCGCGACGCCCGCCGTCAGCTGATTCTTGGGGGAGGAGAAGTCGACGCGGCCGTCGACCCACATGCGAAAACCGATGATGGCGATAAGCCCGTAGAGCACGAAGGTGACGCCGCCGAGTACGCCTGCGGGGATCGTGTTGATGAGCGCGCCGACCTTTGGCGACAGAGACAGGAGAACGGCGACGATGCCGGCGACCCAATACGCGGCGGTCGAGTACACGCGCGTCGCGCTCATCACGCCGATGTTCTCGCCGTAGGTCGTCGTCGGCGAACCACCGAAGCCCGCAGAGATCGTCGTCGCGAGGCCGTCGGCGAACAGTGTCCTGCCCACGAGCGGTTTGAGGTCACGCCCCGTCATCGTGCCGACCGACGTCACATGCCCGACGTTTTCCGCGAGCAGCACGACGATGACCGGAAGAAAAATGGGGATGAGACCGAGGTTGAATTCCGGATGGTGGAATTCGGGGAGACCCAGCCAGGCTGCCTCGTTGAACGGTGTGAAGTCCACTTCGCCCCGCGCGACCGCCACGAGATAGCCGACGATCACGCCGACGAGAATCGAGACGCGGCCGAGAATTCCCTTGAACAAGGCGGTACACAGTATGACGGCGCAGAGCGTTATCGCCGCCGTGACCGGGGCTTTCGAGAAATTTTCCTGATAGGCGGTGGGGACGAGATTGAGCCCGATGAGCGCGACGATCGAGCCCATCACGACCGGCGGCATGAGGGCGCCGATCCACGCGGTTCCGACCCTTTGCACGAGCAGCCCGAGGAGCGCGAGGAGGACGCCGGTCACGAGGACGCCGCCGAGTGCGGCCTCCATGGAATCGGCCTGCGTCGACGCTGTGATCGGCGCGATGAAAGCGAAGGATGAGCCGAGGTAGCTCGGCATGCGGTTGCGGGTGATGAGCAGGAACAGCATGGTTCCCAGGCCGCTGAACAGCAAGGTTGTCGACGGCGGAAAGCCGGTGATGACCGGCACCAGGAACGTCGCGCCGAACATCGCGACCACGTGCTGCGCGCCGATGCCTACCGTGAGCGGCCACGACAGCCGCTCTTCCGGGGCGACGATGGTGTCCGCGTCGACGGTCCGACCATTGCCGTGCAAAGTCCATCTGAACACGCTGCGCGCTCCTTTGTTCCCCGGCCCTCGTGGATTTTCCTCGATCAACTTAGCCGATTTCCCGCGGCCGACGGGAATGTTACTTAGATCACGTATATGCAGGGCTCTTTCGGAATCTGAGGTCCATCTGTGATAATTCTTCGAACGGTCTATTTAAGACCGATTTAGCTACAGGGTTCATCCAATAATCCCTAGGACGGGATCCGAACCTCGCTCACGAGCCGCGATCCGGCACGCGCGAGGTTGCGCCCAGGACCGAGAACACGACTCGCCGGGACCCGGATCTCCGGTGTCGCGTGTGGCGCCGCAGTGGACGAGTTTTCGTCTTCAGCGGCGCCATATGTGCATTACGTGAGACTCCTTCCGATGCCAGTCGGGAAGAGAACATTGTCAAACGTGAAGGAACAAACATGAGTGTGGGTGTCGTGCGCGAAACGGCCCCTGGGGAGCGCCGAGTAGCGCTCGTGCCCAAGGTGGTCGCTTCGCTCGTGGGCAAGGACGTCCCCGTCATCGTCGAACAAGGCGCCGGCGAGGCCGCGCTGATCCCCGATTCGGCGTACGAAGAGGCCGGGGCTACGATCGGCGATCCGTATGGCGCCGACGTCGTCGTCCGCGTCTCTCCGCCGACGGACGAGGAGATCGGCAAGCTGCGCAAGGACCAGAAGCTCATCGGCTTCCTCGCTCCGCGCAATTCGGACAATAA
Source organism: Dietzia timorensis (assembly GCF_020742175.1). Taxonomy (GTDB): domain Bacteria; phylum Actinomycetota; class Actinomycetes; order Mycobacteriales; family Mycobacteriaceae; genus Dietzia; species Dietzia timorensis_A. Next base: position 27,428 of record NZ_DYXM01000050.1, read on the forward strand.
GATCGGTGCGCTCAAGGACGCCGGGGTCGAGGCCTACGCGGTCGAGGCGATCCCGCGCATCTCTCGCGCGCAGGTCATGGACGCGCTCAGCTCGCAGGGCAACGTCTCCGGCTACAAGTCCGTGATCGTCGCGGCGACGGAAGCCACACGGTTTTTCCCGATGCTGACGACGGCCGCCGGAACCGTCAAGCCGGCCACCGTGCTCGTGCTCGGAGTCGGCGTCGCCGGCCTGCAGGCGCTCGCCACGGCCAAGCGCCTCGGCGCCCGCACCACGGGCTACGACGTGCGCCCCGAGGTCGCTGAGCAGGTGCGCTCTGTCGGCGCGCAGTGGCTGGACCTCGGCATCGATGCCGCCGGCGAGGGCGGTTACGCCCGCGAGCTGACGGACGAGGAAAAGGACCAGCAGCAGAAGGCGCTGGAGGAGGCGATCAAGGGCTTCGACGTGGTCATCACGACCGCGCTCGTTCCCGGGCGCCCCGCCCCGCGCCTCGTCACGGCCGCCGCCGTCGAGGGCATGAAGCCCGGCAGCGTCATCGTGGACCTCGCCGGCGAGACCGGCGGTAACTGCGAACTCACCGAGCCGGGAAAGACCGTCGTTACCCACGATGTGACGATCGCGTCCCCGCTCAACCTGCCCGCTTCCATGCCCGAGCATGCCAGCGAGCTGTATTCGAAGAACTTGTTGGCGCTGCTCGAGCTGATGCGCAACGAGGACGGCGCCTTTGCACCCGACTTCGATGACGAGGTCATCGCCGGTGCATGCGTTACCCGTGAGGAGGGAACGAACTAATGGTTACCGGTATGTACACAGGCCTCATGGCCAACATCGCGATTCTGGTGCTCGCCGGATTCGTCGGTTTCGCTGTGATCTCCAAGGTCCCCAACACCCTGCACACCCCGCTCATGTCGGGCACGAACGCCATCCACGGCATCGTCGTGCTCGGCGCGATCGCCGTGCTCGGCAGCCTCCCGGCCGACGCGGGCTGGGGCGTGTACACGATCGCGTTCATCGCGCTCGTGTTCGGCACGCTCAACGTCGTCGGTGGCTTCCTCGTCACCGACCGCATGCTCGGCATGTTCAAGTCCCGCCCGGAACCGAAGGAAAAGGGTGACGCGTGAACACTGAAATCTTCAACGTCTTCGTCACCTCCTCGCAGACGCCTCCGTCCGCGTGGACCTACGTGGTCTCCGCCCTCTACATCGTCGCGTTCGGCATGTTCATCTACGGCCTCATGGGCCTGACCGGGCCGAAAACCGCCGTGCGCGGCAACTGGATCGCAGGAATCGGCATGGTCCTCGCCATCGCCGCCACGATTCTCAACGTCCCCGTCCGTAACGGCCAGCTTGGCGGCCCCGAGGGCGCCGACGTGTCGACGCCCACTATCAACTGGGTGCTCATCGCCGTCGGTCTCCTCGTCGGTGTCGTGCTCGGTATCCCGCCGGCCCGGCGCACGAAGATGACGGCGATGCCGCAGCTCGTTGCGCTGTTCAACGGCGTGGGTGGCGGCACGGTCGCGCTCATCGCGTGGGCCGAGTTCATCGAGACCGACGGCTTCCAGCACTTCCGCGACACCCCGGCAGGCCCGGTCGTCGCAGGTTCGCTCATCGCCGCGATCATCGGTTCGATCTCGTTCTGGGGCTCGCTCGTCGCGTTCGCGAAGCTGCAGGAGCTGCTCAACAAGAACCTCGAACGCAACCTGGTCAAGGCCGCCAAGGCCTTCCAGCTCGCGAACATCGTGCTGCTTGTCGTGAGCATCGCCATCGCGATCTACCTCGCGATCAACGCCGCCAACGGCGGCGGCGCGAACACCTGGTGGATCGTCGGCCTTCTCATCGCCGCCGGCATCATGGGTCTGTTCGTCGTGTTCCCCATCGGTGGCGCGGACATGCCCGTCGTCATCTCGCTGCTCAACGCCCTCACCGGCCTGTCGGCAGCCGCGGCCGGTATCGCGCTGAACAACACCGCGATGATCGTCGCCGGCATGATCGTCGGCGCCTCCGGTTCGATCCTCACCAACCTCATGGCGAAGGCGATGAACCGGTCGATCCCCGCGATCGTGTTCGGTGCATTCGGCGGCGGCGACGATGCTGCCGGTCCCGCCGGTGGCGCCGAGGGTGGCACGGTCAAGTCGACCTCCGCGTCGGACGCCGCGATCCAGATGGCCTACGCCAACCAGGTCATCGTCGTCCCGGGCTACGGTCTCGCCGTCGCCCAGGCGCAGCACGCCGTGAAGGAGATGGCAGGGCTCCTCGAGTCGAAGGGCGTCGAGGTCAAGTACGCCATCCACCCGGTCGCCGGGCGCATGCCGGGCCACATGAACGTGCTCCTCGCCGAGGCCGACGTGCCGTACGACGCGATGAAGGAGATGGACGACATCAACGGTGAGTTCAACCGCACCGATGTCGCCATCGTCATCGGCGCCAACGACGTCACCAACCCGGCCGCGCGCAACGATCCGAGCTCGCCGATTCACGGCATGCCGATCCTCAACGTCGACGAGGCGCGTTCGACCATCGTGCTCAAGCGAAGCATGTCCTCTGGCTATGCCGGCATCGAGAATCCGCTGTTCTTCGCGGATGCGACTTCGATGCTCTTCGGCGATGCCAAGGGCTCGGTCGACTCGATCGTCGAGGAACTCAAGGCGCTGTAGCCTCAACGGGCCGTGTTCTTCACCGCTATCGCCGTTCTCTCCCGAACAGGGGGAGGACGGCGATAGTTTTTGCCCCCGGCCAAGCTGCGGCGGGCTTAGGATTATCACATGCCAGGCACGCTCTCGGATCGACAATCATCGCAGGATGACGGCGCTCGGCTGCATCCGCGCCAAGGGGATCTGCCCTACCCGATAGTCGTCGCCGCCTGGTGGAGTCTGTGCCTGATCCTCATAGCGGGCGGGGTGTGGGTGCTGGCGAAGATCGCTGGGAGCGTGCCAGTCGTTCTCATCCCCGTGGCCGTTGCCGTGCTGCTCTCGGCACTCCTCTCGCCGGTCACCGGCTTCCTCACCAGGCGCGCGCGGTTTCCGAGGCTGGCCGCCGCTCTGGCGACCGTGGTCGCGCTCATCGCCGTTATCGTCGGCGGAATCTCGCTCGCCGCGCAGCAGGTCGTCTCCGACCTACCGCAGCTGCAGAGCAAGGCGATGGCGGGGATCGATCAGATCGTCGTCTGGCTCTCGGATGGGCCGCTCCATCTCGACGAAACCCGGATGAACGCCGTCGTGGACAAGATCAAAACGTCGACGTCGGAGCATTCCAACGAGCTGGCTTCCGGCGCCTTCCACGCCGGCGGGCAGGTCGTCGATATCTTCGCCGGACTGATCATCACACTTCTCGCGTTGTTCTTCTTCCTCTACGAGGGGCGGAAGATCTGGACGTTCTTCGCCCGTCTTCTGCCCGCCGCGGCCCGCGACAGGGTGGACGCCGCCGCCCGACGCGGTTGGGTGAGCCTCGGTGCTTTCACCCACACCCAGGCTCTCGTCGCGCTCATCAATGCCGTCTGCGTCGGCGTCGGCGCCGCAGTGCTCGGGCTGCCCTTCGTGCTGCCCATCGTGATCATCGTGTTCATCGCCTCGTTCGTGCCGATCGTCGGCGCGATCGTGTCCGGCATCCTGCCGGCGCTCATCGCGCTCGTCGACAACGGCATCTGGCACGCGGTGATCATGGTCGCGATCGTCGTCGTCGTGCACTTCGTCGAATCGCACGTGCTTCAGCCGTTTCTCATGGGGCACGCGGTCGCGTTGCATCCGCTCGCGGTCATCGTGATCGTCGCCTCGGGTACTTATCTCTTCGGAGTCGCAGGCGCGCTGTTCGCCGTTCCCGTTGCCGCTGCGCTCAACGCGGGTATCCGCTATCTGCTCGGCAACGACATGTTCCCGCATCTCGCGGATGGCCCGCCGGCGGGGGAAAAGGAGTCCGACGACGACTCGGAGGCCCGACCCGCCGACTCCGCCCAGGCGCGGTCGCGCCCCGAATAACGCCTGCGGGAAATTCTCGACAAACCGGCGCGGGCGGCGGGCTCGGCTCGTACTCTCGGCGGGGACACCCACTCGAGAGAGGCGGTCTGAAATGCCGGCAGCCGACGCATTGATCGACGCACTTCGCGAACGGATCCCGTCCTCGCCGATCGTCACCGACCCCGACGTCACCGAGGGGTACCGAAGGGATTTCGCGAAGGATCCCGACGCCGGGCAGCCGCTCGCCGTCGTGCGCGCGACGAGCACGGCTGACGTGCAGGAAGTGATGCGCTGGGCAACCGAGAATTCGATCCCGGTGATCCCACGCGGCGCCGGCAGCGGACTCTCCGGCGGCGCGACGGCCGTCAACGGCGGCATTGTGCTTACGACCGAGCTGATGCGCGACATCGAGGTCGACCCCGTCACCCGCACTGCTGTGGTCCAGCCGGGCCTGCTCAACGCGGAGGTGAAGAAGGCCGTCGCCGAACATGGCCTCTGGTATCCGCCGGATCCGTCGTCATTCGAGATCTGCTCCATCGGCGGGAACGCGGCGACCAACGCCGGCGGTCTGTGCTGCGTCAAATATGGAGTGACGACGGACTACATTCTCGGCATGGAGGTCGTGCTCGCCGACGGTAAGGCGGTCAGGCTCGGCGGTCCGAGGCTCAAGGACTCCGCTGGATTTTCGCTGACGAAACTGTTCGTCGGGAGCGAGGGCACTCTCGGGATCATCACCGAGGTCATCGTCCGGCTCATCCCGAAGCAGGCGCCGACGAGCACGGTCGTCGGCACGTTTCCGACGGTCACCGATTCGACTCAGGCGATCCTCGACATCACTAGAGTCATGCGCCCGGCGATGCTCGAGTTCATGGACCGCGCCTCGATCCGGGCGGTCGAGGACGTCAAGCGGATGGGGCTCGACGTCGACGCGCACGGCATGCTCATCGCGCAGTCCGATTCGCCGGGGGCCGACTGCAGCCGCGAGGTCGAGTTCATGGCGGAGGTGTTCCGGAACAACAACGCCGCCGACGTGTTCACCACCGACGATCCCGAGGAGGGAGAGGCCTTCGCCGCGGCGCGGCGTTTCGCAATTCCCGCAGTCGAGCGGAAGGGAACGCTGCTGCTGGAGGACGTCGGGGTGCCCTTGCCCGCCCTGCCGCAGCTGATCGAGCGCATCGAGGAGATCGCCGCCGAGCGCGATGTGCTCATCGCCGTCATCGCCCATGCCGGAGACGGGAACACTCACCCGCTGATCGTCCACGACCCGGCCGATCCGGAGGAGACGGCGCGGGCGAATCTCGCGTTCGGCGAGATCATGGATTTCGCGATCTCGCTTGGCGGGACCATTACCGGGGAGCACGGCGTGGGCAGGCTTAAAAAGAACTGGCTGCCGAACCAGGTGGGCGAGGACGTCATGGACCTGACCTGGCGCATCAAGTCCGCGCTCGATCCGCACAATCTTCTCAATCCGGGCGCGATGTTCTAGGCCGAGCCGAGCTGCGGCGACGATATGAATTCTGGTGCCCAGCGCTCGCAATCGACTGGGAGCACAGGGGCCAGTGTGATCAGTCGAGGGCCTGCTGCCAGAAATCGGATTCGAGGACGGTTGCCTTGCGGAAGATCTCGGATAGCTCGGCTTGGCGCTTATCGGAGAGCTGCGCGCCGGCGAGGGAATCGATGCGCTCGATGGCGAGCTGCGCGCCCTGCTGGAAATCTTCGCCCGCGTACTCGGTGATCCAATCGACGTAGGGGTGGTCCGGGGCGGGGGAGAAGCGGGCCGCGAGGTCGGCGCCGATTTCCGCGTAGCCGATGGTGCAAGGTGCGAGGGCGACCTCGAGATCGAGAAGATCGCCGGCTATGCCGCAGTCGAGGACGTAGCGGGTGTAGGCGACCGTGCCCATCTTCTCGGGCGTCGACTCGAGGGTCGGGCGGTCGATGCCCCAACGCTCGGTGAGGCCGATGTGGAGCTCGGTCTCTTTGAGGATGAGGGCGAGCCCATCCGCAGACAGCCTGATCTCGTCGAGGGAGCGGGACTTATACGCCGACAAAGCGTACGCGCGGGCGAACTGGATGAGGAAAAGGTAGTCCTGCACGAGGTAATCCTGGAAACTCTCCAGTGGAAGAGTGCCCGCCCCGAGGGTTTCCACGAACTCGTGGTGGATGTAGTTCTTCCATTCGGATTCGTTGGCGGACTTGAGCTGGTCGAAAAGGGGCAACTCGTCGATCTCCTCCGATTGCTTCGATGTGGCGCCCGGTCGTTCTCCTGGCGACTACGCTTCATCGCCCATTGTGGCCGAATTGCCCGCACCGCGACCGTTCGCGCCCCGAGGCGGCTGGAACGACAGTGCCGACCGCCGTCCCGCGGGCGCGCCCTGCGCCGTCATATAAATGCCCTGCGGCCCCACCGGAGCGGTGGGGCCGCAGGAAGGTCGTGGCCGAAGGATCTGCCGGTCACGACGGTGCCGGGACGACTAAGCCCCGATGCTGCCCTTGACGACGTTCAGGAAGCCCTGTGCGGCCGTAAGGAACGTGTCGATCATGCCCTGGCCGGCGTCGAAAAATACGCCGGCGAGATCTTCGATGGAACCCATGGGAATCTCCTCGTGATAGATGCCGACCATGGCGGACCCGGAATGGAAAAGCTCTTCTCATCCACCCCGACACAGTGGTTCACCCGACCAGCAATGCGTTCATATTAACCATCGGAGGGATTGTGGCGTTCGTTACATTAGTAAAAGAAATTAATGTCAAGAAAGGCTTTGTACAGTCATGAGAACGATCCGAACGGTGTACTGCTTAGTGTGCATACTTGACGGATGGTATTGCTTTGCGAGGGCCAAAAAATTACCGAAAAAATGAGAAAAGCCTGTGTCTCACCGTCATTGGTGAGACACAGGCTTATGCTTCGGCTTTCCGGCCGAAGGGGGATTAGCCCTCGAGGCTGCCCGAAACGACGTTCAGGAAGCCCTGAGCAGCGCCGAGGAAGGTGTCGATGATGCCCTGGCCTGCGGTGAAGAAAACGCCTGCAAGATCTTGGATGGAACCCATGGTGGATCTCCTTTTGTTCAGTACCGTTTCGATTGAATCCGGGAAGTACGACCCCTTTGGTCGACGCCCGTGTCGTGATTCAGCCAAGCGGTGTTGGTTTCATCTGGAGTATCGGGCGGCTTTTGGGGATCGTTACACAATGGCAAGAAATTTCTTGAAATAAATTTCCCGCGCATGAGTCCACACCGAAAAGGCCAGGCACGCGCACAAATATCCTCGGATTTGACGAGAAATCGTCCCACGGCGGCCGTCGGAATGGAGACAAAGAAAAGCCTGCGCCCCTCCGCGAACGGAGAAGCGCAGGCTTTGGCGTTCGACCGATTAGGTCGAGACGGTATTACTCGCCGCCGAGGCTGCCCTGGACAACCTCGAGGGAGCCGGAAGCTCCTCCGAGCACCGAGCTGATGATGCCGTTAGCGGCATCGAAGAAAACGCCTGCAAGATTTTCGATGGAACCCATGGTGGATCTCCTTTGTGTCGGGGCCGCCTTTGCGACGATCCCCGCGGGCATTCTGGTCTTGCTCGCGGAGTAGCGGATCGTGCTCGTGCGGCTTGCCTTCGCACACTCTATCCACACGAAGTGGCCGAGCTGTTACAGAAAAACCCGGCGAAATCCGACGATCCACCAAATCGAGAACACCGTCGACATCTGTTCTCGGGCGTCAGAACTGGTGAAAAAAGGAAGTATAAACAACGATTGATCCGTAGCGGTGAGAGGTAAATCACGAGACCAATTCGTTATATCTACTTCCAAATATGACCTGTAACACATGAAAGTTGCCGCTGTCGAGGCTTCAAGGGGACCGAAACGCGCCTTCGCGCGCTCCAATCTCGACACCGTCCACGAATGGGAAGGCTGCGCGGGAGGGCTTTCGAAGCCGGAAACGGCTTGCTAAGGTGCCGGCCATGGGAACTCTGTGCAGCGCGCCGGTGATGGCGCTGAACTTCGCGATTCGGGACCGCGCCCGCTAGACGGCGCCTCCTGAGCGAAACTCTTCTGGCGCCGTCGCCCCCGAGATGCCATGCACCTCGGGCGGGTCACCGGTCGCACTAATCCTCGACTTTTGCAGCGCACAAGCCGCTGCCGTTCCCGCGTACCGAGGTGCCCCAATCATTATGTCTTGGAGCGCCCCATGCCGATAGTGCCCCGTGATGTGGTGGGAATCGGATCGGCGTTTGGTCAGTCGCAGTGATCAACGAGTTCCGATTCTTGATGGTAGCCGTTGCTGGCGTCGAGGGCTTGTTGCTTGGCGGCGATGACGGCTCGG
>NZ_DYXM01000051.1 GCF_020742175.1 Dietzia timorensis
CGCGGATTCGCACCATCGCCCCTTCTACGAGGTCGAAGGTGGTGGCGGTGTCGGGGTGCATCGTTACGGTGGCCTCGGGGTCGGTGCCCAGGAGTTCGGGCACGCGGCGGGTCTGCGCGCCGGACTGGTAATGCCCGAGCAGCCGGCCGGTGGTGAGCACGACCTGGCGCTCGGCGACACGGGTGTCGAAGGTGTCGGGAGTGCCCACGAGCAGTGAGAATCGGGCACGCCCGTCGTCGGTGGCGAAGGAGTCGAGGAACAGCCGCGGAGTCCCGCCGGGCGCGTCCTTGCCGCACGGCCAGTGCAGCGCCTCTCCGGCGTCGAGCCGGGCGTGGGAGATCGCCGAGTAGTCCGCGGCACCGCCGGCGGACGCGCGGGCGAGCTCGTCGAAGACCTCCGCGGGGTCGGTGGGAAACCAGTGCGCGGGCTTGCCGAGGCGCTCGGCGAGGGCGCGCAGGATGTCGAGTTCGTCGCGCGTTCCCTCGGGAGGCTCGGCGGCGCGGCGCCGGCGCAGCACGCGGCCCTCGAGGTTGGTCACGGTGCCTTCTTCCTCCGCCCACTGGCGGACGGGCAGGATGACGTCGGCCAGCCGCGCGGTTTCCGAGGGCACGAAGTCGGCGACGACGAGAGTGTCCAGTTCGCCGAGGCGCTCGGCGACGCGGGCGGCATCGGGCGCCGAGACGACCGGGTTCGAGGCGTGCACGAAGAGCATGCGCACCCCGGGCTCGCCGTCGGCGGCGAGATCCCTGCCGCAGGCGTCGAGCAGCTCGAACGCGCTTCGCCCAGGCCCGGGGATCTCGCCCGACTCGACGCCCCACACGTGGGCGACGTGGGCGCGCGCGGCGGGGTCGGTGATCTTGCGGTAGCCGGGAAGCTGATCGCACTTTTGCCCGTGTTCTCGCCCGCCCTGCCCGTTGCCCTGCCCGGTGATGGTGCCCCATCCCGAGCGCTCGCGGCCAGGCAGCCCGAGGGCGAGGGCAAGCGCGATCCACGCGGCCACGGTGTCGGTGCCGCGCGAGGACTGCTCGGTGCCGCGCGCGGTAAGCACGTAGGCGCCGCGCCCCGCCCGCGCGGCCTTCGCGAGCCGCTCGACAGTCGCGCGCAGCGCGGGCACGCCGACCCCGGTCACCGCCTCGGTCCGCTCGGGCAGCCACTGCGAGGCCACGGCCCACGCGTCGTCGAACCCGCTGGTGCGGTCGCGGATGTATTCGCTGTCGGCCCACCCGCGCGTGACGGCGATGTGCAGCAGCCCCGCGGCCAGCGCCGCATCGGTGCCGGGGCGATTTTGCAGGTGCACCCCTCCGGCCTCATCCGCGAGGCGCGCGGTGACGCTCCGGCGGGGGTCGACGACCATGAGCCCGCCCGCGCCTGTCGCCGTATCCAGGTGCGTGACCATCGGCGGCATCGTCTCCGCCGGGTTCGCTCCGACAAAGAGGATCGCTTCGGCGTCGTCGAGATCGGTGAGCGGAAACGGCATGCCGCGGTCGAGACCGAAGCATCGCGTCGCGCCCGCGGCCGCCGACGACATGCACCAGCGGCCGTTGTAGTCGATCTGCGAGGTACCGAGCCCGAGCCGGGCGAACTTGCCGAGCATGTACGCCTTCTCGTTGGTCAGCCCGCCTCCCCCGAACACGCCGACACGGTCGGGCTCGGTGCCGCCCGCGCTCGCCCGGTGCACCGCCTCGGCGATGACGTCGAAGGCCTCATCCCACGTGGCGGGCGCGAGCTCGCCTTCCTTTCCGCCGCGCCGGAGCAGCGGAGTCGTCAGGCGATCGCCGGTGTCGAGTACCTGCGCTGCCGACCAACCCTTGCGGCATAGCCGTCCGCGGTTGGTGGGAAAGTCGAGCGGGGTGATCTCGAGCGGGGCGCGGCGTCCGACGTCATCCTGCGTAGGGGTTGTGGGAGACAGCGCCATCCCGCACTGCAGCGCGCAGTAGGGGCAGTGGGTGTCGGCGCGGGTCATTTCTGGCGCACCAGGGCAGGGTCTGCAGCGTTGGCGGGGCGTTCTCCGCCCGGGAGGGAGGCGCAGGCCTGCGAGGTGCTCGTGCGGCGGCGCACCGTGGTGAAGAACGACAGGGTGATCACCGCGGCAACCACGTAGTACACCGCGAAGAACGCGAACGCCGAGGAGGCGTCGCCGGTGTCGAGGTAGGACTGGCGCAGCACCATATTGATGCCGACGCCGCCGAGACCGCCGATCGCCCCGGCGACACCGATAAGTGCGCCCGATGAGACCTGCGAGAACTCGCGGCGGCGCCCCGGTTCGAGGCTCTGATCGTGGACCTTCTTCCACGACACCGCCTCGAAGCTGTCCGGGATGAGCTTGTACACCGAGCCGTTGCCGACGCCCGAGGCGATGAACAAAACGATGAACAGGGCGACGACCACCGGCAGAGAATCGACCGCCGCGAGCGCGATCGAGCAGGCGAGCATGACGACGAACGCCGCGGCCGTGACGAGGCCGCCGCCGACACGGTCCGCCCACTTTCCGCCGTACACGCGGGCGATGGAGCCGAGCAGCGGACCGAGAAACGCGATCTGCGCGGCGTGCAGCGTCGCCTGCCCGGGGCTATCCCCGCCCGCGAGAAAGTGCTGCTGGAGCACCTGCCCAAAGGCGAAGGAGAAGCCGATGAACGAACCGAAGGTACCGATGTAGAGCAGCGAGATGAGCCAGGAATCGCGGTACTTCATCACCGCGCCGAGGGATTTGAGGTCCGCGGTGCGCCCGTCGATATTGTCCATGTAGAGCGCCGCGCCGACGCCCGCGACGGCAAGAAGCACGAGGTACACCGCACAAACGATCTCCGGCCGCGTATTACCGACGGTGGCAATGACGAGCAGACCGAGAAGCTGCACGACGGGCACGCCGAGATTACCGCCGCCGGCGTTGAGGCCGAGCGCCCACCCTTTGAGGCGCTGCGGGAAGAAGGCGTTGATGTTGGTCATCGAGGACGCGAAGTTGCCTCCACCGAAGCCCGAGAGCGCGGCGACGATCAGATACGCCCACAGTGCGTGGCCCGGGTCGAGCACGAGCAGCAGCGCACCACCGGTGGGGACGAGAAGGACGACGGCGGAGAACACGGTCCAGTTGCGGCCGCCGAACTTCGCGGTGGCGAGGCTGTAGGGCAGCCGTAGCACCGCGCCTGTCGCGGTCGCGGTGGCCGCGATGAGAAATTTATCGGCCGCGCTGAGCCCGTAGACGTCCTCGGGCATGAACAACACGAGCACCGACCACAGGCTCCACACCGAAAACCCGACGTGCTCGGCGACCACCGACCACAGCAGATTCCTCCTGGCGATCTTCTCGCCGCCCGCTTCCCAGGCTTTGGTGTCCTCGGGGTTCCAATTCTCGATCACGTGTGAGCGCGCCATCGCGACACATCCTTTCCGCAGTGGATGCGTCCGACGCTATGCGCGCGGCATTTCGACGAGGTTTACTCCCGTGAACGGCGTGAAACGACTGTGTTTCGTGCCCGCGCCCGGCCCGTAACAATTGCCGTCGGAAGGGCAGGTCCTACTAGGCTCCCGTCGCCGAGGCCACGAGGTTGCTGCCTTCCAGCGACGTTTCGTTTCCCAGAGCCGCGGTCCACTCGGCCGTCGTTGCGACGGAGGCGAAGTTCGAATTGAGCAGCACCATGAGGGTTTCATGCACGGCCTTCGCGGGGACGTCACCTTGCGCGTTCTTCAGGTTGATCGCGCCGGTGGCGTCCGAGAGCACCTCGACGGAGAAGCCGAGCGGTTCGGCGGTGACAGCCGTGCCGATCACGCAGTTGTTGGTCATGAACCCGACAAGGGTGACGGTGTCCACGTTCTTGGAACGAAGCCATTCCGCAAGGTCCGACTCGGAGAACACGCTGGCCACCGTCTTGGTCGCGGTCTTCCATTCGCCGGCTTCGCGGCGCGCGATCTCGGGATGGAGCTTTTGTCCTTCGCTCCCTTCGGCGAACACGGGCGCCCCCTCGGGGTAGATGTGCGCGAATGAGGCGATGGGGATTCCCGCCTCGGTCGCGGCGTCGACGGCGGCGAGGATGTTCGAGAGAGATTCCTCTCGCGGCGGGTGGGCGATAGCGAGCGGACCATCGAAGTACTCCTGCTGGACATCGATGATGACGAGCGCGCGATTCGGGGTGGTCATGGTGATCCTCCATTGGTTGGGATTGGGCGGTTCGTTCCCGGTCACCATCCATCGTGAAGGACACGACCTATACTCGCGAGTGTCTTTCTGGCACACCTTCGATGGAATCGGGCCAACTGAGCTATGAACTTCGCAATCTACGTATTCGACGGCATCTCGATGTTCCACGCTGCGGCGCCGCTGTCGGTGTTCGGCGAGGCGGCGAAGCTCCCCGCCGCAAGCGACTGGACGCTCACCGTGTGGAGCGACACGGGCTCCCCCGTTCGCACAGCCGAAGGCGTCGAGCTGGCGGCGCTATCCGGACCGGAAGCTCTCGACGTCGCCGATGTCGTCGTCATCCCGTCGTGGCATTCCGACTTCAGACCTGTAGAGGGATGGTTCCGCGAAGGCGTATCCCGCGCCCACACGAACGGCGCGCAGGTCGTCGGCTTGTGCCTTGGCGCCTTCCCCCTTGCGGCGTCCGGAATCCTCGACGGCCGCGCCGCGGTCACCCATTGGTCGGGCGCCGAGGAATTGGCGCGATCGTTCCCGCGGGTACAGGTGGCCGCGGATGCCTTGTACATGGACCACGGAGACGTTCTCACCTCCGCCGGCACTGCCTCGGGGCTCGACGCGTGCCTGCACTTCGTGCGGACCCAGCTCGGGGCGGAGCACGCCGCGGCGGTCGCGCAGAAACTCGTCATCGCCCCACACCGCGACGGCGGGCAGGCCCAATACATTCGTCGCCCTATGCCCACTCCGTCCGAGCACGGGCCGATGAGCGACCTTCTCGAATGGATCGTCGCGAACCTCGAACATTCCCTGACGGTCGAGACCCTCGCGGCCAGGACGCAGATGAGCACGCGCAACTTCACCCGCCGCTTTCGCGAGGCCACCGGGACGAGCCCTGCGCGGTGGATCGCGGCGCGCCGGCTCGACGAGGGCCGCCGGTTGCTGGAGACGACCGGGTGGACGATCGACCGGATCGCACGAACCTGCGGATTCGCCAGTCCCGTAACGTTTCGACAGAGCTTCGCCGCGGCATTTTCGACAACGCCGACGTCATACCGCAAGCGCTTTTCCCATGCCGCCTGAGCGTCGCGGATCCGCGCGCCGCGCGCACGAGTTGTGTTTAATGGGCGCCATGGCAACTCAACGTTGGACCGAAGCCGATATCGTCGACCAGACCGGGCGCACCTTCGTCGTCACGGGCGCGAATTCGGGGCTCGGCCTGCAGAGCACCAAGGCGCTCACGGCCGCCGGCGCCCGGGTCATCATGGCGTGCCGCAACATCGAGAAGGCAGAGGCGGCGCGCGAGGAGCTGCCCGCGGACTCTCGCAGGCTCGCCGAGGTCCACGAGCTCGACCTGGGCGACCTTCGCTCGGTCGACTCGTTCGTCTCCGGCATCGAAGACCGCGGCGTCGACGTGCTCATCAACAACGCCGGCGTCATGGACGTCCCGCTCGGCCGCACCGAGCAGGGCTTCGAGCAGCAGTTCGGCGTCAACGTGTTGGGGCATTTCGCGCTCACCGCGGAGCTCGAGCACAAGATCACCGACCGCGTCGTCTGGCTCGGCTCGCTCATGCATCAGCTCGGCTGGATCAACCTCGACGACCTCAACTACGAGCGGCGCTCCTACAATTCGTGGCTCGCCTACGGGCAGTCGAAGCTCGCGTGCGTCATGCTCGCCTACGAGCAGCAGCGCCGTTTCGTGCGCGAGGGTTCGTCGCTGCGCGCGGTCGTCGCGCACCCGGGGTATTCGGCCACGAACCTGCAGACGCACAGCGGCAACCCGGTGGTGCGCCAAATCATGAAGCTCGGCAATTCCCTGCCGCTTATCGCGCAGCCGCCCAACCGCGGCGCTCTGCCCGAGCTCTACGCGGCGACGGCACCGGATCTGCCCGGCGGCTGGTACATCGGCCCCGATGGGCCTGGCGAGGTTCAGGGCTTCCCGCGCCCGGTCGCGTCGAATAAGCGCAGCTATGACGTCGGAGTTGCCGAAAAACTCTGGGAGGCCTGCGCCGAGCTCGTCGAGCGGCGATAGCGTCCAAACCGCCCGCGCGCTCAGACCGTGCTGTGCGCGGGCGCGACCAGCGGAAGCACGAGGGTGTCGACGATTTCCTCGAGCACGGCGTGCGGCACCCGGTCCCGGGTGGTCATGATCTCACTGCGGAGCACAGCGAACGGCGCCTTGCGCACCATTCGTGTCGCCTTCTCCGGGTCGACCTCACCGCGCTCGATGGCGCGGCTGTACACCACCTCCAGCACGTCTGGCCCTTCCCCGAGCACGTGCTTGCGCAGCTCGGCGGGACTCTGTCCTGTGGCCTCGTAATACCCGCTCAGGTGCACGCGAATCCCGGTGAGCATGTGCTCCCGCGTCGCGTTCGACTGCTCAAGTAGGGCGATCAAATCCCCACGGAACGAACCGGTGTCGGGGACGCTGCGCGCGAAGAGCTTGAAATGGTGGGCGATCGTGTCACGCACGAGCTCGCCCTTGTCCGCCCAACGCCGGTAGAGCACGGCCCGCGACGTCTGGGCTCGCGAGGCGACCGCCTCGAATGTGATCCCGGAATAACCCGACTCACTCAGCTCCTGCCACGCGGCCTTGTACAGCGCATTCTCGAGATCTTCTCCTCTCCGACGGGTGGACATCACGACTCCTTTAGGTACGTTTGCGTATCCAATTCAATGCGCCTAGTATCGGATTGTCAAGATACAGAGTCGTATCTTAAATTTCACCTTAGAATTTCGCCGCCCGATCGGTGGCACACGATAAACGCACGAGGTAAATCATGTCTTCCCACCCGCCACAAGACGGCGTGCTACTCGAGGAGGCTCCCGGCGATCCCGGGGCCGACTCAACCCCGCACGTCAACGTAGCCGCCGTCTTCATCGGCCTCATGGCCACGATGTTGCTCGCTTCCCTGAACCAGACGATTCTCGCCACGGCACTGCCGACTATCGTCGGCGAGCTCGACGGCGTCGATCAGATGACCTGGGTTATCACCGGCTTTATCCTCGCCTCCACCGTCGTCATGCCGATGTACGGTCGCTTGTCCGACCTCTTCGGCCGCCGCCCGGTGATCCTCACCGCGATCGGGTTGTTCATGATCGGTTCGGTGGTCGGCGCACTCGCCGGCTCCATCGAAATCCTCATCGTCTCCCGCGTCATCCAGGGCCTCGGCGGCGGCGGTCTGATGATTCTGTCGCAGGCGGCCATCGCCGACGTCGTCCCCGCCCGCCAGCGCGGCAAGTACATGGGCGCCATGGGCGCGGTCTTCGCCGTGTCCTCGGTCGCCGGCCCGCTCCTCGGCGGCTGGTTCACCGAAGGGCCCGGCTGGCGCTGGGCGATGTGGTTCAACATTCCGATCGGCATCATCGCCATCATCCTGGTGTCGATCTTCCTCAACATCCCGCACGTCAAGTCGAAGCACATGCCGCGGCTCGACTACCTCGGCATGGTTCTCGTCGCCGGCGCGACCACCACACTCGTGTTGCTGTGCACGTGGGGCGGCACCCGCTACGACTGGATGTCGGCGCCCATCATCGGGCTCCTCATCGCCACCGTCGTCCTCGCCGTTGCCTTCGTCTTCACCGAGCTTCGCGCGGAGAGCCCGGTCATCCCGATGCAGCTGTTCTTCGAGCGCAACTTCGTACTGTGCGTCCTCGCCGCAATCTGCGTCGGCATCGTGATGTTCGGCTCACTCGGCTACATGCCGACCTACATCCAGATGGTCACCGGGGTTTCGGCCACGATGGCCGGTCTGCTCATGACCCCGATGATGGGCAGCATGCTCATCTTCTCGATCGGCTCCGGCATTTTCGTCTCCCGCACCGGCAAGTACAAGTTCTTCCCGGTCGTGGGCACGCTGATCATGGGGCTCGGCATGTTGCTGCTGTCGAACCTGCACCCGGAGTCGCCGCGCTGGGAGCTCCTCGGTGCACTCGCTGTGCTCGGCATGGGCGTCGGCCTGTCCATGCAGATCCTCACCCTCATCGTGCAGAACACCTTCCCCGGCGCGATCGTCGGTACGGCGACGGCGTCGGTGAACTACTTCCGCCAGGTCGGTGCAACGGTCGGCTCGGCGCTCGTGGGCGCGTTGTTCGCCTCGCGGCTGATGTCCAATCTCATGGAAGCGCTGGGTGGAAATGCGCCTGCCGGCAGCGGTGGCGGAACGTCGCTTACTCCCGAGATGGTCGACGGCATGCCGGATGCGCTCCGCCTGCCGATCGTGACGGCGTACAACGACGCCTTGCTGCCGATCTTCCTGTGGATGGCACCGCTGGGCGTCGTCGCGGCGATCATCATGTCCTTCGTCAAGGAGCACGCGCTCAAGGAAACCGTGGAAAAGAAGGTCGAGCCGGTCGGCGCGGACGCCTAGGAGCGCTCCGGCTCTGTGGTGCTGCCCGGGTGGATGATCTCCGCGGCGGCCCTCGCGCCCGATTCCAGCGCACCCTCGAAATAGCCCGTGAACTCACGGGCTATTTCCGTACCCGCCCAATGCACGCGGCCATGGGGTTCTGCGAGCGAGGCGTCGTGTGCGGTGATCGCGCCGGGCACGAGGTACGCCGCATATCCTCCACGCGCCCATTCCTCTTCGCTCCACACGCATTCGGTGTAGTCGACCGGCTCGGCGGCGGCCTCCCCGAAGATCGCCACGAGGTCGCCGACCACCTCCTCGCGCCGGTCCTCGGCGGCCATGTCCGTGAGCCGCGTCGCGTGCTCGGCCTCGATGAGAGCGACGAGTACGCCGGCCCCTTCGTGCGCGCCCTCGCCTTGCCCTGGGTCGAAGACGACGCCGACCGACAGGCCCAGTCCGAGCGCCGAACCACTGAGCCCGCCGTTTCGCCAGAATGGCGTCTCGTAGGCGACGTGCACCTTGATCACCTCGCCCATGAGCTGGCGCCGCAGTAGACTCCGGCGCCGCGCCGGAAGCGCCGGCGAGAACTCGATCTCGGCCACGAGCGGAGGCGGGACGGCGACGATCGCCCACCGTGCTCGAAATTCCGCGGCGTCTGTATATACGGAAACTCCGGCGTCATCCTGCACTATTTTTCGCACCGGCTGCTCGAGCCGCAGCTCGCCGGAAAGCTCCTCGCCGACGGCCTCGGGCAGGCTCCACGCGCCGCCGACTACAACGTCCTGCTGGGCCCCGCCTTCGACGGCGATCATCGAATCAAATCCGCCACTTTGCCGCACGATCTCAAGAAAGTGCAGGTAGGACACTCCCGCGAGCGGGGCGCAGACAATCGCCGCGATCGCCGCGCGGAGCAATTCACGCGCGGGGACCGATCGCACGTTCCGCCGCAGCCAGCCCTCGACGGTCAGCGCATCGAGCATCGCGGCCCGCGACGCCAGGTGCGGAAGCGCCCCTTCGGGAAGGTTTTTGACGTCGGAGGCAATGCGCCTCTGGGCCAGCGCGGCCTCGGCGAGCGCCACCTTCGGCAGCGGCGGAAGCACACTCGAATAGGACTTCGCCTTCCCGCTGCGGTGCAGCATCGCGTCGCCGTCGCCGAACTGTGGCGCGAGCTCGATGCCGCGTTCCTTCGCGGCCGCCCGGTAGCGGTGGTGCGCGGCGCCGATCCACTGCCCACCGTGGTCGATCCGACGACCGGCGATCTCGCCGGGCTTGCAGCGGCCGCCGACGCGGTCGCTCGCCTCGAGCACGAGGACCGATTTTCCGGCGCGGCGCAGCTGGGTGGCGGCGCCGAGCCCGGCCAGGCCCGCGCCGACGATGATGACGTCGACCTCAGAGTCCACCTTCGACCGCCTCCTTCGCGTCCAGCTGCGCGATCGTGTGCTCGTGCGCGGCCACCTGGGCCTCGAGTCGGTGAATCCTGCGTGCGCTGTCGTTGAAGCCGAACATGATTCTCACCCTACGGAGAATTCGCCGGGCAATGCCGGTTCGTACCGTGCGCGGGCAGCGAAGCCCGGCCCCGCGCGTCCCATGCCGCCGCTCCATTACGCTGAAACGTGTGACTGACTCCGCCGAGCTGACCCTGACCCTGCGCGTGCTCGCGTCGGCCTCCGACGCGCGGCGCGGCATCGTCCGCCTCCACCCCGAGGTCCTCACGGCCCTGGGGATGCGGCAGTGGGACGCGCTCGAGCTCGTCGGCGCGCGCACCACCGCCGCGGTCGCGGCCGCCTCGCCGATGGACACCTCGCAGGCGTTGTGCATCGTCGACGAGGTCGTCGCCGCGAATTGCGGTCTCACCGACGACAGTCGCGTCATCGTGCGCCCCGCCGAGGTCATCGGCGCCACCGAGGTCGTCGTCGACGGCCCGCGCCTTGCCCAGGCCACCGTCACCGAGCGCGTTCTGCGTTCGGCGCTGCTCGGCAAGGTCGCCCGCGTCGGCGACTCGCTCACCCTCATGCCGCGCGACCTCGGCCCGTCGTTTCCCACCGGCGACACCACGCGCACCCTGTCGAATTACCTCGGCGCGGCGTGGTCCTCGCAGCTCATCACCGTCACCGGCACCGAACCCGCCGGCTCTGTGTCGATCCGCCCGTCCACTGCCGTGCGCTGGGTCTCCGACGCCTCCTCGGAGTCCCCGTCCCCCGCCGGTTCGGGCACTTCGCCCATGACGTCGGACGCCACATCCTCTCGCCCCCACTCCTCCCCTTCCTCAGGGACGGGCACAGCCACGCGGGCGCGATCCTCGGCGGCCGCAGCGGCGCAATCCACGTCCACCGCGTCATCCTCGATCGCCGACCTCGCGCGCGCCGAGATCGAGTTCGTCGACCGCGACCGGCTCGTCGGCGTCACCGAGCAGGCAGAAACACTCGCGGGCTGGTTGCGCCTCGCACTCGACAGGCCCGAGCTACTCCAGACGCTCGGCGCGGCGGCGCACCTCGGCGTCATGGTGACGGGCCCGGCGGGGGTGGGTAAGGCGACCGTAGTGCGCAGTGTGTGCGGGGACCGCACGTGCGTGGCGCTCGACGGGCCTCTCACGGGTTCGCTCTCGTCCGAGCAGCGTCTCGAGGCCGTCCAGGCGCTCACCGCGGAGGTGCGCTCGGGCGGCGGTGTGCTGCTCATCAACGACGTGGACGCGCTTCTGCCCTCGACCCCGGAACCCGTGGCCACGCTCATCCTCTCCGAGCTGCGCGATGTCGCCGCGGCCCCCGGCGCCGCGCTCGTCGTCACGGCCGTGTCCGCCGAGTCCGCCGACTCCCGCCTGCGCGCCCCCGACCTCTGCGACCGCGTGCTCGACCTTCCGCTCCCCGACGCGGTGGCGCGCGAGGGCATCCTCGAGACGCTGCTCGCGGACGTCCCGCAGGGCGAACTCGATTTCGCGGATATAGCCGCGCGCACCCCGGGTTACGTCGCCGGGGATCTGCGCGCGTTGTGCCGCGAGGCAGGGATGCGCGCCGCCGGCCGCGCCGGCGAGGACACCGTGGAAGACACCGGGGAGGATTCGGGCCCGCGCATCGAGCAGGACGATCTCGACGGCGCGCTGCGCGTCATCCGGCCGATGTCGCGGTCGGGCATGGAGGAAGTCTCCCTCGGTTCGATCACCCTCGACGACGTCGGCGACATGGTCGACACCCGCCAGGCGCTGACCGAGTCCGTGCTGTGGCCGCTCCAGCACCCCGAGTCCTTCCAGCGCCTCGGCATCGAGCCGCCGCGCGGGGTGCTGCTCTACGGGCCGCCGGGGTGCGGCAAGACGTTCCTCGTCCGCGCGCTCGCCGCGTCCGGCCAGCTCACGGTACACATCGTCAAGGGCGCCGAGCTCATGGACAAGTGGGTCGGCTCCTCGGAGAAGGCGGTGCGCGAGCTGTTCCAGCGCGCCCGCGATTCTGCGCCGTCGCTCATCTTCCTCGACGAGGTCGACGCG
Organism: Dietzia timorensis; assembly: GCF_020742175.1. Taxonomy (GTDB): domain Bacteria; phylum Actinomycetota; class Actinomycetes; order Mycobacteriales; family Mycobacteriaceae; genus Dietzia; species Dietzia timorensis_A. The sequence continues at coordinate 11,951 of NZ_DYXM01000051.1, forward strand.
CTTGCCCCGCGCCGCGGGCAGTCCTCGGACTCCGGCGTCGGCGATCGCGTCGTCGCCTCGCTGCTCACCGAGCTCGACGGCGCCGAGCCGCTGACCAACGTCGCCGTGCTCGGCGCGACCAACCGGCCCGAGCTCATCGACCCCGCGCTCCTGCGCCCCGGCCGCCTCGAGCGCCTCGTGTTCGTTCCGCCGCCGGATGCCGACGCGCGCGGGGACATCCTCCGCACCGCCGGCCGCGATGTGCCTCTCGCCGAATCCGTCGACCTCGACGCCCTCGCCGCCGACCTCGACGGTTACTCGGCCGCCGATTGCGCCGCGTTGCTGCGCGAGGCCGCGATGACGGCGATGCGCCGCGATCTCGACGCCGCCGAGGTCACCGGCGAGGACATCACCGCCGCCCGCAAGTCGGTCCGTCCCTCCCTCGATCCAGTACAGGTCGAGTCCCTGCGCACCTACGCCGATTCCCGGTCCGGCGACTAGCACCGCGCTCGGCGAAATCCCACGGTGCGGAATTTCGCGTCCGAAAGTCTTGCCTTCCGTCCTCGCGCGGTCTAATTTCAAGGCATGCGCTTTTCCATCCTCCTCGTAGGCAGACGCAGCGAGGTCCAGCACTAGGACCGACACCTCGCTCGCGTCTCCTCGTCGTATGTCGGTCGCAGCCCCAAAGGCTCCCGCTTCACGAGGAAGACTTCAGAACGATGGAACAGCCCACCCACACTTTCACCGCCGCCCGAGCGGCTTCCGGCGCCACGACGTCATCCAGCACTGCCACCGAACATGGCATCCACCCCTACACCCGGCGCTTCGAGCGTCCACTGCCGCCGGCGTTCGCCGCGGAATCGACAGGGATGACCTGGCGCACCTTCTGCTCCACCTACGCCCCGGAAAACGGCCCGCTGCGACTGCGCGACTGGCACGAACGCGCGCTCGGCCGCGGCGAGCACCGCTTCGAGGCGATCTTCAGCACGACTTGCCCCGACGCTTCCGCCGTCCGCGCGCAGACCACCGCCTCCGGCGCAATCGCCGCGTGCAGCGAAATGCTGCACGGCCTGGGTTTCGGTATCGAGATCGAGCGCTTCCACCAGCACCACCGCGGTTCCACGTGGGCGACGATGCTCTTCTGCACCACAGGAGGCAACACCACGGGCGCCTGGGCGATCGGCTTCGGCGAAAACAGCGCCGAAGCGTCCGTCAGGGCGATGCTGTCGGCGATCGCACGGCTGTACTGAAGAACCGACGGGAACCGTGCATGGAGCAAAACTCCTAGTCAGTTTTATTTAGCGTGCTCAGGCTAAGTTTTCGGGTTGATGATCACACCTTCCGGCTGCGGGCCGATAACGTCGTTTCGCTATACTGGCGAAGGTTTCATTTCGTAAACAATCGAAACTTCGTTCGGAGGGCAGAAGGTGCTTTATGTTCTTGGGTCCCTCTTCATTGCATCGTTTCTAGCGGTCCCGCTCACGCGCGTTCTCGGCCGCAAGGCTTTTCCGATCATCGCGCTCGTACCCGCCGCAGGCGCGGTCTGGGTGCTCACGCAATGGGGAACAGAGCCCGAGGTGAGCTACAGCTGGGTCGAATCCCTCTCGCTCTCGCTCACGCTGCGCATGGATGCCCTGTCGATGCTCATGGCGCTTATCGCGCTCGGCGTCGGCGCGCTCGTGCTGTTCTACTGCACCTTCTATTTCTCCGACGACGAACCCCGCCTGCATCTTTTCGCCGGACAGCTCACCGCGTTCGCGTTCGTCATGTTCGGCCTCGTCGTGTCCGACGACATGCTGCTCATGTACATCTTCTGGGAACTGACCTCGGTGCTGTCGTTCCTGCTCGTCGGGCACTACGCAGAACGCGCCACATCCCGCCGTGCCGCGACGCAGGCCCTGATGGTCACCACGCTCGGTGGTTTGGCGATGCTCGTGGGTGTCGTCATCCTCGGCGAGACCGTCGGCTCATACCTACTCAGTGACGTCGTCGCCGCCGAGCCCTCCGGGACGGCCGTGCGCGTCGCGCTCCTTCTCGTCATCCTCGGTGCGGTCACGAAATCGGCCATCGCGCCCTTCCACTTCTGGCTTCCCGGCGCCATGGCCGCGCCCACGCCGGTCTCCGCGTACCTGCACTCGGCGGCGATGGTCAAAGCGGGCATCTTCCTCGTCGCGCGCCTGTCGCCCGGCCTTTCGGGTTCGCCGACGTGGCAGATCGTCCTCATCGGCCTCGGCACCGTCACCCTGCTCATGGCGGGCTGGCGAAGCCTGCGCGAATACGATCTCAAGCTGATCCTCGCGTTCGGCACCGTCTCCCAGCTCGGCTTCCTCATGATTCTCGTGGGCATCGGCTCACGCGACACCATGCTCGCCGGGCTCGCCATGCTCGTCGCGCATTCGTTGTTCAAGTCGGCTCTGTTCATGTCGGTCGGCATCATCGACCACGAGACGGGCACCCGCGACATCCGCCACCTGTCAGGCCTCGGCCGCCGCTGGCCGGTGTTCTCCACGTTCTTCGTGCTCGCCGCGGCCTCCATGGCTGGCCTTCCGCCGTTTATCGGCTTCGTCGGGAAGGAGGCCGCGTTCTCGACGGTGCTCACCGATCCGCGCCTGCACGGAATGCCGGGCCCCGTCATCGCCGGAGTCCTTGTCATCGGCTCCGTGCTCACCTTCGCCTACTCGGCGCGCCTGGTCATGGGTGCGCTGCGCAGCAAGGCGAGCCATAGCTTCGGCCGCTCCCCCGCGGTGTCCGCGTCGCATGCGCCATCGCTCGGGTTCCTCTCGGTGCCGGCGCTTCTCGCGCTCGGCGGGCTCGCCTTCGGCCTGTACTCGGCGCCGCTGGAATCGCTGTTCACGCAGTTCGTCGACGTCGTCTTCCCGCCCGGCTCGAAGTGGACCTCGGACCACCCGTACCACCTCGGCCTGTGGCACGGGTTCACCCTCCCGCTGCTCCTCACCGCCGTGGTGTACCTGCTCGGTGTCCTTCTCTACGTCACCCAGCGAACGGTCGAGCGTCTCCAGTTCAACAAGCCGGCACTCGGTAACGCAGACCGCATCTACGACGAGGTCCTCCGCCTCGGAGACAAGGCGTCGCTGCGGCTCACCGCGTTCATCCAGCGCGGTTCGCTGCCGCTCAACATCATTATCATCATGACGACGTTCGTCGTGTTCCCCATGATGTCGCTGCTCATCGGCACCCGCGAGGGGCTGCGCGTCGAGCTCGCGGCGGCGCCGGTGATCTACGCGCTCATCATCCCCGTCACGATTGCCGTGCTCGCAGCGTGCGTGCTGCACAACCGCCTCGCCGCGGTCGTGTGTGTTTCCGTCACCGGTTTCGCGGTCGGCGCGATCTTCGCCTTCCACGGCGCCCCGGACCTCGCGGTCACGCAGGTGCTCGTCGAGACGCTCATGATGGTCGTGTTCGTGCTCGTGCTGCGCACCCTGCCGCCGAACATGGCGAAGATGAGCGGATTCATCCGCACCCGCGCGTGGGTCGCGATCGGCGTCGGCGTCACCGTCATGATCATCGGCGCCTACGCCTCCAACGCGCGCGTCGCCGACCCCATCGGTATGCGCTTCCCCGAGATCGCCTACCTCCTCGGCGACGGCAAGAACGCGGTCAATGTCACCCTCGTCGACATCCGCGCGTGGGACACGCTCGGCGAGATCACGGTGCTCATCGTCGCCGCGACCGGAGTCGCCTCGCTCGTGTTCCGCATCGGCCGCTACGGTTCCGGACCGCGCCTCGCGGATGCCGCCAAGACCCGGTCCGGGCGCCGCGCCCTCGGCGCCGCGCGCAAGCACGGCACCGATCATCTCGGCGGCTTCCTGCGCGGGGCGTCGGTGCGCGATCCGGAGGCACGCTCGCTCGTGCTCGAGGCGACCACCCGCGTGGTCTTCCCGACGATGATGGTGCTCTCGCTGTTCTTCTTCTTCGCCGGTCACAATAACCCCGGCGGCGGTTTCGCCGGTGGCCTCGTCGCCGGGCTCGCGCTGCTGCTGCGTTACCTCGCCGGCGGACGCTACGAGCTCGGCGAGACCATCCCGTTTGACGCGGGCCGGCTTCTCGGCGCCGGCCTGATGATCTCGGCGGGCACTGCGGCCGTCTCGATCTTCTTCGGCGCGCCCCCACTGAGCTCGGCCGTGTTCGAGGCGACGCTGCCGGTGTTCGGGGACGTGAAGTTCCACACCGCACTCATCTTCGACGTGGGCATCTACCTCGTGGTCGTCGGGCTGGTCCTCGACATCCTGCGCTCGCTCGGCGCCCGCCTCGAGCTCGACGCCCGGGACGTCACCGAGCTGCGCGAGCGCCTGTCCCGGCGCCAGATGTCGAAGTCCGGTTCGTTGCCGCTCGGCCGCTTCTCGCTGCTCGACGACGACAAGAACGCCGCCTCCCAGAAGGCGCCCCCAGTCCACCTGCACGAAATGCCCGTCGCCGCGGAGAACTCGGCAGGTCCGACGTCATCCGGCAAGGAAGCGACGGACGACGGCGCACAGAAGGGAGACCGGTAGATGACTGCAGATTTCGGCATTCTCCTGCTGTGCGGCGTGCTGTCCGCCGGCGGCGTCTTCCTCATCCTCGACCGCACGCTGCTGCGCGTGATCCTCGGGCTGATGATGCTGAGTAATGGCATCAACCTGCTGATCCTCGCGATGGGCGGGCCTCCCGGGAATCCGCCGATCCTCGGGCGCGGCAACATCGAGGGCGCCGGCGATGTCGACACGGTCGTGCAGGCGCTGATCCTCACCGCGATCGTGATCACGGCCGGCGTCGTCGCGTTCCTGCTCACGCTGATGTATCGCTCGTACCAGTTCACCACCGACGACGAGGTCGAGGACGACCCCGAGGACACCAAGGTCGCCTCGCGCTCGCCGAAGGACATGTCCTCGGCGCCCGACCGCGACCGCTCGGACGACCCCCTCACCGGTGAGCCGACCGAACTCGGCGATCAGCTCGAGTACTCGGACTCGATCGACGACTTCGATGCCCAGGCCAAGCGCGACGCGAAGGAAGCCGAAGAAGACACGAACGAGGGAGGCGAGAAATAGATGACGCTCTCCCCCGATCTCTTCCCGATCCTCATCCCCGCGATGTTCCTCGCGCCGCTGCTCGCGGCGGCGCTGTGCCTCATCGTCTCGCGGCGTAGCACCCTGCAGAACACGATCACGCTGCTCACGCTGACGCTGACCACCGTGATGGCGTTCGGTCTGCTCATGCTCGCCGACACCTACGACGTCGGCGTCGTGCAGGTCGGCGGCTGGGAGTCGCCGTTCGGCATCTCGCTGGTGGTGGACCGGTTGTCGGCGTTCATGCTGCTCGTCTCGCAGCTCGTGCTGCTGTCGGTGATCATCTACGCAGTCGGACAGGGCATTCGCGACGGCAGTAAAGAACAGCCGGTCTCGATCTTCCTGCCGACCTACCTCGTACTAGCCGCGGGCCTCAACAACGCCTTCATCGCCGGCGACATCTTCAACCTGTACGTCGGCTTCGAGATCCTCCTCGCCGCCTCGTACGTGCTGCTCACGCTCGGCGCGTCCCAGTCGCGCGTGCGCGCCGGCGTCTCCTACACGGTCGTGTCGATGGTGTCGTCGCTTATCTTCCTCGTCGCCATCGCGCTCACGTACGCCGCCGTGGGCACGCTCAACATCGCCGACATCGGCATGCGCATGGGCGATGTGGGTGACGGCGTGCGCAACGCGATCTTCGCGGTGTTCCTCGTCGCGTTCGGCATCAAAGCGGCGATCTTCCCGCTGTCCTCGTGGCTGCCGGACTCCTACCCCACCGCGCCGGCGCCGGTCACCGCGGTGTTCGCGGGGCTGCTCACCAAGGTCGGCGTGTACGCGATCATCCGCGTCCACTCGGTGGTGTTCCCCGGGGGATCGATGGACGCGGTGCTCATGGTGGCCTCGCTACTCACGATGCTCGTGGGCATTCTCGGTGCCATCGCACAGTCGGACATCAAACGTATTTTGTCGTTCACGCTGGTCAGCCACATCGGCTATATGACGTTCGGCGTGGCGCTGTCGTCGGAGCTGGGGCTTTCGGCGGCGATCTACTACGTCGCGCACCACATTCTCGTGCAGACTTCGATGTTCCTCATCGTCGGTCTCATCGAACGTCAGGCGGGCAGTTCGTCCCTGCGCACCCTCGGTTCCCTGGCCATGGCCAGCCCCTTCCTCGCGGTAATGTTCCTCGTGCCCGCTCTCAACCTCGGCGGAATCCCGCCGTTCACCGGGTTCATCGGCAAGCTCGCCGTCATCCGGGCCGGGGCGCAGGACGGATCCGTGCTCGCCTGGACGCTTATCGCGGGCTCGGTGATCACGTCGCTGCTCACGCTGTACGTGATGGTGCGCGTGTGGTCGAAAGCGTTCTGGCGGCCCAGCGCCGACTCGCCCGAGGGCGCGGTCGACGCGTTCCCCGTCTCGCTGCTGCCCGCGAAGGACCGAGTCGAGCAGGAGGAACGTGAATCGCCCGGGCGCATGCCGTTCACGATGGTCGCACCGACTGTCGGGCTCATCGGCGTCTCGCTGGTGATGACCTTCGCTGCCGGCCCGCTACTCGACGTCACCGACCGCGCCGCGCAGAGTCTGCGCAGCACCGAATACATCGACGCCGTCGGCCCCGACGCCGCCGAGGCCGGGCGCGACACCACGCGCGGCAGCAACGCCGTTGACGCCGAACGTCCCGCCGACAGGGCCGCCGCCGGCGCCGCGGCGGAAGAAAGTGCCGAGGGAGGCCGGTAATGCGCGACTTCAAAGGACTCGGTCTACGCGTGGCGACGGGCTGCTGGCTGGCATTCGCCTGGGTCCTGATGTGGGGCAGCCCGACGAGCCTCGGCACCTGGGTCTCCGGATTCGGCATCGCTCTGGTCGTGATGGTCGTGTTCCCGCTACCCCGGCGCAAGGTGATCGGCACCCTCCACCTGTTCGACGCCATCCGTCTGGTGCTCTACGTGCTCGGGCAGGTGACGATCTCCTCGGTCGAGGTGGCCTGGGTGTCGCTGAGCCCCTGGCGAAAGCCCACCGCCGCGCTGCTCGTCGCGCCGATGCGCCTCGAATCGGACTTTGTACTCTCGCTCGCGGTCAATACGCTCAACATCATCCCCGGCGGCATCGTCGTGCGCATCGACGAACGCAATCGGCAGGTGATCATGCACGTCTTCGAGGCCGGTTCACAGAAGGACGTCGAGAAGTTCTATAAGAACATCGCCGCGATCGAGTGGCGCTATGTGCGCGCCTTCGAGCCGCGGGAGAACCTTGAGCGCCTCGAGCAGGCCCGCCGGACGACTCCCGTCGCGCCGGCGATCAAGGACGAGTGGCTCGTGGACGGCGCCGAATTCGAAACCAACTCGGAGGTGCGGTAGCGACCATGGAAACGTTTGAACAGGTAGTGCTCTACATCTGCGCCGGCGTGCTCAGTGCGTCGCTGCTGCTCACCATGTTCCGCATGGCAATCGGCCCGAACAGTATCGACCGCGTGATGAGCCTCGACACGATCTCGGCGACCGCGCAGTGCGGCGTCGCGCTGTACATCGCGTGGACCCTCGACACCACGCCGATCCCGATGGTGCTCGTGCTCGCGCTCATCGGATTCCTCGGCTCGGTGTCCGTCGCGCGTTTCCGCGTGCCGGACAGCAACGTGGTACCGGCCGGACTCGGCGCCGTCGAGCGTGGATCGGCTGCCGGTCAGGCCGCCGCCCACTCCATGCCGAACGCGATGAACGACGAAAAGGGGAAGAAGAATGGTCAGTGACATCATCTCTGTCGTCGGCGTACTGCTCATCCTCTTCGGCTGCATTCTCACCCTCGCCGCCGGCGTCGGGCTCGTCCGCTTCAAGGATTCGCTCACGCGCATGCACCCCGCAGCCAAACCGCAGGTACTCGGGCTCGTTTCGGTTCTCGCGGGCGCCGCATTGCGTCTGCAGAAGCCACTGGAGGTCGGGGTGTTCCTGCTTGCCGGCCTGTTCGCGATCATCACCGCGCCTGTCGTGGCCAATCGCGTCTCCAACGTTGCCTACCACGAGTCCGGGCAAGTCCGCCGCGATAAGTCCGACCCCCTCGAAGACGCCTGACACACACAGCCGCGATCGACGAAGACGGACGCGAAAAAGCCGGGGAGCACGCGAGAATACCTCTCGCGAGCTCCCCGGCTTTTCAAAAAGCTACCGGGCGGCTCTCGGACTGATTATTGTCCTGCCGGAACCTGGGCCTGCTGGCCGCCGGCCGCGCCGGGCACAGCACCCTGTGCGCCTTCCTGGCCCAGCATCTGCTGCTGGGCGGCACCGCCCGTCTGCTGCTCGCCGCCCGCCTGCTGCTCGGCGGCGGCGCCTGCTGCGCCCGGCTGCTCGGTGACCGTGACGGTAACCGGGGCGTCGCCCGACTCCTCCTCGCCGTGCCCCGCCTCGCCGTGTGCATCCGACTCGGCAGCGGCCGGCTCCGAGTACGACGGCAACGTGTACTCGCCCGTGTTCTCGGAAGGCTTCTCGTTCGGCGGGTAGCACGCGGCCAGTGCCGCCGCCAGCACGAGTGCGGGCGCGGCGATTGCCACGCGGGTGGAAGTCGAAAAACGCGAAGCCATGAGGCGCTCCTGGTAGGTCTCTTACAGTGGGCTTACGGCCATCTTATCGGCCGAGCCCCCGCCGTATGGAACTGGGCACAAATGCGCCCCTGCGAATCGGGGTGGCCGGAAGAACCTAGCGGCCCTGCATGTCCTGGGTGACGATGACGATGACGCCCGGAGCGGCATCACCGAGGCCCTCGAAGCGCGGCCGTGCCTCGATGCCGAGTTCCCCGGCGATTCGCTCGGCCTCGGCCTTCTCGCCCGCGCCCTCGCCGTAGTAGACGCCCGAGGTCGGCACGTTGCCCTCGGAGTAGTTGCCGACCTCCTTCACGTCCGCGCCGCTGCCGCGCAGCGTGCCGGCGACATCGTCGGCGAGGCCGGAGATCGTCGAATTGTTGTAGACACGGACCGGGACCTCGCCGGGTCCTGCGGCTCCATTGGCGGCTCCGGCGCCGTTCTCGCCGGCCGCGGCGCCGTTCTGTCCGTTCTGCGCCTCGTTCGCCGGTGCCTCGGCGTCCGCGCCGCCTTGCTGACCGGTGCCGTCCTGCTGCTGTCCTTCGGTGCCGCCGGGCGCGGACCCCTCGGCGGAATCGGCACCTCCGGCGTCAGACGGTGATTCGACCACGGATTGGGAGGCAGGTTCGGCCGAATTGTCGTCGTCCGAGCCGGTGAACAGCTGGACGAGGCCGATGGCGATGGCGATCACGACAAGCGTGAGCAGCACCATCGCGATAGCGCGATAGGGAACGCCACTGGCGAGCTCGTCGGCGTCTTCCGACGGCTCGACCGAGGGATCGCCGGCGGGCGTGTCCCAGCCCGCCGCGTCCTCGTGGCTGTACGTGCCCTCGGTGGGGCGATCGGGCTGGTAGCCGTCGTAAGCGTCGTACCCCGGCCCCTCGCTGGGCGCGTGGTGACCGGAGTGCGCGCCGTCCGCATAAGGATCGGCCGCGTTCGGTTCGCCGTAGCCGTTAGGGTCATAGCCCTGCGAGTCGAACTCGCCTGGGTAACGAGGGTCGCTCATCGTGTCCTCTCTCGTTCCTTCGCACATGACTGTCGGCCATGTGGCAGCTGGCCGGTACGGACGCCAAGGACGAGAAGGCGCTGGGGCGGCGAGCTGACTTCAAACACCTACCCGAACATTAAGCTAATCGAACCGCATTCCGGTGGAGCGTCCCGCGCGTGCCTTCTGCCTCGAATCCCTTAGCCTGCGCAAACGCTTGACGAGCAGCGGGTCGTGTTCCAGCGCCTCCGAGGAGTCGAGAAGGGTGTTGAGCAGCTGGAAATAGCGGGTGGCGTTCATGTCGAACTTCGCGCGGATCGCCTCTTCCTTCGACCCGGCAAAGCGCCACCACTGGCGCTCGAAATCGAGCATCGCGATGTCCCGCTCGGACAACTCCTTCGCGCCCTGTTCCGCGCGCTGCTGTGTGGGTGCGCTCATCGGGCCTCCTTAGGCATCGAAGCGACATCTGTTATCCCACCAAGTTACACGCTTGTAAGTACCCGGGGAAAGTGCTCGGTGGCATGTACACCGGGTGGGCGGGGTAAAGTTTCGCCCATGTCGATACGCCCGATCGTGATTGCCGGTGAGCCAGTTCTGCACTCGCCCATCCCGCCGACCACCGCGTCCGCGGCGGACCTCGCCGAGCTGCTCACGGACATGTTCGACACGCTGGCCGCCTCCAACGGCGTGGGCCTGGCCGCGAACCAGATCGGCGTCGCCGAGCGCGTCTTCGTCTACGACTGCCCGGATATGGACAACGCCGACGGCTCGGTGATGTCCAAGGCGGAGCTCGACGCGCGCGGATTCGTCAATCGGAAGGGCGCCGTCATCAATCCGGTGCTCGAGACCTCCGAGATCCCGGAGACCATGCCGGACCCGGATAACGACTACGAGGGCTGCCTCTCCGTGCCGGGCGAGAACTTCCCGACCGGGCGCGCGTCGTGGGCGCGTGTCACGGGAATCGACGAGAACGGCGAGGAGGTTTCGGTCGAGGGGTATGGCTTTTTCGCGCGCTGCCTGCAGCACGAGGTCGGCCACCTCGACGGTTACTTGTACACCGACCTGCTCGTCGGGCGCCACAAGAAGGCCGCCAAGCGCGCGATCCGCGACAACGGCTGGGGCGTACCCGGCCTGAGCTGGGACCCGGCGACCGATCCCGACCCGTTCGCAAATGACTGAACATTCCCGCTGGAACGACGGCCGCGAGCTGCGCATCGGCGTGCGAGTGATGGTCCGCCGGCACCTGCGAGACGGCGACACCTCGCATCTGTACACCGATGTGCTCGGCGAGGTGACGGGTCTGGAACCGCTTCGGGTGCGGCCGAAATCGGGCGGCGAGGTGGAGATCCCCGACGCCGACATCGCGGTGCTCAAGGTGTTGCCGCCACGGCCGGTGATGGTGCGCGATATCCGCGCGTTGACCTCGGCCGCGGGGCGCGGCTGGCCGGGTACGGAGACCGAAATCGTCGGCGGCTGGATGTGCCGCGCCGGCGACTCGTGGTCCTATCGCCACGGCGCCGCGGTACCCGTCCACCCGTGGGCCGTCGACACCGACCTCGCCGAGATCGCCGAGTGGTACTCCGCGCGCGCCCTCCCCGCGTGGGTCGAGCTTCCGCGCCGCCTCGTGGCCGCGGATCAGCTGCTCGTGGACGGTTCACGTATGACGTCGGACGCCGCCTCCGCCATGGAGGCCGCCGGATCCGGGGAACTCGAAGTGCGCACGGCGGCGCTCGATGCGCTCGTGCCCGAGGGGTCGTCGACGGGCGCCGGTTCTCCGGCCGGCGGTGCCGGCTCCGTCGGCGAGGCCCTCCCGCCGGGCGCGAAGATCGAGCTCACCGAGACCCCCTCGGACGGCTTCCTCGCCGCGTACCACGGCACGGCAACCTTCAGCCGCGATATCGTCGCGCCGACACTCGCCGCCCACACCGACGGCGTTCGCTTCGCACATCTCCTTATCGACGGTGAGCTCGCCGCGATCGCGCGCGGCAGCCTATCCGCCGCGGACTCCGGCCCCACGACGCTTGGGATTTCCTGCGTCGAGACGACACCGGACTTTCGACGCCGTGGTCTCGCGCGGGACGTCGTCGTCGCGCTCGCCGAATGGGCGCGCGGCGAGGGCGCATCGACCGCGCACCTGCACGTGTTCAGGCGAAACACCGCAGGGCTCGCGCTCTGGTCCGAGCTCGGCTTCGTCGAACATCACCGGACGCTGCACGCGCCGATCCCCCGGGGCTGAGGTTCTTCGCGTTGTCGCTGTGCCGCGGATTCGTTGCAGGTTCGTCGCCGATACTTCGCAAATTCGTTGCCGCGACCATTGACATCAGGGCTACGCTTTAAACATCAGCGCAAGTCGAGCTGAACGAACACAGCGGAGGCGAATAATGACCGCCGGAGAAAAAGACCACGTACCCACACCGGACCCCGACGACGAGGCTGCGGTCAAGGTCAAGCACGATCACGATGACGACATGGCCGACGAGTGGGGCCGGGAGTCCTTCCCCGCCTCGGACCCGCCGGAGTACTGATAGCTCGCCGCCGGCGCTAATTGGCGGCGGCGCAACTTCTCGATAAGACGAAACCCCCTGCCGGTGCAGAATTTACTGCACCCGGCAGGGGGTTCTTTGCGCAAAGGTTCGCCCGTTTTTGGAGCCCGTACACGTCTGGACGCCAGTTCGTACCGATAAACGCCCGTACACGCCTGAAAAACTGGCGTCTATCGGTCGAAAGTGGCGTCCAGTCGACGACTGTCGAGCGATCGCTCCCGACTTGGCGGCCAGCGCGGCTGGCGCGGTGCGGCCAGCAGCGCGGCCGGCGTGGCGCGGTGCGGCCAGCAGCGCGGCCGGCGTGGCGCGGCCAACGCCAACCGCCGCCGGTCGCCGCGCCAACTTCCGCTAGTACGCGATCGCGGCGTCGTCCATGAGCACGTCGGTCGAGGCCAGCGCGAAGTCGAAGTTCGGCTCGGCCTGCGGCAGCAGCCACTCGAAGAAGAACTTCGCGAGCGAGACGTGCTTGGCGGCGACCTCGGCGTCGGCATCCGAGGACTCGAGGCCGGCCTTCGCGGCAAGCAGCCAGAAGTGCGCGAAGGAGAGGTAGCCGAGCGCGCGGAGCACCGGCGTCGCGGCGGCGAGCACGCGCACGTCGTTCTCTCCGGCCTGCGAGAAGGACTCCATCACGGACTTCTCGAGCCGATCGGCGTAGGAGACCAGGGTCTCGCCGTAGGAGGTGAAGCCCTCGGGCGCCGACGAGCCGTTCTCGCGTACCAGCGCGAGGAAGGACTTGAGGCGCTCGCCGCCGTCACCGGCGATCTTCCGGCCGATGAGGTCGAGTGCCTGCACGCCATTGGTGCCCTCGTAGATCGGCAGAATGCGGGCGTCGCGCAGGTACAGCTCGGCGCCCGTCTCGTGGATGTAGCCCATGCCGCCGTGGATCTGGACGCCGAGGGAAGCGACATCGACGGCGACGTCAGTGCCGAAGCCCTTACCGACCGGGGTGAGGAGCTCGACGAAGCCCTCGGCCTTGGCGCGGTCCTCCTCGGAGGTGTTGGGTGCGTGCGCGATGTCGTACTGGAGGGTGATCCAGTGCATGAGCATGCGGTATCCGCCGACCCATGCCTTCTGCTCGAGGAGCATGCGGCGCACGTCGGGCTGGAGGATGATCGGATCCGAGCCCTTGGGGCGGTCGCCGCGCACGGACTTCGGCGCCTTCGACTGGATGCGCTCGCGGGAGTAGTCGAGCGCGAGCTGAGAGGCGGCATCGGCGATGGACAGGCCCTGCATGGCGGTGCCGATGCGGGCGTGGTTCATCATCACGAACATCGCGGGAAGGCCGCGGTTCTCCTCGCCCACGAGCCAGCCGCGGGCGTTCTCGAATCGGATCTGGCAGGTCGGCGAGCCGTGGATGCCCATCTTGTGCTCGATGCCGTCACAGTGGACGCCGTTGTTCTCGCCGACGGAGCCGTCGTCTGCGACCTCGTTACGAGGAACGACGAACAGCGAGATGCCGCGCGTGCCCTCGGGAGCGCCCGGGGTGCGGGCGAGAACGAGGTGGATGATGTTGTCGGTGAAGTCGTGCTGCCCGGCGGAGATGAAGATCTTGTTGCCGGAGATCGAGTACGATCCGTCGTCGTTCGGCTGCGCCTTCGTGGTGAGCAGGCCGAGGTCGGTGCCAGCCTGCGGCTCGGTGAGGCACATCGTGCCGGTCCACTCGCCGGAGACCATCTTCGGGACGAACTTCTCCTTGAGCTCGTCCGATCCGACGCTCGAGAGCGCCTTGATCGCGCCGTTGGTCAGGCCCGAGTACATCGACCATGCGGACGAGGCGGCCGCGCTTGCCTCGTTGGCCGCGGTGGTCAACGTGTACGGCATCCCGCCGCCGCCGAATTCCTCGTCGTGGCCGATGGTGTTCCAGCCGGCCTCGGTGAATTCCTGCCAGGCCTTCTTGTAGCCGGCGGGGGTGGTGACCTCCCCGTCGGACCACTGTGCACCCTCAGAGTCGGCGTCGAGGTTGATCGGCGCGACGGCCTGCTCCATGAATTCGCCGTAGCCCTGCAGCACGGAGTCGAAGGTGTCCTTGTCGACCTCGACACCGGCAGCCTGCAGCTGGTTCACGGCGTCGAGGACGTTGTGGACGGAGAATTTGATGTCTTTGAAGGGAACCTTGTAGCTCATACCTTCGAGTGTATCCCTCTCTGCGGCAAGTGAAGCGACTACCTTACCGGCGAGTACACCCGCGGCTACCTGCAGTTATTTAATGCTCGACATTAAATGTCAGCTCGGCGATAAACTGCCGACATGTCTTCTCACAGCTCCCAGCCCCAGGACGCTCCGCGCTCGCCGCTTTCTCTCGCGACGTGGAACGTCAACTCGATCCGCGCCCGCGTAGACCGGGTCATCGACTGGATCGGCCGCTCGGATGTCGATGTGCTCGCGATGCAGGAAACCAAGTGCAAGGATTCGCAGTTCCCGTACGAGCGTTTCTCCGAGATCGGCTACGAGGTCGCCCACTTCGGCCTCTCGCAGTGGAACGGTGTCGCCATCGCCTCGCGTGTCGGGCTCGAAGACGTGCAGACCGGCTTCCCGGACATGCCGGGCTTTGCCAAGGACCCCGAGGCCGAGCAGGCGGGCGAGGCGCGCGCGATCTCGGCGCTAGTCGGCGGAGTGCGGGTGTGGAGCCTGTACGTGCCGAACGGCCGAGAGCTCACCGACCGCCATTACACGTACAAGCTCGACTGGCTTGCCGCGCTGCGCACCTATGCGGAAAAACAGGTCGCGGATGACGCCGGAGTCCAGATCGCGCTTGTCGGCGACTGGAATGTGGCGCCTTTGGACGAGGATGTCTGGGATATGGAGTTCTTCGAGGGGAAGACGCATGTCTCGCAGCCCGAGAGGGATGCGTTCGACGCGTTCGCGGACGCCGGTTACAAAGAAATCACCCGGGGTTTCACTCCCGGCCCCGGGGTGTACACCTACTGGGACTACACACAACTGAGGTTCCCGAAAAAGCAGGGCATGCGCATCGATTTCCAGGTGTGCTCTCCGGCCCTCGCGGATCGGGCGACCGACGCCTCCATCGACCGGGAAGAGCGAAAGGGTAAGGGCGCGTCCGATCATGCGCCCGTTATCGCCCATTTCGCCTAGCGCGGTGGGCGGCGTCGCCATTGGGGGAAAGCAGGTCCGGCGTCATACATGGGTGTGCGCCGGCTGATCCTTGGATGCGGTGGCCGGGTGGCCGGTGCCGGGTTCGGGTGTGAAAGGGATGTCATGAGTAATTTCGAGCTTCGCCACTACATCGACCGGCTGCGCGCCGAGGGGTACACGGTGCGCGACGACCACGGCGAGGATCCGGACCTCATCGATATCAACGGCAAGGCCGTGGACACGTGGCGCGAGAACTACCCGTACGACGAACGCCTCGACCGCGCGCAGTACGACGTCGAGAAGTATCTGCTGCAGATCGAGCTGCTCAAGTTCCAGAATTGGACGGCCGAGACGAACCGGCGCCATGTCATCGTGTTCGAGGGACGCGACGCCGCGGGCAAGGGCGGCACGATCAAGCGGTTCAACGAGTTCATCAACGTGCGGATGGCGCGGACGGTGGCGCTGGTCAAGCCGACCGAGACCGAGCAGCACCAGTGGTATTTCCAGCGCTACATCGCGCATCTACCCACGAAGGGCGAGATCGTGATGTTCGACCGGTCTTGGTACAACCGCGCCGGCGTCGAGCGGGTCATGGGTTTTTGCACCAACGACCAGTACGAGTCGTTTATGCGGCAGGCGCCGGAGTTCGAGCGGATGCTGGTCAACGACGGTATTTCGCTCACGAAGTTCTGGTTCTCGGTGACCCGGCAGGAACAGCGCACCCGCTTCGCGATCCGGCAGCTCGATCCTGTGCGCCGGTGGAAGTTGTCGCCGATGGACCTCGAATCGCTGGACAAATGGGAGCTGTACACGAACGCGAAAGAGGAGATGTTCCGGCGCACCGACACCGAATGGGCGCCGTGGACGACGATCAAGTCGAACGACAAGAAGCGGGCGCGCATCAACGCGCTGCGGTTCTTCCTCAACCAGTTCGACTACCCGGACAAGGACACCCAGGTCGTGTTCCCCGCAGATCCGAAAATCGTGCAGCGCGGCAAGGATGCCGTGGGCGACTAGTTCCGCCGGGAGACACGGGCAGGCGCGGGCCTCAGCCGAGGCTGTGGGCGAGGTGCTGGGCGAGGTAGTTCCCGGTGAGGCTCGCCTCGATCGCGGCGACCTCGTCCGGCGTTCCCGCGCAGACGACCTTTCCGCCGTCCTCGCCTCCGCCGGGGCCCATGTCGATCACGTAGTCGGCATTGGCCACGAGGTCGAGGTCGTGCTCGATGACGAGCACGCTGCCGCCCTGGTCGAGGAGCTGTTGCAGCACACCGATGAGCACGCGCACGTCGCGTGGGTGGAGCCCGACGGTCGGCTCGTCGAACACGAATAGGGTGCGCCCCTGGGACCGTCGCAGCTCGGAGACCAGCTTGAGGCGCTGTGCCTCGCCGCCCGAGAGCGCCGGGGTCGCCTCGCCGAGCGTGAGATAGCCGAGGCCCACGTCGAGCAGGCCCTGCAGCTTCGTCCGCACTCGCGGGACGCCGCCGATGTGGTCGATGGCCTCGGCGATCGTCATCGCGAGCACGCGCGGCAGGGTCAGTGGGCCGGAGCCCGTGTCGGAGGGGCGCACGTACTTCTCGGCCGCCGGCGCGAAGCGGGAGCCCTCGCATTCGGGGCAGGCGATGTCGATGTCCGGCAGGAATTGCGCATCGAGCGAGATCTCCCCTGTCCCCTCGCAGCGCGGGCAGCGCAGGGAGCCGGTGTTATAGGAGAAGCCCCCGGCCTTGAGCCCGTCCTCCCGCGCTGAGTCCAGCCTTGCCCATTCGCGGCGCAGCTCGTCGAGCACCCCGGAATACGTCGCCACCGTCGACCGCACGTTCTGCCCGATCGGAGTCGCATCGACGACGTTGACCCGTTCGATTCCTGCGGGCTCGAGCGCGGCGACGTGGCCCGGCGCGGGCGTGTCCGCGTCGGCCTGGAGCGCGGGGACGAGGCTCTCGAGCACCATGGTCGTCTTGCCCGAACCGGATACCCCGGTGACGGCGGTGAGCCGCCCGCGGGGGACCGACACGTCCAACGCGTCGACCGTATGTATGGGCCGCGTGCGCAACCGCAGCGTCCCTTCGGCGAACACCTCATCGCGCGCCACGCGGCTGCGGATGACGACGTCCTCGCGGCCGGCGAGGAATCCGCCTATCACCGAGTTCGGATCGCCGCCGAGCTCCGCGGGCGTCCCGGTGGCGACGACCCGCCCGCCGTCACGCCCGGAGCCGGGCCCGATCTCGACGAGATGGTCCGCGCCGCGCAGCACCTGCGCGTCGTGGTCGACCATGACCACCGAATTGCCGTCGGCGAGAAGGTCCTGCAGCACTCCCTCGAGCCCGCGGATGTTCGCAGGGTGCAGCCCGATCGACGGTTCGTCGAGCACGTAGAGCACGCCTGTGGTCTGGTTCCGCACCGATCGCGCGAGCTGCACCCGCTGCCGCTCCCCCGTCGACAATGTCGCGCCCGCCCGGTCGAGCGCGAGATACCCCAGGCCGAGGTCGAGCAGCCGCCGCGCCGTAGAGGTGAGAGCGTCGACGAGAATCTCGGCCATCCGGCGCATCTCCTGCGGCAGCTTTTCCGGCACCCCGGCGGCCCACTGGTTGACGTCGGCGAGCGCCATCGCGGTGACGTCCGCGAGCCCGAGCTCGCCGATCCGTGGCGCGCGGGCGGCCGGCGACAGCCGCGTGCCCTCGCAGTCCGGGCAGGTGTGTTCGCGCAGGAACCTGCGCACCCGAGAAAGCCGCCGCTCGGTATCGGCGCGCGCCAACTCCTCGGTGACCGTGAGCCGCGCGTTTCGGAAGGTGAAGTTGAGCTCGTGGACGCCGTTCTTCGTGGCGACCGTGATGTCCTTCTTCTCCTCCGGGCCGTTGAACACGATCTCGCGTTCCCAGTCGCTCAGCTCGTCCCATGGCACGTCGATCCGCACGCCGAATTCGGCGGCGATCTGCGGTTGTACGTTGAACCCGAACATCTGCCACGGGATGACGGTGCCATCGGCAATCGACATCGCCCCGTCGCGGATGAGAGCGCCGTCGTCGACCTCGCGCACCGTCCCCGTTCCCTCGCAGCGCGGGCAGGCACCGCCGGAATTGAACGCGAGTGCCTCCGCGCCCGGCGGCTCGAAGGAGACGCCGCATTCTCGGCATTCCACCGGGATCTCGGCGGCGACGTCGAGCGTCGGCGGGTTCCGATGCCCATTCGGGCACACGTGCTCGGCGAGGCGCGAGAACATCAGCCGCAGCACGTTGAGTAGCTCGGTCGACGTGCCGAAGGTCGACCGCACCCCGGGGACGCCCGGCCGCTGCCGGAGCGCGAGCGCGGCGGGCACATGGGCGACC
>NZ_DYXM01000052.1 GCF_020742175.1 Dietzia timorensis
ACAGCGTCGCGCGGCCGCGCGACAGAGTCGTCAAAAGGCCGACCAAGAAGTCCTCGAGCGGACTGCTACCGGCTCGTCTGGACGTATCGACGACGAGACCGCCGGAATTCGCCTCGTGTCCGACGTTCCCGGCGAAATCGCGGGACACTTGCAGCGTCCACAGGATTGCTACATTTGTAAAGCGCCGTATACCCAGGTCGACGCTTTCTACCACCAGCTATGCCCGCAGTGTGCCGCTTTGAACAGGGCAAAGCGGGACCCGAAGATGGACCTACGCGGAAAGCGGGCGCTACTCACCGGTGGACGCGCAAAGATCGGCATGTACATCGCGCTGATGCTTCTTCGCGCGGGTGCAGCTCTTACCATCACGACGCGTTTTCCCCGAGACGCGGCGCGACGATTCTCGCTGATGGACGACTATGACGACTGGGGTAGTCGGCTCACCATCGTGGGCGTCGACCTTCGCGACCCGGCACAGGTGACGGCGGTCGCCGACGAAGTGGCGGCGGCCGGGCCGCTCGACATGCTCATTAACAATGCTGCACAAACGGTCCGCCGCTCCCCCGGCGCCTATTCGGGTCTCGTGGACGGAGAGTCCGTCCCCCTGTCCGGCAAGGCCGAGAACGTGGCGATGGTGTCGATGGGGCGCACGAGCCAGGCCCATCCGGCATCGCTAGCGGCGGCCGGAGACACGTTGTCGACGTTGGAGAACACTTCTCCTCTTGCAGCCTCGAACGCGCAACGAGTCGCCGGCGACGCTCTGAGGGCAGGATCGGCTTCTCTCGAACGCATCGCCGCGGGAACTGCGGTCGACGCCGGTGGGCTGCTGCCGGACCTCGTGGATTCGAACTCGTGGGTCCAGACGGTGGAGCAGATCGCCCCGCTGGAAATGCTTGAGGTCCAACTCTGCAATGCCGTGGCACCGTTCATACTTTTGTCCCGGCTGCGACCGGCCCTTGAAGCCTCGAAGGCCCGGCGTAAGTATGTCGTCAACGTCTCTGCGATGGAGGGGGTTTTCTCGCGTCGGTACAAGGGAGCCGGGCACCCTCACACCAACATGGCGAAGGCGGGCCTGAACATGCTGACCCGAACGAGCGCGGCCGAACTCTACGAACGCGGCATCCTCATGACTGCGGTGGACACCGGGTGGATCACCGACGAACGCCCACACTCGACAAAGACCAGACTCGCCTCGGAAGGCTTTCGGGCTCCCTTGGATTTGGTCGACGGTGCGGCACGGGTCGTCGATCCGATCGTGCGCGGAGAGGCCGGCGAGGACGTCTACGGAGTGTTCCTCAAGGATTTCGAGTCGTACCCGTGGTGACTGAGGCGGGCTCGGCAACTCAGCACGCGGGCAAAAAGGTTGTCCTCCTTGACTGCGATCCCGGGATCGACGATGCGATGGCGATCGTCGACCTTCTCGCACGCAGGGCATTCGGCGAGATCGATATCGCCGGACTGATCGCCACGGCGGGCAATGCGAGTGTCGACGACTGCGTGTCCTCGGCCTTGTCGTGGCTCGAACTCGGCGAACGCACCGATCGAGACCGGGAGTGCTCACGCGCCGATCAGACCCCGGTGTTCAAAGGTGCGGCTGGTCCGATCGAGGTCGCGCACGACTTCACGCCGGAAACCCACGGCGAACACGGTCGCGGATACGCTCCCCTGGCGCGGACAGAAGGCACGGCGTCATCCATGCACGGTGCGCGAGCGTGGAGCGAATTGAGCATTCGCCACGAAGGCGAGCTGCACGCCGTGGTTATCGGTCCGCTGAGCACGCTGGCCGCGGCTCTGGATCTCGACGGCGGCATCCCCGATAGATTGGCGAGTCTGACGATCATGGGCGGCACCTTCTGCGGGCATCCCGGCAACACTACAGCTGTAGCGGAGTGGAATTCGCACTTCGATCCGGAGGCCGCTCAGCGCGTGTGCGAGCGATTCGCAGGCAGTGCCGTGGTGCCGCGATGGTGCGGACAGAACGTCACCGATTCGGCTGTCATTTCGCCGGCAGATGTCACCGAGGTTCTCTCCGCTACCCGAGGTGCGCCGGTAACCCGTGCTCTGGCCGCGGCTCTGCGCTTCTATTTCGAGTTCCACGACGCGGTTGGTGAAGGGTATTGCGCGAAGGTTCATGACCCGATCGCCACGGCACTCGCGCTCCAGCCCGCACTGGGCCGCTGGTCCCCCGCCCGGATCGACGTGGCCACGTCTGACCGCCTTACACGTGGGCAGACCGTCGCCGAATTCCAGCCCGAACGCTGGCGCGGTGGTGATTATGGGAGCGGCCGACGCAATGCCGACATCCTCGTTGAGGTTCCCGGCCATCCCGGTGTAGACAACATCCTTGCCGACTGGAAAGCGCGTCACGTCCGTTGGGTTCGCGGCTGAACGCCTGGCAGAGCGCCTGGTAGTTCTCGATAAATCAGCCGAAAGATTGACCCGGGTTTCGTCGGTGTGGCCGATGTGTGATGCGTCCAGACGCGATGTAATCGACGTTGTAGTAGAAACCGCCCGGCGAGGCCGGGAGCCACCGCGCTGGAGATGAAATGAACACCGAAGTTGTCCGCGTAAGCGACGAACGTGCGCCGTCTCGCAGAGACTGGCTGGGCCTTGCCGTTCTTTCGATCGGGCTTGGGCTGATCGTGCTCGACGGAACCATTGTCGGTGTCGCGCTACCGGATATCATCGGCGATCTCGGTCTCGAGTTCGCCGAGGCGCAGTGGGTGAATAGCCTCTACGCGGTCGTACTCGCCGCGCTCTTGTTATCGTCGGGAAAGCTCGCGGATGCGTTCGGCCGAAAGCGTCTGTTCATTGCGGGACTTCTCGTGTTCATCGGTGGCAGTGTGCTTGCGGCGATGGCATCGGGAGCGGCACTGCTCATCGCTGCTCGTGCCGTTCAGGCTCTTGGCGCCGCCATGATCATGCCCTCG
>NZ_DYXM01000053.1 GCF_020742175.1 Dietzia timorensis
AGCAGCCGGGCATGATCGAGGTGAACCTCACCACGCCGTCATCTCCGGCAATCTGCACGCCGCGTAGATACGTTTCGTCCTCGATGCCGTCGCCGTACATCGAGTAGTTCCCCTCGGCGTCGCAGTGCCAAACGTAGACGGCGGCGCCGGTGAACGGCACGTTCCCGCCGGCGATGTCGATGATGTTGAGCTCGAGCGTGATATGCACGCCCTCGGCCGTCGCGCCGCCCCCGATCGAGGAGCGGATGTCGCTACGCTCGACGCCAGTCATGTCGAGGACGTCGGGGCCGTTCGAGCCGTCGCCGGGGTAAGGACCCGCTGTCTCGGTGGGTATCTCGGTGTAGGTGGTGTCGGCGACACCCGTGGCCGATGCACTTGACGAACTCGCCGAGGCGGAGGATCCCGAGGAACCGGGCGAGCACGCGGCGAGCGCGACGGCGCCGGCCCCTAGCCCGAGGGCTCCGAGAAACTTGCGGCGCCCGAGCAGCGTTGCGACATCGAACGCGAGGCCCTGATCCTCGATGTCCTCCCCGGGTCGGTCGAGAGGGCGACCCTCGTAGGTTCGCTTGTCGGCGACGGCGGCCGGTGCCGGGTGTTCGTTCGCGGCGGGATAGGGGCGGAGGGTGCGGGAGTTGTCCGCCGGATTCGTTTCGGCGGATTTGTGCGTGCGCTTCGTGCGGGAAAACAGCGATGCCATGAGGGGCCTCTTTCTCTTCGTGGTCGGGGCCCGTTTCGCCCTGGGCAGTGGACGAGGGGCCGGCGGCCGCCATGAGATAAGAACTTATTGCGCTTCGCTGGTGCGTTCCCTGGCGCGGGCTGGGGGATTTCTGTGAGCTTCGGCGCGACCGCGCCGGCCTCGAAGGCCGGGCCGGGGCCAAAGTCGCCCGATCCTCATCAGCCGGGGGCTGCGCCCACAGCCGACCGCAATAAACCGCGCGGTCGGTACACAAACCGTCGTGTCACGGCGTGGGTGAAAGGTGACTATTCATGCGTTCTACGGCAGGCGACGAGAATCCGGCGCCAGCCGAAGCCAGAGGCAGCCTGCTAGCGCACCCCGATCACGACACGCCCGCCCGCGTGTTCAACGTGAAACATCGACTCGTCAGCAAAAATCTCGGGGTCGAACTCGATCGGCACCTGGCGAATGTTGCCCTTGAGCGGCATCGTGTTGACGACCTCGTCGTACGTCCACACTTCGCCATCCGACCCCTTTTCCGGGGTCAGAACGAGTACGTCGGGCCCCGGGAACTCCCCGCCGTGCAGCGCGCCGGCAAGTTCCCGTCCGCTGGTCGCCTTCGACCACCCCTCGATCAGCCCGTTGCGCTTCTCGTACTCGCCGGTCGGCGCCGCATACGCGGCGGCGGGCGCCTGGAATGCCCAGTACGGGTGGAACATGTACAGACTCGTGTCGTCGCTGAGCACCACAAGGTCCTGTGGTTCGGCCCCGCCAGTGACGTCGGAGATCGCCTCCACCACGGCCGTCGGTTCCCCCGGCGCGGAGCGGGCTTTGTCGGAGAACTCCGCATCCTCCTCGGACACCGATTGCGCGGCGTGCACGACGAACACCGCGCCGAGCGCGACGGCGAGGGCTGCCACCTGCGGCCCGCGGTCGTTCGCCTCTGCCCAGGCGCGCGCACGCCGCCAGGCCTCGCGCAGCGCGAACACCCCGGCGCAGGCGAATGCGAGGGTGATCACCGGCGTGAGCCGGAACGGCAGGAGCGTCGAACCGGTGATCGCGCGCAGCCCGGACAGCGCGAACCAGGCATAGCCGGCGAGCACCATGATCGCCAAGGCGAACGCGATCCGGACGATTTCCGGGGACGAAGCGCCCGCGCCCTCCCCGCGCCCGCGGACAGCGCCGCCGACTGTCCACGCGAGCCACACCAGCCCGGCGATGCTCATCAGCACGAGACCGGTGCCCGAGAGCATCGGCAGCGGCCATTGCGCCGCGTCCTCGGGCGCGAAATCGGTGGCCACCGAGCGCTCGTGGCCGTCGCCGCGCAGCACCGCCAGCAGGTACGGCGTCCAGAACAGCAGCGCGATCAGCGCAGACACGATTCCGGCCGCCACCCATGACCCCACGACGCGCAGTCGCGTCCCGCGCCCATCGCGAGGGGTGCGGGCGAAGTAAATCGCGGAGCCCGCCGTCACGATAACCACGCCGATGGCGGCGATAAGCGTGTAGGTAATGGCGGCGAGACCGAGGAATACGCCGGTGTAGGCGAGATAGCGCGGCTCGGCGATGCGTTGCGCCCACACCGCGACCGCGGGCAGCAACGCGATGAACAGCCAGGAGTAGGGCTCGTACGCGGCGAGCACGAGGCCGACCGCGGCGGTCGACAGCGCGAGCGGCACGGCGATGCGCGAGCCCGCGAGCGCGCGCCACGCGAGGAACGCGAACGAGGCCGCGAGCGCCATGGTGAAGATCGCGAAGGGCTTGTAGAACTCCCACGCGGGCACGCCGACGAGGTCTGCGAAGCGTCCGCCGATCCAGAACCAGCCCGCCGGGTAGAACGGCGCCGCATC
>NZ_DYXM01000054.1 GCF_020742175.1 Dietzia timorensis
CCGCTCATGCAGCAGCAGACGCTCGGCCTGCAGGGATGCACCGTGAACCCCTGGCCCTCCGTGGCGTAGGAGCTACCCAGATTCCGCAGTTTGGTATACAGTACCTACTGTAGGTACATATCCAAGGGGGCGGTCATGCACACCAGCGTTACTAGTCGCGAATTTAACCGCGATGTTTCGGCAGCCAAACGCGCCGCCGAGCACGGTCCGGTCACGATCACCGACCATGGGCGGCCCTCGCATGTGTTGCTCACGGCCGAGGAGTTCGATCGGCTTTCGGGCCAACGGGAGCTGATGGGTGACTTTCTCTGGAGGGGTCAGAATGTCGACGTCGACCTCGACCTGCCAGAGCGCCGCATCGAGTCCGAGCGTGCGTTCGATCTGTGAAGTATTTGCTTGATACCAATGTCGTCAGCGATGCGCGAAAGCAGAATCGTCCCGGGCTCAACGCCTGGATAAGCGCGCAGCCTCGGGCTGACTTGGCGATCAGTGTCGTCGTGCTGTTGGAAATTGAGCGAGGCATTTTGCGGGTCGAGCGCAGAGACCCCGCTGCGGGTGAGCACCTGCGTGCGTGGTTGATGTCGCAGGTCAAACCCGCTTTCGCTGGTTCAATCCTCACCATAGATGATCAGGTCGCACGTAGTGCGGCCCAACTGCACGTTCCCGACCCGATGCCTGAAATGGATGCGCTCATCGCAGCCACTGCGCTGGTGCACGACCTTACCCTCGTCACCCGCAACACCAAGGACTTCCAGCATGCGGGCGTCTCCCTGCTCGACACCGGCACGCTCTAGCGAACCTCGCATCGAATCGAACGGTATTACTTCCCGAAATCCCTTGCCTTAGAGCGCACTCAAAGGCCTACTGTCGTGTCCATGACCGAGACGATCAAGCGTCGAGCCGAGCACAAACCCTCCACTGGCCAGGACACATTCGCCGTCGCGCAGGCGGCGGAACTCCTCGCCATGAGCGCCCACACCATCCGCTACTACGAACGCGCGGGCCTGCTCGCGGTGCCACGAGACTCCGCCGGCAACCGCTGCTACGGCGAACCCGAAATGCGGCGCCTCGAATTCCTGCGCCGCATGCGCGCCTCGGGGATGTCGATGGCCGCCCTCACCCGCTATATCGAACTGGTCGCCGAGGGCGAGAGCACGGTTCCCGAACGGCTCGCCCTCATGCAAGCGCACCGCGACGGAATCGTCGACCAGCTCCGCGAGCTGCGCGCCGCGCTCGCCGCCACCGACTACAAAATCGCGACCTATGGCGGCGAGCTCGACGGGCAATGTCCGCCGAGCACTTCAATCCCGGACCTCGACTCCGCCCTGCCCGACCTCAACGCGGTGCTCAACGCCCCGACACGCAAGGAGCCCTCATGACCACACCCGACAAAGTCCGCCTGTCCACTAACGCGGACCTCGACGTCTCGCCGATCGGCTACGGCGGCATGGCCCTTTCGCACGTCTACGGCGGCGGCCTCACCAGCGAAGCGGCCCGCGACGTCATCGACCAGGCAATCGACGCCGGAATTACCTTCATCGATACCGCCGACATCTACGGCGAACCGCGACCCGGAACCGAGGGGCCGGCGGGTACGAACGAGGAAATGCTCGCGCCCCTGCTCGCCAAGCGGCGCGCTGACGTGCAACTTGCGAGCAAGTTCGGCATCACCGGCGTTCCGTTGTCGGCCGGCGAGGGCGCGAAACCAGGCAAGAGCGGCGTCGACGGCCGCCCCGAGTACGTCCGTTCCGCGGCGGAGGCATCGCTTCGCCGGCTCGGCGTCGACACCATCGACCTCTACTACCTGCACCGCCCCGACCCGAACGTCCCCATTGAAGAGACCGTCGGCGCGATGGCCCAGCTCGTGGACACCGGCAAAGTCCGCCACCTCGGACTATCAGAAGTGACGTCGGACGAACTTCGTCGCGCCCACGCAACCAGCCCGATCACCGCAGTACAGAGCGAGTGGAGTCTGTGGTCCCGAGACGTCGAGGACCACGTCGTTCCTGCATGCGCGGAACTCGGCGTCGGCTTCGTCCCCTACAGCCCGCTCGGACGCGGATTCCTCACCGGCACGCTCACCAAGGAGCAGGTAGCCGGCGATTTCCGCAGCCACACGGCACGCATGGGTGCCGGGTGGGACGACAATCAGAAGGCGCTCACCGCGCTGGCCGACGTCGCCGCAGAGACCGGAGCCTCACACGCGCAGGTCGTTCTGGCCTGGCTTCGCGCGAAGGGAGAGCAGTACGGGCTCACGGTCGTTCCCATCCCGGGATCACGAAAGTCCTCGCGGATGATCGAGAACCTCGGCTGCGTGGAAGTCTCGCTCACCGAAGCTCACATCGACGCCCTCGACGGCATCGCCAGAGCGGTCACCGGCGGCCGCAACATCGTCCCCAATCCCGAGTGGATCAGCGGCGGCCGCGAGTAGATCGCGCGATCGTAGGGGTCGGCGAGTTCGCGAATCTCCGCGCCAAGTGGACAAATTGGGCGGCAATGTCGGGTTGAATGTGGCGCGAGTACCCCCGAACCCGCCGACCCCAAGGAATCCCTCGTGCCCTCCTCCGCGCGCAAGCCGCACGTGTCGTACAGCTTCCTGGCCGGCGCCGAGTTCGCGATCCGCTTCCCGGGGCACCAGCTGCCCGGCGTCAATAAGTGGAACGAGAGGCCGTCCGAGGAACGCCCCGTCCCGGTCGTGCTCATCCACGGCACCGCTGGCAGCGGTACGACGAACTGGTACACGCTCGCGCCGTACCTGATCAATCGCGGATTCTCCGTGTTCACCATCACCTACGGCGCGCTGCCGGACGCCAAGTTCCCGATGTCCGAACTCGGCGGGCTGCGAGATATCGCGGAGAACTCCGTCCCCGAGGTCGCCGGATTCGTCGACAAGGTGCTCGCATCGACCGGCGCCGAACAGGTCGACCTCGTCGGACATTCACAAGGCTGCGTTGTCGCCGGGGCGATCGCCAAGCACGCTCGCCCGGGCAAGGTACGCAAGGTA
Organism: Dietzia timorensis; assembly: GCF_020742175.1. Lineage (GTDB taxonomy): Bacteria > Actinomycetota > Actinomycetes > Mycobacteriales > Mycobacteriaceae > Dietzia > Dietzia timorensis_A. The sequence goes on from NZ_DYXM01000054.1 coordinate 3,005, forward strand.
GTTAGCCTCGCGTCTCCGTGGCACGGCGTCGGCTCGGCAAGGCTCGAACGCATGCTGACGTCGATGCGGCTCCGTCAGCTCGTCGCCGGGGCATTCCTCGCAGGTGAAAGCCTCGTGCGCGGTTCGAAGTTTCTCAATGATCTCTGGGATCCAGACGGCACTCCCTACGCGCGGGGCGTCGAGTACACGAACGTCGCGACGCGTTTCGACGAGTTCGTCTGGCCCCACACGACCTCGCTGGTCGAGCCGCCGCAGGGCGGCGGGTATTCGGTCCGGAACATCGTGTTGCAGCAGGGGTGCATGCTCGACTTCGTCGACCACGCCGCCCTGCCCTCGGATCCGCGCGCGGTCGACTACGTGCTCGACGCGCTCGATCCGGGTGCCGGCCACAAGATCCGCTGCCTGCCCGTGGCCCCGGTGCACGGCGGGATTCTGCCGGGCTGGCTCACCGACCGTCGCCTGTAGCGGAGGGATCCCGCGGCACGCGCAAATGGAGGTGGGCCGGGCGATCGGGTACGTCCGACGTCATAAAGCTGGGACAATAAAGGTGGAATGAGGATCCGTTCGCGCTAGGAGGAGACGGTCCGCAATGGAGATCTGGGCGATATTCGTACTCGCGCTGGTGGCGCTGTCGAACGTGTCCGTCGCGGTCGTCGGCTACCTCGGGGCGAATGGCTCGTTGCGGCGCAATAAGCTCGTCGGAATCCGCACCGACCTCACCCTCGTCAACGATAAGGCCTGGTACGTGGCTCATTCCGCAGGTGGGCCCGCGATAACGATCGGCGCGGTCGCCGGGCTGCTAGCGATGATTCTGCCGATCGCGGTGATCGGGCTCAGCGAGATCGGCGTGATCGTCGCGGCGATCTTCGCGGTGGCACTCATGCTTATCGGCCTCGCTATCGGTGGCGTGCAGGGGCACCGCGCCGCGCGAATCGCACTGAGCACCCGCGCGTAACCGCTCGAAACCTCCCTCTCGGTGCGCGTAGCGTGGCGCCATGAGCATCCGAGTCCTGTCCGGAGACATCACCGAATTCCGCGCCGACGCGATCGTCAACGCGGCGAACTCCTCGCTGCTCGGCGGCGGGGGAGTGGACGGCGCG
>NZ_DYXM01000055.1 GCF_020742175.1 Dietzia timorensis
TCGAAACCGAATCGCTGCGGCAACTTGAGGTAGACGACGGACATCGCCGTCAGCCCGATCACGGTAATAATCGCGAAGAAGACCAGCTGCCACTTCACCTGTTTGGACATCATGGCTGACCACCTCCACCGGGTCCGGGTGCGGGTGCGGGCGCAGGTGCGTCGGCGGGTGCGCCGCCGGGGGCCGCCGGGTCGTCTCCGTCCCCGTTGTAGTGTTGCTGCCCCTCAGGCACCTCCATGGCGTATGGGTCGGCGCTCGACATCGGTGCCGGCGCGAGACCGACGACCCCTTCTAGGCCCGCCATGCGATCGCCCCAATCTGTGCCCAGGAAGAAGGTTTCGGCCATTCTGTCGCCTGTGAGGTCCGCATCGATGTACAGGTTGGCGAAGTCGCCCTTGAGGAAGTTGTCCATGCCGTTCTGCGGGAACGGGAAGGTGATCAGAATATTGAGCACCCGCGTGAGGTTCCTGCCGGTATTGGCGAGCTGGTTGAGCGTTGGTGCGAGGTTGTTGAGGTTCTCCACGAGATCAGGGCCGGCGAGGTTCGCGACGGTCGTCGCGCGTGCGCCGAGGTCGCCGAGCCCCACCAGCGCGCCGGAGAGCTGGTCGCGTTGTTCGCGCAGCAGTGTCGTCGCGGCGGGCATCTGGGTGAGCGCCTTCCCGAGAGTGTCGTTCTGCTCGGCGACGGTGCCCGAGAGCCGATCGAGCCCCTCGATCGCCTGCACGATCGAGTCGCGCTGGCTATCAAGCGTGGATACCGTGTCGTTGAGCTCGCCGATCACCGCTTTCGCGTCGGTGACCCGGCCGTCGTCGAGGGCTGCGTTGAGTTCGTGCGCGATGTCCTCGATCTGCTGCAGCCCGCCACCCGAGAGCACCACGGACAAAGCCGCCAGGGTCTGCTCGGTCGTCGGGTACGTTCCCGCCCGTTCAATGGGGATGACGTCGCCGCCCTTGAGCTCACCTGTCGGCTTCTCCTCAGGCGGCGGGGTGAGCTCGAGGTGCTGAGAGCCAAGGAGGGACGTCTGACCGACCTTCGCCCAGGTATTCGCGGGCATCTTCACCTCCTTGTCGAGCGAAAGCGTGAGCACCGCCTCGTAATCGCGAGCGACGATATCGGAGATCGAACCGACTTCGACATCCCCGATCCGCACCGGGGAGTTCCGAGTCAGCGTCGTCACATCCGGCATGTGGACGGTGACTTCGAACGCACCGTCCCCGCGCCCAGCGGCGCCGGGAAGCGGCACAGAGTTCAGCCCCTGCCAACTGCAACCACCCAGCACGATGACGGCGGACGTCGTGAGCGCACCCGCCTGCACCGCCCGCTTGATTGCGGGGCGCGGCTTCGGCTGCCGGCCGGTTGAACGTGGTCGGCGCGTCATCGTCCACCTCCGGGTGAGAGTAGAGAAGTCAGGTCTGCGCCTGCTTCGACGTCAGTACCTCGCGCCGTGGGCGAGTCCGAGGGCGGCTGCACGCCCGGCGGGGTCTGGGTGCCGGGCTTCTGGCCGTTCTCGATCTGGTCGGCGGCGGCCGTTGGTGTGCGCGGAGTCGCGAGTTTGACGTCCGGGTAGTTCATCGCCATCTGGTTGAGCATCGGAGCGAGATACGACTGGCACAGCTGCGCATCGCCCTGGGCGGTGTTATTCGCGACAGCCTGGATCGCGCCGCACACGAACTGCATGGGATTCGACAGCCACTGCGGCGCCAGCACACCGTTGAGCGTGCCCTGGTAGGGGTGATAGATGTTGTAGAAGTTGGACATCGCCGTCGGTCCCACGTGGAGGAGGTTCTCGACCTCCTCGCGCCGGTCGCGAAGGACGTTCGTCGCCTGGCCGAGTTTGTCGACTCCGCGGGTGATCTTGTCCGAGTTATTGCCGAGGAACCTGTCGACGTCCTGAATCGCGACATCGAGGTCCACGAGTGCATTGTCGAGGTCGCCGGTCGATTCGTTAAGTACGTCCGTGACCGAGGCGAGCCGACCGGAGAACGCTACGATCTGATCCTCGCTGTTGGACAGTGCGCTGACGAACAGCTGCAGGTTCTGCACCGTCGAGAACAGGTCGGTGCGACCCTGGCTCAGCGTCTCCATGGTCGAGGAAAGCTCTTCGAGGGTGCGGCGCGCCCGCTGACCGTTACCGTCGAACATTTCGTCTGAGGCGTCGACGAAATCCGACAGCGCTCCCTTGGGGTTGTCGTCTGTGGGGCCCAGCGCCGTGGAGAGCGACATGAGCTCGTTCTTGATCTCATCCCACTCCACGGGGATCGCCGTCTTGTCCGTCGGAATGACGGCGCCATCTTGGATCTGCTCTCCGCCGTCATACGCGGGTGTGAGCTGAATGAAACGCTCCGCCACGAGTGACTGAGCGACGAGCACCGCGTCGGCGTCCGCGGGGACAGGCTGATCGTCGTCGATCCGCATGGTGACCTTGGATTTGCCGTCCTCGCCCTTGATGTCGGTGATCGCCCCGATGTCGACGCCGAGCATGCGCACGGAATCGCCCGGGTATACGCCCTTCGTGGACGCGAATTCCGCGGTGATCGTTTTGGATTCCGAGCGGTTCCACAACCACCACGCGCCGGCGACGACGAGCGCGATTATCGCGAGCAGGGCGATGAACTTCGCTGCTTTTCCTATCGACTTCATGGCGTTCGCCCCTCTCCCCAGCCCGGGAACTCGTCGAGAATGTTGAGTTCTGGAGCTCCCGGCATCGTCGGTTCACGTTCCAGCGGAGGCTGCGGACCGGTGTTGGGGTCGAGTGCCGGCGCGAGATCGTGGAACAGCGACTGGGTGTAGTGCGGCAGGCTCAGGTTCGAGATATAGGCGTTGAACCAGGGCCCCGAGGCGACTGCCTCGCCCAGCGCGGTCGAGTACGGTCCCATCCGGCGCAGTCCCAGATCAATGTTGTCCTTATTACGGATGAGTTGGTCGGACACCTTCTCGACCTTGTCGAGCGCCGGGCCTAGCTGTGCCTCATTGTCCTGCACGAGGCCGGACAGTTGGATAGCGAGGGCGTCGACGTTGCGGATCAGATCCGACAGCGCGCGCTTTCGCTCGTCAAGGGCGGTGAACAGCGTGTTTCCATCGGCGATGAGCTGCGAAAACTGATCGGAACGTTTACCGAGGACGTCGGTGGCCTCACTTGCCTTGCGCAGCAGCTCCTTGAGTTCTTCGTCCCGGTCGTTGAGGGTGCGCGACAGACGGGTTATCCCGTCGAGCGCGCCGCGAACTTCGGGTCCTGCCGCGTCCATGGTCTCGGAGATCTGGTCGAGCGCCTCGCTGACCTGGTCGGTATCGAGTTCTTCCACTGTCTTCGACACGTCGCCGAGCGCATCGGTAAGCGCGTACGGGGTCGACGTGCGATCGAGCGGGATGGTCCGATCTGGCAACTCGCCGCTTCCGCCGGAGAACACCGCGAGCGCGCGGCGGCCGAGGAGGGATTCGGTCTTGATCTGCGCGCGGGTGTCGGCGCCGAGCTCGACGTCGCGGTCGATGTCGAAGTCAACGCGCACGGCACCGCTCTCGATCTTCAGGTCTCGAACCGTGCCCACCCGCATTCCTGCGACATGGACCTCGTCGCCACTCTTGAGCCCGGCGGCGTCGGCAACATAGGCAGTCGCGTCGTGGGTGCCCATGATCCAGCCGACCTTGTTGTATGTCGTCGAGACGAAGATGAGCAGTGCGCAGATGGCGACACCGAGGATGCCTATCCAGCGGGGGTCGCGATCGCGGAAACGACGACCGCCCTTAGGCGCCTTCCGAACCTTGTGAATCTCGTGGTTCTCGGCCGCGCCGGAGTCCTTTTTCGCTGCCATCACATCGAACACCTCCCCGTCGTCTGCTCGAACTGCGGCATGAACTTCGTCGTGCCGTCCGGTGCGGTGAATCGTCCGATGACACCACAGAGATAGAAGTTGAAGAAACCACCGTAGGTACCCAGGCGGGACATCTTCTCGAAGTCCGAGGGAAGGCGCTCGAGCACAGTGTCGACGTATTCCTCGTCGTCGTTGAGAAGGCCCGCGACACGGTCGGCCTGGGCGATGTCCTCCTTGAGTGGGGGACGCACGTCGGCAATGAGATCGGACATCGACTGTCCGGCCCCCGCGATTCGTTCGACCGATTGCGCGATGGGTTCGGAATCCTTCGACAGCCCGGAGATGAGCTGTTGCAGGTCGTCGACCATTCGGTCGACATTGCCGCTGTTCTCGGCCACGGTGCCGAGGACGATGTTGAGGTTGTCGATGACCGAACCGATGAGTTCGTCGCGGTTGGCGAGGGTACTGGTCAGGGAGCTGGTGGCCGCGAGGAGCTGCTGAACGTTACCGCTCTCGCCCTGGAACACCGAGATGATGGCCTCGGTGAGCTGGTTGACCTCGTCCGGGTTGAGGGCCCGAAGTAGCGGCCGGAAGCCGCCGAGCAGCGCATCGAGATCGAGTGCAGGCTGGGTTTGTGCGAGCGGGAGGGTGCCGTCCTCTTCGAGAGTTTCCTTGCCTCCGCCGTCATGGGCGAGTTCCATGTACCGGTCGCCGGTGAGGTTCTCGTAGCGAACCTGAGCCACGGAATCGGTGTAGACGATCTGGTCCGAATCGACCGAGAAGTCGACCTGAGCGAGATTCCCGTCGACGAGGTCGATGCCCTTGATGCGGCCTACTTCGACGCCCGCGATGCGCACTTTATCGCCCTTTTCGAGCTGGGAGACGTCCTTGAATGTCGCCTTGTATCCCACCGAGGAGCCGGAGCGGTACTCGCTGAACACCACGAACAGACCGGCGAGAACGACGAGCATGACGATGGTGAAGATCGCGAGGGGCACCACGGGTGCGCGGGAGCTTGAGGACTTGCTCATCGTTCACCTCCTTCGGCTGGGGCTGGTTCGGGCGCCGGGTCAGCAGCGGGGGCCGGCGCAGGGGTGCCTGCCGCCGCGTTGAGTTCTTCCTCGCTGCTGTATTGCTTGGTCTGGCCGAGCATGAGCTGCAAGATCGCGGGTGGCGCGGGCTTTCCCGGCTCGGGGGTCACTGCCGGCCCGATGAGCGGCCCGACCGGATCGCGGAACGAATTGGGCTGGCCTTCCATGACATTGGAGCCGGTGTCGCTGACGAGGAAATCTGCCTTTGTTCCGGGCTCCATGTTGGGCATGCCGTGGCACCGCGGGCCCGTCGAGGCGTTGACCTTCGGCAGATCCTTCGGATACTCGTAGGGCTTCGCGCCCTGCTGGAAGCCTGCCTTGAACACAAGCCCGGGCTGGTTCTTCCCGCCGAATACCTGCTCGTGCTCCTCTACGCCCTGGTTGAGGCCGATGATCATACAACTGAGTGCCGGCGAGTACTCGGCAACCAGCGACGTCGTGGCGCGCAGGTCGCGGAGGGTCTTGATGATGTCGTCGCCGTTCTCGCGCAGAAGTACGTTTCCGGAGTCTGCCGTCCCGATCGCATTGGCCAGGAGCGCCTCGAACTGCTGCTGACGCTGGACGACGGTCTGGCCGACATCCGTACCGGAATCGAGCAGCCGCATGAGGTCGTCGCTCGCATCCGCGTAGATATCGGACACCTCCGCGGACTTGTCGAGATCGCGCTCGAGGGTATCGAGGTGTGGGTTGAGCGCCTGAAGCGACTGGTTGAGATCGTGAATGGTGTCGCCCAGCGTTTCGCCGCGCCCGGACAGACCGTTCGACACCGCGCCGAGGGTCGCGTTGAGCTGGTCGGGTCGGATCGATTGGAGCAAGTTGGTGAGCTGCTCAAACATCGAATTCACCTCGGTGGTGACGGTGGCTTCGCCGATGACGGTGTCGCGCTCCATCGGGGTGGGCGAAGGATTTTCCGGGATCTCGAATGTGACGCCCTTGGCCCCGAATACCGTGTTCGAACCGATGTGGACGGTCGCGTTGGAGGGCACCGAGCGGAGCAGCTCGGGATTGACTTTGAGGTCGATGACGGACACGTTCTCTTCCCGCCG
>NZ_DYXM01000056.1 GCF_020742175.1 Dietzia timorensis
ATCTCGTGGCAAAACCGCTCATACTGCCAAGTCTGACGGCGCACAGCCTCCTCCGCTCGCGTGGCTGGGCGCCCCTCGAAACCGGGCTCTTCGCCGCGATGGGCGCTTTCCATGCCGCCGGCGACATCGTCCTGCTGCGCGAAACCGATAAGGGCCGGTTCGAGTCGCTGACCCCCGGTGCCATTGTCTTCGCCGCCGGCCATGCTGCCGGAATTGCCCTTTATGAGAGCCGAGGCGTGCGCTGGAACCCGCGGGCGACAGCGATCAACGTGGTACTCGGCGCGGGCGTGGGCCTCGGACTGAGTGCAATGGCCAGGAAAGCCACGATCCACCAGCTCGTGCAGGGCGCTTATGCCGCCCTTCTTCTCGAGTATGTGAGTCGCGGAGTTTCCACCGTTGGTCGCGACGATTGGGACACGGACGCTGCGCGCACGATCGCCGTGGGTTCGGTGGTGTGGGCGGTGTCCGATGCACTGATCGCCGTGCGGCTCGCCACCCAGGACGGCTCTATTATGCGCCGCGCCCTCAGCGTTGCGGTGATGGATCTCTACGGCAGCGGCCAGCTGCTTACCCAGTCGGGGCTCGTCCGCGCGCTGAACGCGCGACACTAGATCGCCTCGCGCACTTCCTCTCTCACTTCGCATTTTCTATGCGGCACTTTTGCACTCCTTCTGCTGCTCATTGTGCCCAAAACTTTATCAAGTAGCGTACCCCACTAGTCGAACAGTCGCGCTACTGTTATTCCAGTAGGTTAGCCGCTTTGGTTAAACAAGGAATCTACATGGGTGTACATGCAAAGCCAGTTTCTCCCGAAATAAACGATCTGACCAGTTCAAAAACGTTGGTCCGGTCGAACGCCATAGTCATCGAGACGACGCTTCCGATGAGCGAGAAGCGATCGAACATATTGTTGATGCAATAGATATCGTTCGGTTCAAAATCGAAAATGAGGGATTGAAAAACTCCGAGGTTGCCGAGGCGATTCAACACACGGTGAGGTGCGTTCTCACGCTTTCTGCGCATCTCGAGGACGGCAAAGAACGGGCCGACGTATTCAATGTCGTGGCGAGCTCCGCCGAAGGAGCCTCAATGCAACAAGCGATGAATATCCTTCGGGAGGCTGAGGCACGGTTCGAGGACGCGATGCGGGATGATCCGCCGCAGAGCAACGAGGAGTACTCGAAAATCGACCCCGAAACCGTGGCGTCCGACCAGATCGCCGTCGAGCACAATGTCACGAAGTATCGGGCGAACAAGCTGCTTCTCAATGCGATTCTCGTGCACCGCTGTACCCATGTGTGGAACGCCATGATGCGAGGAGAGATCACCGCTGAGATTGCCACGCGGATCGGCAATGAGCTCAAGCACGTCACCGATCCAATGCTTCGAGCGGAAATCGAGGCCAGGATCTTGGATATCGCCGTGAAGAAGGGGCGCTGCGCGCGTTGGTCCGCGGGTATGACCAAGCGGTTGCATCACATCATCCACAACGTCGACCCCGACGCACTTCGTTCAGACGATAAGGAAGCACAGCGGGGTCGTCGCGTCAGCACCTGGTCGCCCAATTCCGCCGAGACGGTGGTTGAGGCGAACTTGCCCACCGTGGACGCGGAGGCGGTCTGGAGTGCCGTCGACGGGCTTGCCGCTCAGTGGTCGCAGATCGAAGGGGAGGAGAGGAACGTGAGCCAGCGGCGAGCGGACGCGCTGGTCCAGATGGTTACCGGTATCGATAAGCGACCAATCGGCGACACGACTCCGGTCGGCGCACACTGCTGCACACCGCACGTCACGCTGCTCGCCGACTTAGGGTCGGAACGAGCGCGCGACCGCGCGTTCACTTCCAATGGCGCCACGGTGCGCCAGCGGCTGGACGAGCTTCTGGGTGCAGCACGCAAGGCCACACTCACGGTGGTCCCGTTCGCCGCTGAGGACGACAGCAACGATCTGCCGCAACTGTGCGCCAGCCTCTCTCGTCTCGTCGAGCAGATCGCAGAGGAAACAACCTACGCACCCTCCGCAGCCCTGCGAAGGCTGGTCGTGGCACGTGACGGAACCTGCCGGTTCCCCGGGTGCAATGTGTCCGCGCACAAATGCGACCTCGACCACGTAAAGCCGTTCAACCACGATCACCCGCTGCTCGGTGGGCTCACACGGGAAGACAATCTCATTGTCCTGTGCCGCCGGCATCACCGCGACAAGACGCACGGGACCAGCACATACCGACTGGAAGCGGACGGTACGGTCTCGGTGGACCTGGGGCACGGGACCAGCGGAACAAGCGAGCCCAACGGACTTCGCGGAGTCGGCCGCCAAGCGAGAAACTTCGAGTACTCCACGCTAGGAGAGGGCCGAGTAAGCCAGCTTCGCGAAATCGTCACTGCAGCGTCGGCGCTTCTCGAACTACTGCAGAACCATGGAATGCAATCTTCGCCGAGTAGAGCATCCTGGTCCGTACTGGGTGACGGTGTATCGGATGCCGGTGGCGCACGGCCGGGCGACTTCAAGCCAAGGGAGACAAGGGCTCAGAGGAGGAGTCGGGCAACGAGAGCGTTCCGCGCCGCCGCGCCAAACCGGGACCATGCACGTGTGCTCGGCGTTAATGCTCTAGCTTCGCAGCGTCTCGCCGGCTACATCGAGGAGCCGCCGTACTGACGAGCCTGCGACCCGCGAAGCGCTGAAGATGGTGCAAGGTAACGTAAACAGCATGACTTCGGGAAGCGACGGCAAGAATTCCACGATCGATGTGCTCACGCGCAAGCTGGGCCTTAGGTCTCGGCAACAGCGCCGTGGCGGTCAGCCGACGGTATTCATTACCGGCTCCGGACGCGGGATCGGGCGGGCGACCGCTGAATACTTCGCGCGAAACGGCTGGAAGGTGGGAGTCTTCGATATCGACGCCGACGCTGTTTCCTGGGCTTCGGGTCCGGAATACGTAGCCGGCGTTATTGACGTGACCTCTCCGGAGTCCTGGGAAAAGGCACTCGCGCAGTTCGCCGAAGCTACCGGAGACCGTCTCGATGTGCTGGTCAACAATGCCGGCATCTTGTACGGCACGCCGTTCATGGAAGCCAGTTTCGCTCGGGATTCGGCTCTCGCAGACGTCAACATCAAGGGCGTGTACTTCGGCGCGCGCGCAGCGTTCGACCTACTCCGGAACACGCCTGGGTCCGCAATGGTCAACGTCGCCTCGGCATCCGCAATTTACGGAACACCGGAAATGGCTACCTACTCGTCAACCAAGTTCGCGGTTCGAGGTATCACCGAAGCTCTCGACCAGGAATGGGCGGCCGAAGATATCGTTGTCCGTTCGGTCTGGCCGCTCTACGTCAAGACGGCCATGCTCGACGGCGTCTCGACGTCGGGGACCTCGCGCCAGGGCGTCAACCTCACTGCTGAAGACGTCGCGAAAAAGGTGTTCACTGCTGCAACTGCGACCAACCCGCTTGCGCCGGTGCATTACCCGGTCGGACTCAAGACGACGCTTCTCTATCACGGCGCACATTTCGCGCCCTCCCGCGTTTCTCGCGCGCTGAACTCGCTGCTGGTCGGCGACTAAATCGAGAGAAAACCGGAGAAATGAACGAAGGAGACCCGGGCCCCACGGAGTGGGGCGACGGCAAGGTCGGGCTCGGTCCGTGGGCCGAGGAATTCCCGGAACAGACTGTGCCCACGGACAAGCGCTACGACCAAGAGCTGCTCGCCGCGGGAGACCGCCGAAACGTCGTCGACCACTACCGATACTGGACACGCGAAGCTATTGTCGCCGACCTCGACGAGAGGCGACATCCATTCCACGTCGCCATCGAGAACTTCGAGCACGACGCAAATATCGGCACCGTCGTGCGAACGGCCAATGCGTTCCTGGCGGCTGAAGTCCACATCGTCGGCAAGCGCCGCTGGAACCGCCGCGGCGCCATGGTCACCGACCGTTACCAGCACATTCGCCACCACCCCGACGTCGCGACACTGGTCGAGTGGGCACGTGCCAAGGGATTGGCCGTCGTCGCGGTCGACAACGTCCCCGGGTCCGTTCCCCTGGAAACGGTCGAGTTGCCGCGCGAATGCGTTTTGCTCTTCGGCCAGGAAGGCCCAGGAGTAAGCCCGGATGCACGAATGACGGCGGACGTCACGGTCTCCATCACGCAGTTCGGCTCCACACGCTCCATCAACGCGGGCGTCGCGGCAGGCATCGTCATGCATTCCTGGATCCGCGAACACGCGCGGATCGAGAAATAGCACAGCCGGTTTGCCGCAGACCCGGCGCCTCGCTACTTTGGATCGTGGAGCTCGGTCATTGGGCTCGCGGACGAGGGAGCAGTACCCGCAAAGCGACAAGACTGCCACCAAGGAGTCCTTCCAATGGCATGGGTCATTCTTGTGTTCTCGGGCATGCTCGAGGCCGTATGGGCCGCCGCCCTTTCCGAATCGAAAGGTTTTAAGCGGCTACGCCCCTCACTTCTTTTCTTCGCAGCTCTCGCGCTCAGCATGGGCGGTCTCGCCTGGGCGATGAGAGAGCTGCCGACTGGCACCGCCTACGCGGTGTGGACCGGTATCGGCGCGGTACTCACCGTGCTCTGGGGGTTCGTGACCAGGCAGGAAAAGGCGACCGTCGCCCGCCTCGGTCTGCTCGTTCTCCTGGTCGGCTCGATCATCGGTCTCAAGGTGGTGAGCTGATCATGGCGTGGATCGTTCTCATCGTGTCCGGAGTGTTCGAGGCCATCTGGGCCACCGCGCTCGGAGAATCCCACGGGTTCTCGGAAACCGCTCCGACAGTCGTGTTCCTCGTGGCACTCGCTATCTCCATGGCGGGCCTCGGCCTGGCGGTCAAGCACATTGCGATCGGCACTGCCTACGCGGTGTGGGTGGGGATCGGAGCCACCCTCACCGTCGTGTACGCGATGGCCACCGGAGCCGAGGAATTCGCTTGGCTCAAGGTCCTGTTCATCGCGGGCATCGTCCTCGCGGTGGTCGGCCTCAAGCTCGTCCCCGACGACCCTAAGAAGCGCGAAGAAGGCCCGAAAGCCTAGGCGCTAGTTGTCGCCCTCAGTGCCCCTCGCCTATGACGTCGGAGGCGCCGGGTTCGCCGGCACCGCGCCGATCGCCCCGTGCAGCGGTGCGGTGGACGCGCAGCGTGGGGTCCGCGGGTGCGCCGGATCGAGCGCATTCAATACAAAATCGGCGGCGCGCGGCGACGAAGGCAGCGAGGCGTGGTCGGACCAGTCGGCTTCGCAGCCATCCTGGACGACGATGTTCGTCACCGCGTAGCCGGGCACGTCTGGGCCCGGAAGCTGGCCGGAGGTAAACGGGATGACCGCCTCGTCGTACCTGGTCGAGATGTTGGTGTACGAGACGCCTTGCGCATACGGCGTGCCCTCTGTCCCGTAGAGACCTTCGAGGTACTCGGAACCCGAGAGCATGTGCGGAATCGATTCGAGCGGCGAGCCCTCCAGCGAGGTACGGGTGTGGTCATCGAGGAGACGCTCGGTGAAGCCCTGTCCCGTCCCCTCCCACGGGCCGGCGAGCGAAACCACGGACCCCACACGGCCGGGGCGCTGGCGCTTGGCGACGTCTCCACTCACCAGGGTCCCCTGAGAATGCCCGACCAGGTCGACCTGGTCGGCTCCGGTCGCCGCGAGCACCGAGTCGACGAATTCCGCCACCGCGGGAACGGACACGTCGGGGATCGACCGCACGCCGCCGACCGCCGAGAGGGGCCAGTCGGCGTCCGCGTGGTTTCCGTAGGTCAGCGTGAATACGCAGTAGCCCTCGTTGTGCAGCAGCGGTCCAAGAGTCGCCCAGTTGTCGGCGCCGCCACCGAAGGTTCCGTGCACGAGTACCACCGGCCGGGGATGTGCCTCGGTCGTTTGGCACGACCAGTCGTTCGCACCTGCGAGCGGCGCCCCGGGCTGGGTTATCTCCTTCACGGCCCCGGACATGAAGGTGTAAGGCACGGGGAGCTCTGGCCGGTCCGCGGCGGCCGGCTGCGCGGCGACGACGGCCGCGAGCGAAAGGGCAGCGATTGCCATCGCGGAGGAGACGATTCTCGACAGGGTGCTGTGCGTCATGCTTCGGAAGCATAAGAGGGCTGCACATCCCTTAGCTGCGCTTACGGCAAAAAGGCGCAAAAGGTTCCACTTCCGCCTCCCAATTGTCGGAGCGGGCGAATAGATTGTCTGTCATTGGCGCATCAGCCATCGCTGCCCAGGGAGGCACGGCATGCACACCACCAACTACGTCGATACCGTCATCACCCCGCCCGCGGACACCCGCGCCGGCGCAGCTATGGCACCTCCGTCCGGCAAACGAACGGTCGCCGAGCTCCAATTCGAGCGCCTGTTTGGGCACGATTACGAGTGGACGAGCGACGACCTGCTTTTCGATGTGCACTGCGAGCGCAAGGGCATCGCCGAGCCGGAGCGCGCTGCGGCTCGGGAGGAGTTTTTCGCCAAGGGGCAGCCGTGCCTGCGCACCTCGCCGCTCGCAAAGACCTACGGCTGGGCCTTTCACTTCGACCACTCGGGCAAGATTGCCCTCGTGCCGATGGGCTCGGAAGAGCTCGAGAGGGTGACGGCGCTGGAAGCGATTACGGTGCGCAGCGCTATGCGCGCGTCTCGGTAATCGTTAGTTCGCTTTCGACCTCGGGGCGCTTATTGGCGAGTCCGTCGATGATGAAGTCGAGCTTCTTGTCCAGGAATCCGCGTTCGGTCCACGATTCGTCGGGCACAAAAAGCCCGGAAGTGAAGGCCTCCATCGACTTGGAGAATTCGCTCCGGCCGTTTTCGTCGACCGTACGGAGGCCGGCGATGTTCATGTGCGAGGCCAGCACCATGTCCGTGAGTAGGTCGAGCGCGAACGCCGCCTGGCCGGGGGAGTAGCCAAACTCGCACAGCCGGATCACGACCGTCGCGTACCCCTGCTCAAAGTGGGCGAACAGGCTTGTCGTCGTCATCAAGAGCTTGTCGATACCGGGAAATCGCTCGCACAGTTCCCACGCCTCGTCGCACCACCGGCGCAGCAGCGTCCGCCAATCGGGCGCGTCGGACGGCCAGGTAATGGATGACGTCGCACGTTCCAGGCACGCATGGCTGAGGGCCTCGCGGCTGTCGAAGATCCGGTACACGGCGGGCGCCGCGACCCCGAGTTCCCCGGCTACGGCGGAGATGGTGAACGTGTCGATCCCCAGGGAAATCGCGGCATCGACGACGTCATCGAAATCGAAGCGTGGCTTCGGTCCCGTCTTTCGACCTGCATTCTTCTTGGTAGCAGTACCCGAATCTGTGGACATTGTCGTAGTGTATCGCCGAAAAGTTGTAGACACGTCAATTTGTTGCCGTCGGTATGGCGTTCATCACGACGCGTTAGGGAATCGGGGCCCTCGGCGCGTAGGGTTGGATACATCAGGCCGCACTTCTTGAGGCAGGCCAGCGGTTACCTCTTCTTCGGGTACGTCATCAATCCCAGGTGTAGCCGCGCGCCAGAAGCGTAGAAACCCTTCGCGAGCGCGCCGCTCAAGACGCCCACTATCAACTCGTATGGAGTTTTCTTGTCATCCTCTTTCGCCGATCTCGGCGTGCCCTCTGCCCTGCTCAACGTGCTTTCCGCAGACGGAATCACCTCTCCCACCCCCATCCAGTCGGCGACTCTGCCGGACGCACTTTCGGGCCGCGACGTGCTCGGGCGCGGACGCACCGGCTCGGGTAAGACCTACGCGTTCAGCATCCCGCTGGTCGCGCGCCTCGCGGCGACCGGAACCGGCGCCCGCCGTGGCGCTCCGCGCGCCCTCGTCCTCGCACCCACCCGTGAGCTGGCCCGCCAGATCGACGAGACCCTCGCCCCGCTCGCCGAGGCGATGGGCCTGCGCACCACGGTCATCTTCGGTGGCGTGCCCCAGGGGCGCCAGGTCACTGCGCTGAACAGTGGCGTCGACATCATCGTCGCCTGCCCGGGGCGTCTCGAGGACCTCATGCAGCAGAAGCACTGCCGTCTCGACGACATCGAGATCTCGGTGCTGGACGAGGCCGACCACATGGCGGACCTCGGGTTCCTGCCAGGCGTCAAGCGCATCCTCGCGGCGACGCCTTCGAATGCCCAGCGTCTGCTCTTCTCCGCGACCCTAGATCGCGGCGTCGACAGCCTGGTCAAGCGATTCCTCACCGATCCGGTCACGCACTCGGTCGACGACGGCTCGGCCACGCCCGGCGCCACAGACCACCACATGTTCAAGGTCGAGCAGACCGATCGCGTTCGCGTCATCGCCGACCTCGCTTCGGCCAGCCCTCGCACGGTCGTGTTCACGCGCACCAAGCGCGGTGCCCGTCACCTCGCGCGCAAGCTCAGCGCGCAGGGTCGCGCGAGCGTCGACCTGCACGGCAACCTCTCGCAGAACGCGCGAGTGCGCAACCTCGAGGCGTTCTCCTCGGGCGAGGCCACCGTCCTCGTCGCCACCGACATCGCCGCCCGTGGCATCCACGTCGACAATGTCGGCCTGGTCATCCATTCGGACCCGCCGGCCGAGCACAAGGCCTACGTCCACCGCTCGGGCCGCACCGCTCGCGCCGGTTCCATCGGAACGGTCGTCACGATCGCCACGGCGCAGCAGGTCAGCGAGGTTCGCTCCCTTCTCAAGAAGGCCGGCGTCTCCGCCGCAGAGCAGAATGTGCGCTCAGGCGCAGATGTGTCCCTCGGCGACACCGTCATCCCGGCCTCGACCCTTGTGGATGACGCCGCGCAGCCGGCCCCCGCCGGGCGGCCGCAGTCCTCGCGCCCCGCGAACGGGAGCCGCGGCGGCGGCCGCAACGGCGGAAGCCGCAACGGTGGTGGCAACCGCAAAAACTCAAGCAACAATGAGGCGCAGCGCAGCGAGCGTCGCCGTCCCGCCGAGGAGCGCGGCGGCAAGCGCCCGAGCGGACAGCGCGGTCCCGGGGCTCGCAATGGTGCGGGCCACGCAGCGGGATCCGCGGGTGGCAACGGCAATGGCAATCGGCGCCGGGCGACCCGCCCGCAGGGGCCGAGCAACGCCGGCGGAAACCGTGGCAACGGCGGTCGCCAGCCGAACCGTCGCCAGTCCGCACACGCCTAGGCGCCGTCGAACGAAAAACACCACGCCCGGCCGGAAATACACTCGCAGGAGTGTGTATTTCCGGCCGGGCGTGGTGTTTCGGTACAGGGCCGGCGCGGCGAACCGAGTCGGCTTCTAGCTGTCGGCAGCCGGGCTATCGACCGCCCGCTCCGGCACGCTCTCGCTGTTCGCAAGCTTGCGGCGGGCGTAGATCTTGCGTGAACCGGCGATGAGCATCGGCAGTACCGAAACGAGCACGATGACGATGAGAATCAAGTCGATGTGGTCGCGGATGAACTGGATCTCGCCGAGCGCCCAGCCCAGCGCCGTCACACCCGCAGCCCAGGCCACGGCGCCGATGGCGTTGTAGGCGACGAACACCTTGTAGCGCATGCCGGACATGCCGGCGACGAGCGGCGCATAGGTGCGCACGATCGGCACGAAGCGGCAGATGATGATCGTGATCGGCCCGTGCTTCTCGAAGAACTCGTGCGATTCGCGGATGTAGGCCTGCTTGAAGATGCGCCCATCTGGCCGCGCGAGCAGCGGCTTCTCGAATTTATGGCCGATCCAGTAACCGGCCTGGTCGCCGAGGAAAGCTGCGATCGGCGCCGTCACGAGAATGACCCACAGCGGCGCGAACGGATCGTCGAGCCTCGTGAGGAGCCCGGCCGTGAACAACAGCGAGTCGCCCGGGAGGAACGGAAACAGCAGCCCGGATTCGATGAACACGACCGCGAGCAGCACCGGGAGAATGAAGTTGCCGAAAGGCCCATCGCCGGAGAGCCAGAAGTCGGGGTCGAGGATCTGGCCGCCGGGAATGGCAAGGTTTCGCACGTCGGAACCGCCGAGTGCGAGCACTGAGTCCTGCATTGATTCAAGTAGCACGCTGCAACTTTAGCCCCTGGAGGGCACCCGCCCAAGCTCCGCGCCGCGCCGGGGTCGTGCTCACAGCAAGTCGAAACCAAACCCTTGGCGCCCCCTCAGGTCCGTCCCAGCGCGGGCGCCTGTGCTAGGAATTGGGATACAACCGGTGTGCCGCGAGTGACCAGGAAATGGTCGCGGACCGCGGCACCGAGCGCCACGCGCGCGGAGAGGGAACCTGGTGCGAATCCAGGACTGTCCCGCAACGGTATGGGGCCCAGGCGCGCACGTCGCCCGCAGCCCCGAGTCCGATTACCTGCCGATTGTGCTGGGTGCGCCGCATCCAGCGGTTTGCCGCCTCGAGGATTGGGCGAG
Source organism: Dietzia timorensis (assembly GCF_020742175.1). Lineage (GTDB taxonomy): Bacteria > Actinomycetota > Actinomycetes > Mycobacteriales > Mycobacteriaceae > Dietzia > Dietzia timorensis_A. Next base: position 10,298 of record NZ_DYXM01000056.1, read on the forward strand.
CGCCGACTCGGCACACGTGCGCCCTGCGTACGCCTTCGTGCGCCCGCGAGTCGACGCCAACCCGTAAGCGGGCGGCGTCCACAACTCGCAACATGGAGGACGTCCAGCGTGACTATCACGAGCAATAATCAGTCCGGCGCAGCGCCGGCATTCACCGCGACGAGCCTCGGCGCTCCGCGTATCGGCCCGAAGCGCGAATTGAAGAAGGCGATCGAGGCCTACTGGGCAGGAAAGATCGACAAGGCCTCGCTGCTCGAGACCGCCGCCGACCTGCGCCGCTCGATGCGCAACGAAATGCGCGATGCCGGCCTCGACTCTGTGCCGACGAACACGCACAGCTTCTACGACCAGATGCTCGATACGACGGTCCTGCTCGGCGCGCTTCCCGAGCGCTACGACGTCGTCTCGGACGAGCTCGACCGCTACTTTGCCGCCGCCCGCGGCTCGGCGGAGGTCGCACCGCTGGAGATGACGAAGTGGTTCGACACCAACTACCACTACCTCGTCCCCGAGATCGACGATAAGACCTCGTTCTCCCTGCACCCCGAGAAGGTGCTCGACGATCTCGCCGAGGCGATCGCCGACGACATTCCTGCGCGCCCGGTCGTGCTCGGCCCGGTGTCCTTCCTCAAGCTCGCCAAGGCCACGGAGGGCTCGGGCGATCCGATCGCTCGCGTCGACGAGCTCATCCCGCTCTACACCGACCTGCTCGCGAGCCTTCGCGCAGGCGGGGCGCAGTGGGTGCAGCTAGACGAGCCGAGCCTCGTCACCGACCTCACCGAGGCCGAACTCGACAAGACGAAGGAGGTCTACGGGGCGCTGTCGGCGGAGACCGACCGGCCGGCGATCCTCGTCGCCACGTACTTCGGCAACGCCGACCGCGCGGTCCGCGCCCTCGGCGACACGAACATCGAGGGCCTCGCCGTGGACCTCGTCTACGGCACCATCGACTCGGTCAATTCCTCGACCGCGTTCCACGATCGCCTCGTCGTCGCCGGTGTCGTCGATGGACGCAACGTGTGGCGCACCGATCTCGACTCGGCGATGGGTGCGCTGGCCTCGGTGCTCGGGTGCGCAGGGCAGGTCGCGGTATCCACGTCGTGCTCCACCCTGCACGTTCCCTACACCCTCGACGCGGAGCAGAACCTCGATCCGTCGGTCGCCGAGTGGCTTGCCTTCGGTTCGCAGAAGTACGCGGAGGTCGTCACGCTCGCGCGGGCGCTGCGCGATGGGCGCGAGTCCGTCGCCGAGAGCTTCGAGACGAGCCGCGCTGCGCTCGATCGGCGCGCGAAGGACCCACGCACAAACGACAGTGGCGTCCGCGCGCGCGTCGATTCTGTGCGTGCGTCCGGCGCCACCCGCGGCGACGCCGCGGCGCGCGCGGCGGAACAGGCCGAGCGCCTCGGGCTACCGCCGCTGCCGACCACGACGATCGGCTCGTACCCGCAGACCTCGGATATCCGGAAGACGCGCGCGGCGTTCCGGAACGGCAAGATCGACGAGGCCGAATACGTCTCGGCGATGCGCGAGGAGATCAAGCGCACCATCGAGCTGCAGGAGTCTCTCGGCATCGACGTCCTCGTCCACGGCGAGCCCGAGCGCAACGACATGGTGCAGTACTTCGCCGAGCTCCTCGACGGGTTCGTCACCACCGAGTTCGGCTGGGTGCAGTCCTACGGCACGCGCTGCGTGCGCCCGCCGATCCTCTTCGGCGACGTCACCCGCCCGAAACCGATGACCGTCGACTGGGCCACCTACGCCCAGTCGCTCACGGACTCCCCGGTCAAGGGCATGCTCACCGGCCCGGTGACGATTCTCGCGTGGTCGTTCGTCCGCGATGACATCCCGCTCGCGGACTCGGCGGACCAGGTTGCGCTCGCGATTCGGCAGGAGACGGTGGACCTGCAGGGCGCGGGCATCCGCATCGTGCAGGTCGACGAGCCGGCGCTGCGCGAGCTGCTGCCGCTACGCAAGGCCGAACAGCAGGCCTATCTCGACTGGTCGGTGCGTTCGTTCCGCATCGCCACCTCGGGCGTCGCGGACTCCACGCAGATCCACACGCACCTGTGCTATTCGGAGTTCGGCGAGGTCATCGACTCGATTGCGGGCCTCGACGCCGACGTCACCTCGATCGAGGCGGCGCGCTCGCACATGGAGGTCGTCGCGGACCTCGAGCGTTCGGGCTTTTCGAACCAGGTCGGCCCCGGCGTCTACGACATCCACTCGCCGCGCATCCCGGAAACCGGGCAGATCGTCACCTCGCTGGGCGAGGCGCTCGACGCCGTCACCGCCGATCGCCTGTGGGTCAACCCGGACTGCGGCCTCAAGACCCGCAAGACCGACGAGGTCGAGGCCGCGCTGGCCAACATGGTCGCCGCCGCTAAGCAGGTGCGCGAGCGACTCGGATAGTTCTCGGGGAGGTCTCGGGTAGGTTCTGCCCCAAACAAAAAATCACGTATGACGTCGGACGCGCCGTTCCTCTTCGGACGGCGCGTTCGCGCGTTTGCTGCGGGTGGGGGAACGCGAGTCGGTAAGGGCCACGGCGATCGCCGCGAGGAAGAAGACGATGGCGGTGGCCCACACGGCGCGAAGTCCGGCTCCGGCGTCATGGGTGAGGGCTAGTGCCTGGGAATAGACGAGCAGAAGGACTGCCGCGCCGATGGCGTTGCCGATGCGCTGGGCGGTTTGGACGGCGGCGCCGGCAGCTCCGCCCATTCTCGGCGGCACGTTCGCGAGGGTCATGGTCATGTTCGGGCCGACGACGCCGCCGGCGCCGAAGCCGGCGAGGGTCATCGTTGCGATCTGTGTGGGGATCGCTAGCGCCGTGTCCTCGGTGAGTGGGATGAGGGTCGCCGCGAGCGCGAGGCCGACGATGAGGATGACGAGGGCGCCGACGGTGGTCATGCGGCCGCCACGGGCGACGAGGCGGCCGGCGATGGGCGCGGCGATCGCGGAGGAGATGGCGAACGGCGTGATGAGCAGACCCGCGTGGAGCGGTGTGAAGCCGAGGCCGCTCTGGAGGTAGATCGAGTAGATGAGAAGCACGCCGGTGAATCCACAGAAGTAGAGCAGGCCGACGGCCATGCCGGTGGCGTATCCCTTGGTGGCGCGCAGGAGAGGGATATTGAGCAGCGGTGCGCGCCCGCGGCGGATGATCCGGCGCTCCCACCACACGGTGAGCGCGCCGAGGATGGGGGCGAGGGTGATGATCGCGAATTCGGGGCCGAAGCCCTGCTCGACGCTGGAAATGGGGAAGAGTAGCGCGAGGACGGTGAGCCCGAGTAGTGCGGCGCCGATGATGTCGAGATCGGGCTTGCCGGAGCCGGGTTCGCGGCCGGGGATGATGCGCCACACCGCGCCGATGAGGGCGAGGCCGATGGGCACGTTGACGAGGAAAATCCAGCGCCAGCCGCCGTCGCCACCCGCGAGGCCGATGATGAGACCGCCGAGGACCGGGCCGATCGAGCCGGAGATGCCGACGGCCATGCCCATGTAACCGAACGCGCGGCCGCGCTCGGGGCCGGAGAAGACGTTCTGGATGATGCCCGAGTTCTGCGGGACGAGCAGGCCCGCGGAGATTCCTTGTGCGAAGCGAGCGGCGATGAGCCAGCCGATCGACG
>NZ_DYXM01000057.1 GCF_020742175.1 Dietzia timorensis
GGATCCGGGCTGGTCGAGTACCGCGACCGCGGAACGGTGTGTGGCATCGAATTGCCGGATGGGCTGACGGAGGCGAGCCGGTTGCCCGAGCCGATCTTCACGCCGGCGACCAAGGCCGAACAAGGCGAGCATGACGAGAACATCAGCTTCGACGAGCTCGCTTCGATCGTCGGCGAGGAGCTTGCCGACCGGCTACGCACGGCGACCCTCGACATCTATTCGCGGGCGGCGAGCTTCGCGCGGGAGAAGGGAATCATTCTCGCCGACACCAAATTCGAGTTCGGCGTCGAACCCGACGGCTCGCTCGTGCTCGCGGACGAGGTACTCACGCCCGATTCCTCGCGCTACTGGCCCGCGGAGACGTGGAGCGAGGGCGAGGTGCAGCCGAGCTTCGACAAGCAGATCGTGCGCAACTGGCTCACGGGCCCGGACTCGGGATGGGACCGCGCGTCCGACCAGGCACCGCCGGAGCTGCCCGCCGAGGTCGCCGAGCGCACTCGCGCCCGGTATATCGAAGCGTACGAGAAAATTTCGGGTCTGCGGTTCGCGGATTGGCCGGGCGCGGACGCAGCGGATGTTGCCGACGCCGGCGACGAGAACTAGGAGGCGATGTTGAGCGAATCCGGAAAAAACCAGGCAAGTGTTCAGTCCGAATCGGCGTCTCGGGTCCGCCCGCCGGTGGCGAAGAAGGTTCCCGTTACCCGCTCTCACCACGGCCGGAACTTCGTCGACGACTACGAGTGGATGCGCGACCCGGAGTCTTCAGACACCCGCGCCCACCTGGAGGCGGAGAACGCCTACACCGATCAGGAACTGGCGCCGATGGAGCCGCTGCGAGACACGGTGTACGAGGAGATCCGCTCGCGCATCAAGGAGACGGACATGTCCGTCCCCTCGCGCGCCGGCGGCTACTGGTATTTCTCGCGCACCTTCGAAGGCAAGTCCTACGGGCAGTATTGCCGCGTGCCGGTCTCGAAGGAGTTCGTCGACGCCCCGCTGGACCCCGCCGGTTGGGTGCCGCCGGAGGTGACGCCCGGAGTCGAGCTTCCCGGCGAGCAGATGCTGTTCGACGGCAACGTCGAGGCCGAGGGGCACGAGTTCTTCTCGCTGGGCGCGTTCGCGACGAACTTCGCCCAGGACGTGCTCGCCTATTCCACTGACACAGTCGGCGACGAGCGGTACACGCTGCGCTTTCGCGCGCTCACCGACGGCGCGAGCGCCCCCGCCGATGAGATTGCCGGGATCGCACCCGGAGTGACCTTCTCGCCCGACGATCGTTACGTCTTCTACGTGACGGTCGACGAGTCCTGGCGGCCGGACACGGTGTGGCGCCACGAGCTCGGCACCGACAGCTCCGCGGACGTCAAGGTGTTCCACGAGCCCGACGAGTCGTACTGGGTGGGCTTCGGGATGACCCGCTCGGAGAAGTACCTCGAGATCGTCTTGGGCTCGAAGATCACGTCCGAGGCGTGGCTGCTCGACGCGTCGGACCCGACGGGTGAGTTCTGGTGCGTCCGCCCCCGCGAGGTCGGCGTCGAATACGACGTCGAACACGCTGTGTGGGGTGGCGAGGACAAGCTTCTCATCACCCACAACGACGGGGCGCCGAACTTCTGCGTCGGCGTCGGACCTGTCGCGCCCGTGTCGGACTGGTCCGCGCTGGCCGAGCTGGTGCCGCACCGCGGCAACGTTCGCGTTGAAGGCGTGGATGCATTTATGACGTCGGTCGTGCTGAGCTACCGCGAAAACGCGCTCGGCAGGATTGCCGTCGCGCGGATCGTCTCGGAAGGCGAGCCCGCGACGACCGCCGCGCAGGCGCGCGACGGGGAGCTGGAGGAGTTCTCGCCTGTCGAGTTCGACGAGGACGTGTTCACCTCGGGGCTCGGCGGCAATGGGGAGTTCGTCGCGCCGGTGCTGCGCGTGGGCTACGGCTCGTACGTGACGCCGGGGCGCGTGTTCGACATGTCGGTCGCCACGGGCGAGCTCACGCTGCTGCGCGAGCAGGAGGTCCAGGGCGGTTACGACCGCTCCGGCTATGTCCAGCGGAGGCTGTGGGCCAAGGCCCCCGACGGGGTCGAAATCCCGATCTCCGTCGTCATGAGTAAAGATACGGCGGCGCGCGTCGACTCCGGTTCGCCCGCGCCGACCCTGCTGTACGGCTATGGCAGCTACGAGATGAGCATGGATCCGTATTTCTCGGTCGGACGGCTCTCGCTGATGGACCGCGGGATGGTGTACGCGGTCGCGCATGTGCGCGGCGGCGGCGAGATGGGGCGTACCTGGTACGAGGACGGGAAGCTGCTCAACAAGCGCAACACGTTCACCGATTTCATCGCGTGCGCCGATCATCTCATCGAGAACGGGTGGACGACGCCGCGGCAGATGGTCGCCGAGGGCGGCAGCGCGGGCGGCCTGCTCATGGGCGCGGTGGCGAACATGGCGCCGGACCGCTTCGGCGGGATCCTCGCGTCGGTGCCGTTCGTTGATCCGCTGACGTCGATCCTCATGCCGGAGCTGCCGCTCACGGTGATCGAGTGGGACGAGTGGGGCAACCCGCTCGCCGATCCCGAGGTGTACGACTACATGGCGTCGTACGCGCCATACGACAATGTCGAGGCGAAGGAATACCCGCCGATGCTGGTGATCACCTCGCTCAACGACACTCGGGTGCTGTACGTCGAGCCGGCAAAATGGGTGGCGAAGCTTCGCGAGTTGTCGCCGACGGCGAACGAGCCGGGCCGCGGCGTGCTGTTCCAGTGCGAGATGGACGCCGGCCATGGCGGGGTTTCGGGGCGCTACGAGGCATGGAAGCAGGCGGCGCTCGAGTTGGCGTGGACGCTGTGGACGGTGGGAATCACCGAATAAAACCGGGAAGGACACCCGGGTATGACGGCGGAGATGCCGATCCCTCGAGGCCGGCCGCGTCATGCGGCCGGCCTCGGCTATTTCGGGCGGGTGGTGTTGCCTGGGCTATCGCGAGGCGCCCGGGGCTATGCGGGGGCTATTCCTCGATGAGGCGCTGTTCCTGTTCCCGCTGCCGGGCGAGGCGCCGGCCGCGGCGCGTCGCGTAGATCGCGCAGGGGCCTCCAATGAGTCCACCGGTAGCTAGGCCGATGGCGAAATTGGGATTGGTGCCGGTCGAATCCTTCTCGAAGCCACTACCGATGTCGATGAGCGGGTGGCCGGTGGCCGAATGGAACGCCAACGCCGCGAGGAAGACAAGGATGAGGACGCCGCTCGTGATCCCGACCGCGATCTTGCGCCGGCGTGATGCCTTCGCGGAGATCAAGTCCGTACTCAGGCCCTCCGAGCGGCAGTACAACAAGAGCCCGAAGCTCGGCGACAAGAGCACGATGAAGGCGAGAAACGACCACATTCCGGAACCGGTGAGCGCCAGGCCGATGGGGACGACGATGCCGGCAAGCTGGGAGAGGGTATAGGCGAACGCCATGCCTCGCAGGTAGACGTCGCTTTCGCGCTCGTCGCTCACCGACGGGTCGTTCACGCCCGAGATGGTGTCTGCGGTGGAAACGAAGGTGGGAGTGCTCATGGTGGCTCCTTACGAATTCGGGGAGTCGTCGTCCAGGGGAAACAGTTCTTCGACCGTGGCGCCGAGCTCGCGGGCGATGCGCAGCGCGAGGTAGACGCTCGGGGAGTAGTCGCCTTTTTCGATGGCGACGATCGTCTGCCGGGACGCGCCGACCGCGTCGCCGAGCTCGGCCTGCGTGAGTTTGAAGGCCTTACGGCGATCCCGTATCGGGCTCGCGGCGGCGCCGGGCGGGGCGTCTGGTCTGGTGGCCATGTCACCTCCGAGGGATGCTGCGAACGTGGTCGACCCCGCGTCCGTGTCGAGTTTGTTTGACATTGGAAGTCAAACAAACCCGACTTTTTATGTCAAGTGCACTCGACATTTGTGTCGATGCAAGAAGTTGTGGCTGCAGTCTTTTGCCGTGGGGCTACCTCGACGTCACTTGTCCTTAAACTGCACCTGAGAAACTGATGGCCATGAGCGCACGTCTGATCGTCTCGTTGTCCGGCATCCGCGATAAACACCTGGACAAGTGCTCCGAACTCGTCGAGGAGCTCGATCGCCGCGAGATTCCCGTGTCGCTTCTCGTTTCGCCCCGCCGCGGTGAAAAGTACCGGCTCGCCGATGACAAGGTCACCCAGGAGTGGATTCGCGCGCGTAGGGCTGCGGGCGACGCCATCGTCCTCGGCGGATACGACGAGGCGGCGACCAAGCGGCGCCGCGCCGAATTCGCGACGATCGGCCGTTCCGAGGCGCACGTCCGGCTGACCGCCGCCGCCCGACTTATGGACGGTCTCGGGTTGTCGACTCCACTCTTCGCGCCGCCGCGGTGGGTCGCCTCTCCCGGCGCCATGGAGGCTCTGCCGAAGGTGGGCTTCCGGATGTGCGCCGACCTTTCGGGGATTCATGATCTCGAGCGCGGTACCTTCGAGCGCGGCAGGATGCTCTCGCTTGGTGAGGGGTTCGTCGCCGATTCGCTGTGGTGCCGCGCGATGGTCGCGGCCGCAGGCCGAATCGCCGGAGTGGGAGGGCTCGTGCGCGTGAACATCGCGGCCAAGCACCTACAGCGGAATAATCCCCGCTCGGCTCTTTTCGACGCCGTCGACGTCGTCACCAATGCGCACGGTGGGCGCGCGACCCGCTACGAATGGCAGCCGCCGATGGACGAGGCGCGGCGTCACGCGGGTGAGGTCGGCGGCGCGGGCGACCGCGGTAGCACGGGAAAGGCCGCGGCTGGAGTCGGAGCCGGCGGTCCGCGTACCGTCGCCTAGCTGCCCGGAAAGGGGGACGGGCCGGGAAACGGTTAGGATTGGCGCTAGATAAGTTCTCGCCCTCAAGTCGCCGCAGCGCCCTAGGAGTGTCGATGGCCCGCGTAGTAGTCGAAGTCATGCCGAAACAGGAGATCCTGGACCCACAGGGGCAGGCGATCCACCGGGCGCTCGGACGCCTCGGCCACGAGGGCGTCTCCGACGTCCGGCAGGGCAAGCGCTTCGAGCTCGAGGTCTCGGACGATGTCTCCGATGCCGAGTTGGAGAAGATCGCCGACAGTCTCCTCGCGAACACAGTGATCGAAGACTGGAAGGTTGTGCGCACATCGGTGGAGGCCGCACAGTGAGTCCGCAGATCGGCGTCATCACCTTCCCCGGCACGCTCGACGACGACGATGCCGCGCGCGCGGTGCGGTACTCGGGCGCCGAGCCCGTATCGCTGTGGCACGCGGACGCCGACCTCAAGGGCGTCGACGCGGTCATCGTCCCCGGCGGCTTCTCGTACGGCGACTACCTGAGATGCGGTGCGATTGCCTCGATGGCCCCGGTAATGGGTTCCGTCGTCGAGGCGGCCAGCGGCGGGATGCCGGTGCTCGGCATCTGCAACGGCTTCCAGATCCTCTGCGAAGCGGGGCTGCTTCCAGGCGCGCTGGCCCGTAACGAGAAAATGCATTTCGTGTGCCGCGATGAGTGGCTGCGGGTGGAGAACAACTCGACCGCGTGGACGAACCGCTTCGATTCCGGCGCCGAGATCCTCGTGCCGCTGAAGTCGGGGGAGGGTCGCTACATCGCCACCGCCGACACGATCTCCGAGCTGGAGGATAACGGTCGCGTGGTGTTCCGCTACGCAGCGAGCTCGCCGAACGGGTCGACCGGAAGTATCGCGGGCATCGCCTCCGAAAACGGCAGGGTCGTGGGGCTCATGCCGCACCCGGAGCATGCCATCGACCCGCTCACGGGTCCGAGCAACGACGGGCTCGGGCTCTTCCTTTCGGCCCTGGACGCCGTCGTCAGCGCGTAGTCGAGCCGCCGCCACGGGGATTCGGGAGTAGTCGAGGACATGCAGCGCCAACGCAATGCCGACAGGGACTTCGACATCGTGCTGTTCGGCGCCGCCGGATTCACCGGAGGGCTCGTCGCCGACTACCTGTCCGGGCACCTGCCGCGCGAGGCGCGCTGGGCGATCGTCGGGCGTGAGCGCGCGGAGCTTGAGATCGCGGCGCAGCGGCTCGCACGGTCCGCGCCGAAGGCTGCCGCGCCGGAGCTTCTCGTGGCGGATGTCGTCGATCCGAAGCAGGTCGCGGAGATCGCGCCGCGTGCGCGGGTGATCGCGTCGACCATCGGCCCGTACCTCGAACGCGGCGGCGTGCTCGTTTCGCTGTGCGCGGCGCACGGCACCGACTATGTCGACCTGTGTACCGAGACCGAATTCGTCGACCGCGTCTACCTCGAGCAGAACGCACTCGCCGAATCGACTGGGGCGCGCATCGTGCACGCGTGCGGGTTCGAATCCATTCCCGCCGATCTCGGCGTGTACTACACGATGAGGTACGTCCCCGAAGGGGTGGCTCTCAAGCTCACTTCGGCGCTCAGCGTGGACGCCCGATTCTCGCGCGGCACCATCGACAGCGCCTTCGGCCAGTTCCGCCGCGCCAAGGAGGCGCGCGAATCTGCGGAACGTCGACGTCACCTGGAAGGGGCCCCGCTGGGCAGGCGGGTGCGCTACGTGCGCGGGCTCCCGCACTACGACGATTCGCTGCGCCGCTGGCTCGTGCCGCTGCCGGCGATGGATCCACGCGTGGTCGTGCGGTCGGCATCGTCCATGGACCAGTACGGCCCCGATTTCTCGTATTCGCACTACGCGGCGGTTGACCATTTCGCGACGGTCGCAACCGGGATGGCCGTGGTGGCGAGTATCTTCGCCGCCTCGCAGATCCCGATGCTCGTGGGGCTGCTCGACTCCTCGCGCGAGTGGTTCCGGGAGCATCGTCCCGTCCGGCCCGGGGTGCACCACCATTCGGGACCGAGCGATCAGGCACGCAAGCGGGCGCTATTCGGCTCGGAGGGGCCGGACGTGCTGCGCCGAGCACGTTCCTCGTTCGACGTGACGGTGCTCGCCAAGGGCGGCGGACGCACCGTCGTCACACGTGTATCCGGCGGGGACCCGGGCTATTCGGAAACCTCGATGATGCTCGCGGAGGCCGCGATGTGTCTCGCGTTCGACGACAACCCGCAACGCTCCGGCCAGCTCACTCCCGCCTACGCGATGGGGGAGCGTCTGCTCGAAAGAGTCCAGGCAGGGGGCCTGAGGTTCGAGGTCCTGCAGGAGTAAATCCGGAAGGCGGCTAGGCTGGTTAACCGTGAGCGACACGATCGATACCACCTCCCATGCCGCAGCCACCCCGGAGCTCGATCAGCCGTGGGCCGAACTCGGCCTGAAGGACGACGAGTACCAGCGAATCCGCGAGATCCTCGGACGCCGTCCGACCGAGGCCGAGCTCGCGATGTACTCGGTCATGTGGTCGGAGCATTGTTCTTATAAGTCCTCGAAGGCGCACCTGCGCTACTTCGGGCAGACGACCACCGACGCGATGCGCACGAAGCTTCTCGCGGGCATCGGCGAGAACGCCGGCGTGGTGTCGATCGGCGACGGCTGGGCCGTGACCTTCAAGGTCGAATCCCACAACCATCCGAGCTACATCGAGCCCTACCAGGGCGCAGCGACCGGCGTCGGCGGGATCGTGCGGGACATCATGGCGATGGGCGCGCGGCCCGTGGCGGTCATGGACCAGCTGCGCTTCGGCGCGATCGACCACCCGGACACCCAGCGCGTGGTCGGCGGGGTCGTCTCCGGTGTCGGCGGCTACGGCAACTCGCTCGGTCTGCCTAACATCGGCGGCGAGACCGTGTTCGACGCCTCGTACCAGGGCAACCCGCTCGTCAACGCGCTGTGTGTGGGCGCGCTGCGCGAGGAGGATCTGCACCTCGCTTTCGCCTCGGGCACCGGCAACCGGATCATCCTGTTCGGCGCGCGCACCGGCCTCGACGGCATCGGCGGCGTGTCCGTGCTCGCCTCGGAAACCTTCGACGAGACCGATGGCGGCCCCCGTAAGCTCCCGAGCGTGCAGGTCGGCGACCCGTTTGCGGAGAAGGTGCTCATCGAGTGCTGCCTCGACCTGTACCGCGACGATCTCGTCGTGGGAATCCAGGACCTCGGCGGTGCCGGGCTGTCGTGTGCGACGAGCGAGCTCGCCGCCGCGGGCGACGGCGGCATGCACATCGTGCTCGACAACGTCGCGCTGCGCGCCGAGGGGATGACGGCGGCGGAGATCCTGTCCTCGGAGTCGCAGGAGCGTATGTGTGCCGTGGTCAGCCCCGAGAACGTCGAGGCGTTCTACGAGGTCTGCCGCAAATGGGACGTCCTCGCGACGGACATCGGCGAGGTCACCGAATCCGATCACCTCGTGATCGAGCACAAGGGCGAGACCGTCGTCGACGTGCCCCCGAAGACCGTGGCGCTCGAGGGCCCCGTCTACGACCGGCCGCTGGCGCGCCCCGACTGGCAGGACGAGCTGCAGGCGAACACCGCAGCGAACCTGTCGCGCCCGTCGACAGGCGGGGAGCTGCGCGCGACGCTGCTGGCGATGCTCGCCTCGCCCGCGCTGTGCTCCCGCCGATTCATCACCGAGCAGTACGACCGCTACGTGCGCGGCAACACGATCGCCGCGGAATACGCCGACGGCGGCGTCATCCGCATCGACGAGCAGACCGGTCGCGGCGTCGCGATCTCCACCGACACTTCGGGGCGCTACACGAAGCTGGACCCGTATCGCGGCGCCCAGCTGGCGCTCGCCGAGGCCTACCGCAACGTCGCGGTCACGGGGGCGACGCCCATCGCCGTCACCAATTGCCTGAACTTCGGGTCCCCGGAGGATCCGGCGGTGATGTGGCAGTTCAGCGAGGCCGTGCACGGGCTCGCCGACGGCTGCGCGCAGCTCGGCATCCCGGTCACCGGCGGCAACGTCTCGTTCTACAACCAGACCGGCGACCAGGCGATCCTGCCGACCCCTGTGGTCGGTGTACTGGGAGTGCTGGATGACGTCGCACGCCGCAATCCCACGGCGTTCGGCGATACTCCGGGTGAGTTGATCTACGTGATCGGCGACGTCCGCGACGAGTTCGACGGCTCGATCTGGGCGCAGGTGGCCCACGATCACCTCGGTGGCACGCCTCCCGAGGTCGACCTCGAGTGGGAGGCCACGCTCGCGCGCGTGATGTCGGCGTGCTCGCGCGACGGCCTCGTCACCTCCGCGCACGACGTGTCCGAGGGTGGCCTGGCGCAGTCGCTCGTAGAGGCCGCGATCGCGGGTGAGTGCGGCGTGCGTGTCGTGCTGCCCGAGGATGCGGACCCGTTCGTGTGGCTGTTCTCCGAGTCCGCCGGCCGGATCGTCGTGTCCGTTCCGCGTGGGGAGGAGCCTCGCTTCCAGCAGATGCTCTCGGCGCAGCGTCTCCCGCACGCACGTATCGGCGTGACCGACGCCGACTCCGGCGAGTTCGAGGTGCAAGGCCTGTTCACCGCGAGCCTCGACGAACTTTCCGAGGCGTGGGAGGGCACCCTCCCGCGCTACTTCGGTTCGCAGGTGGCCGCGGTCGTCGCCGAGGCCGGCGCGAACCCGGACGAGGCGTAGCCCGCTCTGCCCGGGGAAGGGGAGTAGATGCCGCGCAAGGCGCCCACGGCGGCCGAGGTCACGGCCTCGGTCGCAGCCGCCGCGGACTGGCTGGGCGATATCGCTCGTGCCCGACGTCAGGACCCCGCGCGCGGGGACGAGAAGGTCGGACCGCACCGGGCGGTGGTCGCCGCGGCCGTGCGGGGGACGCTGTCGCTTCTGGAAGGCGATCTTCCCGGGCATTCGGTCGAGGTGCGTGTGCCCCCGTTCGGGGCCGTGCAGTGCGTGGAGGGGCCGCGACACACCCGCGGGACCCCTCCGAACGTCGTCGAAACCGATGCGGGCACGTGGCTTCTCCTCGCCACCGGCGAGGTGAGCTGGTCCGAGGCCGAAGACGCGGGGTGGTTGCAGCTCTCGGGAATCAGGGCGGGCGATATCGCCTCCGCCCTTCCTGTGGTGCGTCCGGCCAAATAGCCAATTGCGGGCGGGTGAACGTAGAGTATTACTGCGGTGCGACGCGACGCGCGTGCGCCCACCTGCAACAACTGAGTACCTGAGTTCGACACGACCTCAACAGCTCTGATTGGAGAGCCCCACGTGGCTAAGCCAAGCCGGTCGCCCATCCATTCGACACCCGCCCGGGCATCCGCGCACCGTGGTGGCGGTTCCGTACAGCTCGGGATGCCGGATCCGACGTCGGTGGGACCGGCAGGATTGCCGATCGACACCGAACGCATCGGGCCCGTGGAGGAATGCGGCGTATTCGGTGTGTGGGCGCCGGGCGAGGACGTCGCGAAGATGTCCTACTACGGACTTTATGCACTGCAGCACCGCGGCCAGGAAGCCGCCGGCATCGCGGTCGGCGACGGCGAGCAGGTGCTCGTGTACAAGGACCTCGGGCTGGTGAGCCAGGTCTTCGACGAACAGACCCTCGAGGCGATGGATGGCCACGTCTCCGTCGCGCACTGCCGCTACTCGACCACCGGCTCGACCGCGTGGGAGAACGCGCAGCCGATGTTCCGGACGACGTCCGCCGGCTCGGTGCTCGCGCTTGGGCACAACGGCAACCTCACCAACACCGACGCGCTCACCGATCGCGCCATGGAGCTGGGAATCAGTGGCTACCAGCGCGGCGGAACGCATTCGGACTCGGACATCATCTCCACCCTGCTCGCGCACCTCGCCGCCGACCTTTCGGTGGAGGAGGCCGCGGCGCAGCTGCTCCCGGATGTCAAGGGCGCGTTCTCGCTGACCTTCTCCGACGAGCGCACCCTGTACGCCGCGCGCGACCCGCACGGTGTGCGGCCGCTGGTACTCGGTCGCCTCGAGCGCGGCTGGGTCGTCGCCTCGGAAACCTCCGCGCTCGACATCGTCGGCGCCGCGTATGTGCGCGAGATCGAGCCCGGCGAGCTCATCGCCATCGACGAGAACGGTGTCCGCTCGCGCCGCTTCGCGCAGCCGACGCCGAAGCGCTGCGTCTTCGAATACGTCTATCTCGCCCGCCCGGACTCGGTCCTGTCCGACCGGCTCGTGCACTCGGCGCGCCAGGAGATCGGGCGCAAACTCGCCCGCGAGTTCCCCGCCGACGGCGACCTCGTGATCCCGGTTCCCGAGTCCGGCACGCCCGCGGCGGTCGGCTACGCGCAGGAATCGGGCATCCCGTTCGCGCAGGGGCTGATGAAGAACGCCTACGTCGGCCGCACCTTCATCCAGCCCTCGCAGACGATTCGGCAGCTCGGCATTCGGCTCAAGCTCAACCCGCTGCGCGAGGTGATCCGGGGCAAGCGACTCGTGGTCGTCGACGATTCCATCGTCCGCGGCAACACCCAGCGCGCGCTCATCCGGATGCTCCATGAGGCCGGTGCGAAAGAGGTACACGTGCGCATCGCCTCGCCGCCGGTGCGCTGGCCCTGCTTCTACGGGATCGATTTCGCCTCGCCGGCGGAGCTCATCGCCAACGGTGCGGAGGGGGACACCGAGATCCTCGAGGCCGTGCGCCGCGCGATCGGCGCCGATTCCCTTGGCTATATCTCGCCCGAGGGCATGATCGAGGCGACCGAGCAGCCGAGCGAAAGCCTGTGTGCGGCGTGCTTCGACGGGGTCTACCCGATCGAGCTCAACGATGCGCGTTTCCACCGGGGTAAGGCGTGCGGGACGCCGGCGGACCCGGTATCGACACAGGAGAACGTGGCCCCGGCGCGAGCCTAGCGGCCCCGACGTCATCCAGGGGCGTTCTTCGACGCCGGAGACGGCGAGGGCGAGTGTGACTCGGCCACCGGGGTGGCGATAGATTTAACGGGCCGAGAAAGAACCGGCCGGACACAGACAAGCACGTCAACCGTGAGACCGCGCCGGCGACGGCCGCCGGGACCGACTACGCAAGGAACTGATCGCAATCATGACCGACCAGCCCAGCACTGGCGCCTCGTACGCCGCGGCCGGAGTGGATATCGACGCAGGCGAGCGGGCGGTCGAGCTGTTCGCCCCGCATGCCAAGCGCGCGACGCGTCCGGAGGTGACCGGCGGGCTCGGCGGCTTCGCCGGGCTCTTCCAGCTCAAGAGCAATTACCGGCAGCCGCTGCTTGCATCGTCGACCGACGGCGTGGGCACGAAAATCGCGGTCGCGCAGGCGATGGACGTCCACAACACCGTCGGCATCGATCTCGTCGCGATGGTCGTCGACGATCTAGTCGTGTGTGGCGCGGAGCCGCTGTTCCTGCAGGACTACATCGCGATCGGCAAAGTCGTGCCCGAGCACGTCGCGCAGATCGTCGAGGGCATCGCCGAGGGATGCGTGCGTGCCGGCTGCGCCCTGCTCGGTGGCGAGACCGCGGAACACCCGGGCCTGATGGCGCCGGGGGAGTACGACATCTCCGGCACGGGCGTCGGCGTCGTCGAGGCCGACGAGGTGCTGTCCGCCGAGTCGGTGCGACCCGGCGACGTGCTCATCGGCATGGAGGCCTCGGGTATGCACTCGAACGGCTACTCGCTCGCCCGCCACGTGCTGCTCGACCTCGCCCGGCTTCCGCTGGAGGGTCACGTCGAGGAGTTCGGCCGCTCGCTCGGCGAGGAGCTGCTCGAGCCGACCCGCATCTATGCGCTCGACTGCCTTTCGCTCATCGCGGAAACCGATGTGCGCGTGTTCTGCCACGTCACAGGCGGCGGGCTCGCCGAGAACCTCGGCCGGGTGGTCCCGCGGGGGCTCACCGCGAAGATCGACCGCGCGAGCTGGCAGGTGCCGTCGGTGTTCCGCGTCGTGCAGCATCACGGCAAGGTCGCCGAGTCCGAAATGGAGCGCACCTTCAATATGGGCGTGGGCATGGTTGCCGTAGTCGCGCCCGAGGACGTCGACCGCGCGCAGGCGATTCTCACCGCCCGCCACATGAAGAACTTCGTGATGGGCACGGTCGAGAAGGCCGCGGCCGACGCGCCGGACCAGCTCGTCGACGTGTTCGGTTCGCACTCGACGTTCTGATCGGCTCGCGGGCGGCCTAGGACATCCCGCAAAAAAGACAAA
Source organism: Dietzia timorensis (assembly GCF_020742175.1). Classification (GTDB taxonomy): domain Bacteria; phylum Actinomycetota; class Actinomycetes; order Mycobacteriales; family Mycobacteriaceae; genus Dietzia; species Dietzia timorensis_A. The sequence continues at coordinate 12,982 of NZ_DYXM01000057.1, forward strand.
CTTTCACCCCGGTGGTCACATGACTACCGGGGTGAATGCTTGCGCGGTGAATCTGGAGGTTGGGCGTGATCAGCGACGGTCGTAACCGTCGTCGTAGTAATCCGCCCAGTCGTCGCCCTCGTCATGGTGGCCACCATGACTCGGCTTTTGGCCTGCTAGTTCACGTTGGAGTTGCTCGAAATCGGTGCTCGGCGTGTTGTACTTGAGCTCGCGTGCGACCTTTGTCTGCTTCGCCTTAGCGCGGCCTCGGCCCATTAGCCTGACCCCCTCGGAACCTGGTGCTGGGCCACCTCGGGGGTGCCCATCGCATGTGTGTATGTATTTGCCTGGCTCCAAGGATAGCCAATAAGGCGCGGAAAGTCCCGACGACCTCCCCTACCCGGTGCAAACTGCAGCACACAGGGCTTTTACAGGGGCAACCGCCGGTTATAAGAAAGTCGTATGCCCGCGATCAGCCTTCTCGGAGGCGCTTGATTGCCTCTCTGCCGGCCTGCGTTCCGGTGTCGTCCGGGAGCGAATCGGGGTCGATCGAGGCGGCCCCGTCCGAGACGGTGAGAGCCACATCGGCGCCCACGTTTCGCTTGACGAGAGCGAGTGCCACGGGGCCGAGCTCGTGGTGGTGGACTGTCGTGCCGAGCCGCCCGACGGTGCGCGTGCCCGCCTTGACCTCCGCGCCGGCGCCGGGCAGTTCATCCTCGCTTCCGTCGAGGAGCAGCCGCACGAGCGCGCGCGGTGCGCGGCCGAGATTGTGCACCCTCGACACGGTTTCCTGCCCGCGGTAGCAACCTTTGTCGAGATGCACCGCGCCACCCGCGGCGACGTCTCCGATCCACGCGGGAACCTCGTGCGGGATCGTCTTCTCGTCGAGGTCCGCCTCGTCCGGGACGAGCTCCATCACGCGCAGCGCGTCGAACCCCCACCGGCCCATGACGGCGGAGGACGCCTCCGCGAGGGCGGTCCAGGCCTGCGCGAGCTGTGCCCGGTCGACGATGACGTCCTCGCCGGTATGTCCGGCGGAGCCGCGGCGCGCCCGCCGCGCGATGAGCCAGTCGGTGGAGGCGGGAGCGGCGGCGTCATCCCGCGAATCGAGGGCGCTCGCCGCGGCAGGACCCACCACGGTGAGCAGCGCGAGCTCGGGCGCGAGGCGCGGGGTCACGTCGGACCAGAACACCATTTTGTCGAGGAACTCGAACAGCGCCTGTGCACGGCCCGCTGCCGTGTCGAGGATGACCGAATCGTCGGTGACGTAGACGCCGAAGCTGTGCTCGACGCGACCGTTGGCGTCGAGGATGAGAGAACGCGTCGACTCGCCCGCAGCGAGCTCGGAGACGTGCTGGCTGATGAACCCTTCGAGCCACGTGAGCCGCTCCGGTCCTGTGAGGACCACGAACTCCCTGTCGCTACGGTCGACCAGCGCCGAACCGCTCTCCGCGGCGCGCTGCTCGGCGAACGGATCGCCGAAATGTAGGGCCGTGGTCCCATCGGGGTCGGCGACCGCCCCGGGGTGTCCGAGAGACGGGGCGGTTTCGGTTGGAGCTGGTGTTGTCGATTCGTCGCCGGTAGTACTCACTCTTCCGATACTACGTACCGTAGAGGGCATGACGAATTTTCCAGGCGGGCCGGGTGAGGCCCGAGACGCAGGAGAGGTGTCTTCGCCGGTGGAGGCGAACACGACCCGGGTCGTGGTGCACGTGGCCGGGCCCGGCCTGGCTACGCCGAAGGTCGTCGATCCCGATGCGCCGCTGCTGCTCGCCGACGATCTCGGCGCGGTGCGCGGGGACGGCTGCTTCGACTCGCTTCTGCTGCACCGTGGGCGCGCACTCAAGCCGCTGCGGCACCTCGCCCGGATCGCGCGGTCGGCGCGGATGCTGGAGATTGATCCGCCCGGGGAGCAGGCGTGGACCGCGGGTATCGAGGCGGCGGAGGCCGAGTGGGTGCGCATCCACGGCGGTGATGCCGCGTCCGCACCCGACGCCCTTTTGCGCCTCGTTCTCACGCGCGGCGCCGAGCACGCCGCCGGTCGCGCCGAGGACGCGACGGCGTACATCACGGTCGCGGCGATCGGCGGGCACGTGGCGAAGGTGCGCAGGAAGGGGATCGCGGTGCAGGTGCAGCAGCGCGGCTTCTCGGTGGATCTCGCCGCGAACGCGCCGTGGCAGTTGCTCGGCGCGAAGACGTTGTCTTATGCGACGAACATGGCCGCGCTGCGGCATGCGGCCGCCGACGGCTTCGGCGACGTGCTGTTCCTGTCCTCGGAGGGTGAGGTGCTCGAGGGCCCGCGCTCGACGATCGTTGCAGTGCGCGACGGGGCCCTGCTCAGCCCGCCGCAGGAGATCGGCATTCTCGAGGGAACCACGCTCGGCGCGCTCGGCGAGGCCGCGCAGCGTCGCGGGATCCCGCTGCGCCGCGAGCACCTGTTGGTCTCGGACCTGCTCGTCGCGGATTCGGTGTGGTTCATTTCGTCGATCACGCTTGCCGCGCGCGTCATGCGCATCGATTCCCACGAGATCGGTGGTCGCGACGCGGGGATCGATGTGGGCGCGCTGGTCGCCGAGGCCGTCGGCGTGGAGAACTGGCCCGGGTAGGGACGTTATTCGGTCAGGTGCGCGCCGAGCGCGTCCAGCACCGGACGTAGTTTGACGAGAGTCTCGACCCATTCGGCCTCGGGATCGGATGGGGCGAGGATCGCGCCGCCCACCCCGATCGAGGTGCCGCGCGGGCCGGTCACGGCGGTGCGGATCGTGATCGCGAGATCCGCCGAGCCGTCCGGCGCTAGCCAACCGAGCGCCCCGGAGTACAGCCCGCGCGGGCGCGGTTCGATGCGCGCGCACAGGTCCATCGCGCGACGCTTGGGCGCGCCGGTCATCGAGCCTCCGGGGAACGTCGCGGCGATCGCGTCGACGAGGTCGCGGCCCGGCGCGAGCCGCCCGGTGATCGTGCTGACGAGCTGATGCACGTGCGAGAACGATTCGACCTCGCACAGGCGCGGCACGTGGACGCTGCCGAGCTCGCTCACCCGGCCGAGGTCGTTGCGCAGCAGGTCGACGATCATGAGGTTCTCTGCGCGGTCCTTGTCGTTGCTCGCGAGGTCCTCGCGCAGCGCGCGGTCTGCGGTGGCGTCCGTGCCGCGCGGCCGCGTGCCCTTGATCGGCCTCGTCTCCATCGCGCCGCCGGGGTCGACGCGCAGGAATCTCTCCGGCGAGGCGCCGAGCAGGGCGGTCTGGCCGAAGCGCAGGTACGCGCCGAAGGGAGCGGGCGTATGACGTCGGAGTCGCTGGTACGCGCCTAGCGGATCTTCGATCGCGGGGCCCCGTGCCGTGTTCGTCAGGCAGATCTCGTAGGCCTCTCCGCGCCCGATCGCGTCCTGGCAACGAGCGATCGCCTCGAGGTACTCGTCCCGCGACGCGTCGAGGGCGAACTCGCCGGGCGCCTGCGCGGTGCTGGTAGCTTCTGGTGCGTCGGCTCGTTCCGGTTCGCCGGCGCTCCCGGAGTCTCTGTGCGCGAGTTCGCCTGCGAGACGGGCGGCGTCGTCGAGCCAGGCGCGCGAGTCGGGATCGGGTAGGCGGTCATCGCCTAGTTCGCCGGCCGCGAGGAGCGCCACCTCGCCGGTGAAGTGGTCGATGACGACGAGCCGCGACGGCGCCATGAGCGCCGCGTCCGGAAGCGAGTCGGGCTGCGAGACCGGCGGCAGTGGTGGCGCCTGCGGCCGCTGGGCCTCGGCGCCCTGGCCGCGGCCGTCCATGCCGAGCCCGTAGCCGAGCGCGCACACGAGGCCCGGGGAGAACCCGCCGGGCAGGGCCGGATGAGCGCCTCCGTCGTCATAGGAATAAATGGGGCGCGCGGTTGCGGCGAGGCGGCCGCGAAGTTCGGGGTAGAACCCGCCGGGCGGCGCCGCGGGCCCGGAGACTCGGTGCAGATAGACGCTGCCGTGCGGGCCGTCGGCGGTGCCCAGGATGCTCAGCCGTCCGAGGCGCGGATGTGGGAGCGAGCTGTCGAGCCAGAAAGATGCCTCGGCGTCGCCGAACAACGCCGGAAAAAGGCGCGCGGCCAGATCGCGGGACCTGGTGGGCACGAAAAGGAGGCGCGCCCACCAACAGATGGGCGCGCCGCGAGAATTCAGTGCTGCTCCCGAGCCTGAAGCCGGCTCAGCCGGCGACGCGCTGCAGGCGAGCCGAGAGCGAGGGGATCTGCCCCTTCTCGGGGTGCACGCGCTCCTCGACCCAGCCGAGGTCGCCGTTTTCGACGATGCCGTACAGGCGCACCGCGCCGCCGAGCTGCGGGCCGGTGGGCGTCGACATCGTCGCGTCGGTGGTGACCTTCCACGAGGACTGGCTCAGCGGCTGGCCGTAGTACGCCTCGATCACGCCAGAGGCGTGCACGATGAGGAACTCGATCTCGTCGGTATCGGAGATCCGCCAGAAACCCGTCTCGCGGTAGGCGGGGATGTCCGCGTTGCCCTCGTCGTCGAGCTTCCAGCTGCGCGAGGACCACGTGAGGTAGTTCTCGCCGTCGTGGGAGACGATGATCTGCTGGCCGAAGCGGTGCTCGCCGTGCTGCGCGGTGTCCGCCTCGCCCTCGCCTTCCCAGACGCCGACGAGTGGGAGCAGCGCGAGCAGCCCCGGGTGCAGATCGGGGCCGTGCCGCAGGTTCGCGGTGTCCTCGGGGATCGGAAGCTCGCCGAAGGGCACGATGTTGCGCTCGCCCGTCGTCTGCGCACGCTCGACCGCAGCCTCGACGGCGGCATTGCCGGAGGCGCCGACCTTCTTGGGGCGGTGAGGCTCTTCGGGGGGAGTGTTGTCGCTAGTAGTCACCCGCGAAATCCTCTAGGACTCGTCGTGCAGGAAGCGGTAGAGGATGTATGCGGACATGAGCGTGATCACCACGACCGCGACGACCAGCAGAATCTCGAAAAACAGGACCATGAGTCCAATCCTAACTTACGATCAGCGTTCCACAGGAACGCCGATGAGTGATCCGTATTCCACCCAGCTGCCGTCGTAGTTCGCGACCCCCGATACGCCGAGGAGCTCGCGCAGCACGAACCAGGTGTGCGAGGAGCGTTCGCCGATGCGGCAGTAGGTGACGACGCGGGCCCCGTCCTCCGCGGCGAGCAGAGGTTTCGCATAAAGGCGGCGCAGGTCCTCGTCGCTGCGGAAGGTGCCGTCGCGCGCCACGGCGCGGTTCCACGGGATCGACAGCGCGCCGGGGATGTGCCCGCGCTGCTGCCCGCCCTCCTGCGGCAGGTGCGGCGGCGCGAGGAGGCGCCCGGTGAACTCGTCGACGCTGCGCACGTCGATGAGCACGTCGTCCTCGAGACCGTCGAGCACATCGGAGCGAAGCGCGCGGATCTCGGCATCGATGTCCGGCACCGGATAGTCGGTGGCGACCGGCTCGGGTACCTCGTCGGTGAGCGGGCGGCCCTCCATCGTCCACTTCATCCGGCCGCCGTCGAGCATCCGCACATCGGCGTGGCTGTACAGCTTGAACAGCCAGTAGCCGAACGCCGCGAACCAGTTGTGGTTGCCGCCGTAGAGAACCACCGTGTCTCCGGGCGCGATGCCGCGCGCGCCGAGGAGCGCGGCGAATTCCTCCGCGCCGACGATGTCTCTGGAGGTGGACGACTGCAGGTCGGTGCGCCAATCGAGTGCGATCGCGCCGGGGATATGCCCGAGGGCGGAATAGGCGCCGGCGTCCTCGTCCACCTCGACGACGTGGATGCCCGCGGCGCCCAGGTGCTCGGACATCCACGCGGTAGTCACAAGGACATCTGATCGTGGCATGCGGCCAGTTTAGCCCCGCTGCGGGTGCGGGCTGTAAGTAAGCCCGCCCGCGAGTTCGCGCGGGGAAAATCGGAGCTCGTCGAATTCGGTTTCCAGCCACAGCGAGTGCGCGCGCGCCTCGATCCGCTCCGGTGGTAGGCCGAGCGGCATCGATGCGGCGTCGAAGCGCAGCTCGTCGCCGGTCGCCGGGGTGGCGCCCGGCCAGTGTGTGGTCGCGTCCGTTTCGTCCCCGGGCACGTTTTCGGAGAGTCTGCGTCCGGCTGCGGAAGTGTCCTGTTCGGTTATGACGGCGGACGCCGCACCGCCCCCGGCGCGCAGATCCATCGCGAACGCGGCACTGGCATCGACGCAGGATCCGGCGTTCGCGGCGGCGCCGCCGTCCCCGGCTGCCTCCGGTGCGAGGAGCCTTCCCGCGAGTCTCGCGCGCTGTTCGGGGGCACCGGCGAGGCTGCCGTCGTCGAACGCGGAGAGGAATGCGCTGCACAATCCCAGCGGCGTGCCGATCGCCTGCGCGCCGAGTTCCACACGCACGGTGCCGTCGGACACGACGAGCTCGTCGCCGTCGAGGCGGGCTTCGCCGGCGTCGAGATAGACGGTGGCGACTCCCGACGGCACGGAGCGGCCGCCCGCGGTGTCGGCCTGCATCGGCACCTCCTGGGCGCGGATCGAAAGGTCGGTCCAGTCCCGTGTGCCAGGTTGCAGCGTCCACCACGGCGAGGTGTTGACCTGGACCGGTGGGAGCGGCGACGCCGCCGGGCGGATGGCGTGCGCGAGCGTCGACTGTCCCTGCGCGGCGAGGTACATGCCGGCCAGGCCGAATGCCACGACCGACGTCATAACCACGGAGAGGGTGACGAGGAGGATGCGGCCGGCGGAGCGCTTCGTGCGGGGCAAGGGGGCCTCGCCTCCTTCGGGGATCGTCGCGGGCCGTGCCATCGGCCCAGCGTATACTTTCCGCATCGAGGTGGCGCGGACCCGTAGGGGGCACGCCGTCGAGGACATTCCGGGCCAGGGGAGTCAGATCGAGTGGCGCGCTGCCGGGAATAAGAATTCCGGAAGCGATGAGGGAGGTGCCGGTGGAACTGCTCCTGCTGTCGCACGAGGAGGTCGACGAGGCGATCCCGTCCCTGGGCTTGCTCGCGCACAGGGTCCAGCGCGCCGAACCGACCGCGACGGCCGTGATGGCGGCGGCCGAGGTCGACGTCGTGCTCGTCGACGCGCGCACCGAACTCGCCGCCGCGCGCACGCTGTGCCGCCTGCTGTCGGGCGCGGTGGAGGCTCCGGTCGTCGCGATCGTGTCCGAGGGCGGTCTCGTCGCGGTGAACTCGGAATGGGGGATCCTTGAGCTGCTCATGCCGGCGATCGGCCCGGCCGAGCTCGATGCGCGGCTGCGTCTGCTCTCCGCGCACCTCGCGAGCGCGGAGACGGAGCGGACCGTGCTGCAGCTCGGCGACCTGGTGATCGATGAGGAAACCTACGTGGCCCGGCTCAAGGGTCGCCCCCTGGACCTCACCTACAAGGAGTTTGAGCTCCTCAAATACCTCGTCCAACACACCGGGCGGGTGTTCACCCGCGAACAACTCCTACACGAGGTGTGGGGGTACGACTTCTTCGGAGGCACTCGCACCGTCGACGTGCACGTGCGCCGTCTGCGCGCGAAGCTCGGCTCCGAAAACGAATCGCTCATCGGCACCGTCCGAAACGTCGGCTACAAGGCCGTTTCGCCGTAGCCGGGGAGGCGGCCCCGATACGGTGCCCCTGGCGCGCCGGCCGCGCGGAGGGCACTGTTGGGATATGGCTTCTTCCACCGACTCCGACCGGCTCCCGCAGGACCTCGAGATCTCCGAGGTCAATTCCCTCGACCCGAAGTGGGTCGGCGAGGTGCGGCGTATCGCCGCCGAGGCCGAGGCGAGCGACGGGGTAGCACCGCTGGGCGAGCAGCCCATGCTCGCTCTGGAGCGTCCGGCACCCGGTGTCGCCCATGTTCTCGCGCTTGTTGACGGCGGGCTTGCCGGCTATGCCCAGGCCTCCGATTCCGACGACGGGCAGGTCGTCGAGTTCGTCGTGGCACCCGATTTTCGGGGACGCGGGATCGCGACGGCCCTGGTGGATTGGATGCTCCGACGTCATCCACAAATGAAGTTCTGGGCGCACGGCGACCGGCCGGAGGCCGCCGCGATCGCCGCGTCCCACTCGATGGGCAAGGTTCGCGAGTTGCTGGTAATGACACGGCAGCGCAGCGACGCGCCGGACGTGTCCGAGTTCGGAGCCCGGACGGGCGGCGCCGGCGTCTCGGGGCGCGACGACATCGAGGTCCTCGATCTCAACGAGGCCTACTCGCGCTTCGGCGCGGACGCAGTCGACTCGGCGGTGTTGCGCGTCAACAACGCCGCGTTCTCGTGGCATCCGGAGCAGGGTGGCTGGTCGCTGGAGACTCTGCGCGAGCGGATGGACGTGGATTGGTTCGATCCGGCCGGGTTCTTCGTGGCGCTCGAGCCCGGTGAGCCGTTGCGCCTGCTCGGCTTCCACTGGACGAAGAACGTCCCGGTCGAGGCAGGGGAGTCCCCGCTCGGCGAGGTCTACGTCGTCGGAGTCGATCCCTCCGCGCAGGGGCGCGGGCTCGGGCAGCTTCTCACGGCCGTCGGCATCGCCTACCTGGAGGGACGCGGTATCGACGAGGTCGAACTGTACGTCGAGGGCGACAACGCTTCCGCCCTGCACGCATATGAAAAACTCGGTTTCCATACCACCAAACGCGATGTCATGTACGGAACCGAGGGCGCGTGAGGCGCCTCAGGGCGTGATCCACATCGCTCGTGGGGGTGAACCCTCAGCGTCGTATTCCCCCTGCTACCAGCGAGAACATAAGCATTCTCCGGCTGCCAGCAGGGAATTTACCTTCCGTTCAACTTCAGTCTGTGCCGCGTTATTAAAGCTTGCTTAGCGTACTGGTTCGGTGATGGTGATCTGTCGTCGAACGCTGCGCCTTGAAACGTTTTCGATCGTTCGGGGGGTGCGCAGGGAAACGTTCGTCGGCGCGAGCCCATCGTCAAGCGAAAACGCCCACGGTCTGCGATTCAAGCATCTCGCGAGAGACCGAATACACAACGGAGGAAATGTTCGTGAATACCAAGCGCGTAGGTGCACTGCTCGGCATCGCTGCTGTTGCTTCCATCGGCCTCGCAGCATGCAGTGACGACGGAGGATCGACGACCACTGCCGACGGCGAAGAGTGCGATGTCACCTCGACGATTGCCGCTTCGGGTGCCACCTCGCAGCGCAACGCGATGAACGTCTTCTCGAACGAGTTCGACGCTCAGTGTGGCGGCCAGCTCGACTACAACGCGAACGGCTCCGGTTCGGGCATCTCCGAGTTCATCGGTGGACAGTCGGTTTTCGCCGGCTCGGACTCGCCGCTCAAGGAAGAAGAGGCCACCCAGGCCGAGCAGGCCTGTGGCGCCCCGGCGTGGAACCTCCCGATGGTCTTCGGCCCGATCGCTGTCGCCTACAAGCTCGAGGGCGTCGATCAGCCGCTCACGCTGAGCCCGCAGGTCATGGCCCAGATCTTCAAGGGCGAGATCAAGAAGTGGAACGATCCGGCGATCGCCGAGCTCAACGAGGGCGTCGACATCCCGGACACCGACATCGTCGTGATCTTCCGTTCGGACGAGTCGGGCACCACCGACAACTTCCAGAAGTACCTCGACGCCGCCGCGGGCGATGCCTGGGGCAACGGCGCCGGCAAGACCTTCCAGGGCGGCACCGGTCAGGGCGCGAACGGTAACGACGGCGTCGCCTCCGCGATCGCCAACGCCGACGGCGCGATCACGTACACCGAGTGGTCCTTCGCCACCGGCCAGAACCTGGACATCGCGAACGTCACCACGAGCGCCAGCGAGGACGAGGGCGTCGAGCTCAATGCCGAGACCGTCGGCAAGACCATCGACACCGCGCAGCTGGTCAACGAGGAAGGCAACGACCTCGCGATCGACACGGCGTCGTTCTACGAGCCCACCGAGGCCGGGGCGTACCCGCTCGTCATGCCGACCTACGAGATCGTGTGCTCCAAGTACGAGGACGTCGAGACCGGCCAGGCCGTGAAGCAGTTCCTCAAGGTTGCCGCTTCGGAAGACGTCCAGGCCCAGCTCGAGGACGAGGGCTACATCCCGGTCCCGCAGGAGTTCCGCGAGAAGCTCACCACGGCCATCGATGCCATCGAGGCGTAGGTCCGCGGACCCACGCTGCGTGTGACCCGGTGCCGGGCAGCCGCAAGAAAAGCTGCCCGGCACCTCACGCGCATACACACCGATTTGGATTGAAGGACAGATGACTGTTCACGACGATGTAGACAGTGGCTCCAAGTCCCTGACCAAGGACTCGGACTCCGCCGGCAAAGGTGGCGCCAAAAACGCCCCGAAGTCGCCACTGAGCTCCGGGAAGAACGATTCCCGTAAACAGGACGCGACGTTCCGCATAGGCACCCAGATCGCCGCTGCGATCGTGGTCGTCCTCGTGGCGATGATCGCCGTGGTCCTCGCCGTTCAGGGCTGGCAGGCGCTGAACATGAACAACGCCAACTTCCTGCTCAGCGGCGAGTGGAACACCAACGGTCACCGCACCGATCCTGAGTCCTTCCGATTCGGCATCTTCGACATGTTCATCGTCACGGTGATGAGCTCGGTCGTCGCACTGCTACTCGCGGTCCCCGTCGCCGTCGGTATCGCGGTGTTCCTCGTGCAATACGCTCCGCCGAAGCTGTCGCGCTCCCTTTCGGCCGTGATCGATCTGCTCGCCGCTGTTCCTTCGATCATCTACGGCCTGTGGGGCGTACTCGTCCTTGCGCCGTTCCTCACCCCGCTCGCCGAAATGCTCAACCGTAACCTCGGTTGGTTCTTCCTCTTCGGCGACGGCAACATCATGCTCATCGGTAATACGGTGTTCACCGCGTCGATCGTTCTCGCCGTGATGATCCTGCCGATCATCACCTCTATGTCGCGAGAGACGATCCGCCAGACGCCTGGTCTGCAGCAGGAAGCGGCTATGGCGCTCGGCGCGACGCGCTGGGAGAAGATCCGGATGACGTGCTTCCCGTACGCGAAGTCCGGAATCATCGCCGGCTCGATGCTCGCGCTCGGTCGTGCGCTCGGTGAGACCATCGCCGTCCTCATGATCCTCGGTGCGACTCCCGCCGCGACCCAAGAAATTCAGCGCCTGACCAACTACTCGCTGTTCGATGGTGGCTCGACCTTCGCTTCGAAGATCGCCGCCGGCGCTGCGGAGTTCAACGACCCGATATCGACGGGCGCGTACATCGCCGCCGGTCTGGTCTTGTTCATCCTCACGTTCGTCGTCAATGGCATCGCCCGTGCGTTCGCCGGCGGAAAGGTCAACGGATAATGTCGACTACAGCTACCGAAAAACTTTCTCAGCCGGCCAAGCCGGAGAACGTCTTCATCCCGACTGCCGGCAGTCGGAAGGTGAAGAACAATGTGGCGACGGTTCTGTTCACGCTGAGCTTCTTCGTCGCCCTCGTTCCGCTCGTCGCTCTCCTCTACAAGGTGATCGTCGACGGTTTCCCGGTCATCCTCGACCTCGCATGGTGGACCGAAGATATGCGAGGTATCGGCAACAACGAGCTCGCCGGCGGCGTGCTCCACGCCATCTACGGCTCCGTCGTGCAGGTGCTGATGGCCTCGATCATCGCGATTCCGCTCGGTGTTCTCGCCGGTATTCTTCTCGTCGAGTTCTCCGAGTCGAAGCTCGCGAAGCCGACGACCTTCATGGTCGACGTCCTCGCCGGTGTTCCCTCGATCGTCGCCGCGATCTTCATTTTCGGCGTGTGGATGACGACCTTCGGCATGCGCAAGAGTGGCTTCGCCGTCGCGTTGGCCCTCGTTCTCCTCATGCTTCCGCTCGTGATCCGTTCGACCGAAGAAATGCTCAAGCTCGTCCCGGATGAGCTTCGCGAGGCCTCACTGGCTCTCGGAGTCCCGCGGTGGAAGACGATCGTGTTCATCGTCATCCCGACCGCACTGTCGGGCATGATCTCCGGCATCTTCCTCGCCGTCGCCCGCGTCATGGGCGAGACGGCTCCCGTTCTCGTGCTTGTGGGCTACTCCTCGCGTGCCAACTACGACGCCTTCGAAGGCAACATGGCTTCGCTCCCGCTGCTCATCTACAACGAGCGCTCGAACGCCACCGACACCGGTGTTGCGCGCCAGTGGGGTGCGGCTCTTACGCTCATCATCCTCATCGCCATCGCCAACATCTTGGCCACGGCGGCCGCGAAGGCCCTGCAGCCCAAGACCTCTTCGAAGTAAGGAATTCCCAGACATGGCAATGCGACTCGATCTCGAGAATCTCAATATCTTCTACGGCGACTTTCACGCCGTGCAGGACGTCAATCTCTCGGTGGCTCCTCGCTCGGTTACGGCCTTCATCGGTCCGTCGGGCTGCGGCAAGTCCACCGTCCTGCGCACCATCAATCGCATGCACGAGGAAATCCCGGGGGCTTACACCAAGGGCAAGATCCTCCTCGACGGCGTCGACATCAACGGCAAGGACGTGGACCCTGTCGCCGTGCGCCGCACCATCGGCATGGTGTTCCAGCGCCCGAACCCGTTCCCGACGATGTCTATTCGCGAAAACGTCGTCGCCGGTCTCCGCTTGCAGGGCGTGCGCAGCAAGTCGAAGCTCGACGAGGTCTGCGAGAAGTCCCTGCGCGGCGCGAACTTGTGGGACGAGGTCAAGGATCGCCTCGACAAGCCGGGCGGCGGCCTGTCCGGTGGTCAGCAGCAGCGTCTTTGCATTTCTCGCGCGATCGCCGTCGAGCCCTCCGTGCTTCTCATGGATGAGCCGTGCTCGGCGCTCGACCCGATCTCGACGCTCGCCGTCGAGGACCTCATCAGCGAGCTGAAGACCGACTACACGATCGTCATCGTCACGCACAACATGCAGCAGGCCGCACGTGTGTCGGATCAGACCGCGTTCTTCAACCTCGAGGCCACGGGCAAGCCCGGCCACCTCGTCGAGAACAACCCGACCGAGAAGATCTTCTCGAACCCGGATCTCAAGGAGACCGAGGACTACATCGCCGGCCGCTTCGGCTAGGCCGTCGGCGACAAGCCGGCCGAGGGGCCCTGCACGCGCGAGATGCGCGGGCAGGGCCCCTCACCCATTTCGACAGCCGGGGCCGAGCGCGTGGCCCGAAGGGGGCCGCGCACAACAAAGGCCGGGACCCTCCGTTGGGTCCCGGCCTTTGGGGTCTGATGCGGTCAAGCCGCAGGGGATTGGTCTAAATGGTGCCGCTGTCGCGAAGGCGATCCTCGAGTTCCTTCTGGCGACGCTCGAACTCGGCGACGATTTCTTCCTTGGGAGCGTCGTCGTTGGGGGAGACCTCCTGGTTGACCGACGAATTGGGAAGCTGGCCGGTCGTAAGGAAAATGACGCGCTCGGCAACCTCGACCGCGTGGTCGGAGAAGCGCTCGAAGTAGCGGCCGAGAAGCGTGACGTCGACGGCCGCGGCGACGCCGTGGTCCCACTCGCGCACGGTGAGGAGCGTGAACAGGTGGCGGCGCAGATCGTCGATCGCGTCGTCCTGCTCCGAGAGGCTCGCGGCCTGGGTGAGGTCGCGGGTCATCATCACCTCGGTCGCAGCGCGGCCGAGATTGACGGCTACACGGCCCATCTCGGCGAAGTAGCCGGAAAGCGGTTCCGGGATGGCCTTATCAGGGTGGCGGCGACGCGAGATCTTCGCGACGTGCAGAGCGAGGGCGCCCATGCGGTTGATGTCCTGGATCGCCTGGATCGACGACACAACCTGACGTAGATCCGAAGCCACCGGGGCCTGGAGGGCGAGCAGCGAGTACGCGCTCTCCTCCGTCGCCCGGGACTGTGCAGACAAGACCTGCTCGCTGGACATCACCTTCTCCGCGGCGGCGAGATCAGCTTGCAGGAGGCTGTAGGTGGCCTCTTCCATGAGGTCTGTGGCGACCGAGCACATGTTGGCCATCGAGGCCGCCAGTTCGGTCAGCTGGGTAGTAAATCCTTCGCGCATGTTAGAAAATTCTACGTTCCCCAACGACAAAGCGCCTTAAATACGGGTAAATGCTGCATGAACGTGCCGAGGCGGCTTGGCTTTTCCGGTCTATCCGCCGGAGTTCTCGACCTCGGCGCCCGGGAGTGCCACGGAATCGTCCTCGGGATCGTCCAGCCAGCCCTCGGGGAGCAGCACCTTGCCGGGCGAGCCCTGGCGCCCGCGCGGCCCGTAACCGTCCGCGGGAAATGGCTCGTCGGCAGGCAGCCGGTCGAGCAACTCGCGCAGATCCGACAGCGCCGATACTTTCGCGAGGTCGACACGCATTTCCGAGCCCGCAGGGAAGCCGCGCAGGTACCACGCGATGTGCTTGCGGATCTCGCGCATTCCCTTGTCCTCGCCGTGGAACGCCGCCAGCAGTTCTCCGTGGCGGTACATGATGTCGGCGACCTCGCCGAGATTCGGCGGCGTCGGGACCGGGCGGCCCGCCAGTTTCGCCGACAGCTCGGCGAAGAGCCACGGCCGGCCGAGGCAACCACGTCCGATGACCACGCCGTCGCAACCGGTCTCGTCGACCATCCGCACCGCGTCGTCAGCGGAGAAGATATCGCCGTTGCCGAGCACGGGCACGTCCGATCCGAGCGCCCTGATGTGCTCGACCAGACGCGCGATCTGCGTCCAGTCGGCCTCCCCGGAATAGCGCTGTGACGCCGTGCGGCCGTGCAGCGCAACGGCGGCCGCGCCCTCCTCCACAGCGATCCGACCGGCGTCGAGGTGGGTGTGGTGCTCGTCGTCAATGCCGACGCGCATTTTCACCGTCACCGGGATGTCTGTGCCCTCGGTGGCACGCACCGCGGCCGCGACGATAGAGCGGAATAGCTTCCGCTTGAACGGAATCGCCGAACCACCGCCCTTACGGGTCACCTTCGGCACCGGGCAGCCGAAGTTGATGTCGATGTGGTCGGCCATGTCCTCGTCGACGATCATTTTCGCCGCGCGGTAGGTGTACTCGGGGTCGACTGTGTACAGCTGCATCGAGCGCGGAGACTCGTCGGGAGCGAACGTCGCCAGGTGCATCGCCGTTTCGTGGCGCTCCACCAGCGCGCGTGCGGTGATCATCTCGCACACGTACAGTCCGGCCACCGAGCCCTGCGAGGTGCGCTCGAGCTCGCGGCACAGCGTGCGGAACGCGACGTTGGTGACTCCGGCCATGGGGGCCAGCACCACCGGTGACGCGAGATCGAAGGGGCCGATGCGCAGCGCAGAGGACTGCCCCGGCGCTGCACCATCGAAAGTGGTGACGGCGGGGGCGGGATCCTTCACGTCTGTCGCGGTCATGTAGTCCATTGTTCCGCGCAGCGTGCACGGGCGCCAAATGGAGCACTGGGAGGGCTATCGTGGGCCGGCATGGCGGACTTTAATCCCGGGCACCAGATGAGTCATCCGACGTTCGGCCACATGATTCTCGCGCGGCTCGGCGACCACCGACCCGGGCTGCTGTTCGAGCAGGAGCGCTGGACGTGGGACGAGTTCGTCCGCGAATGCGCCGTTCGCGCCGCGCTGCTCGGGAATCTCGCACGCGAGGCGAGCGCACGGATCGAGGCGCGGGAGCAACCGCGGCACCGGACGTTGCACGTCGGCGTGCTCCTGGATAACTTCCCCGAATACCTCTTCCTCCTCGGCGGGGCGGCGCTGTCCGGCGTCACGATTATCGGAGTGAACCCGACCCGCAGGGGACCGGAACTGGCGGCGGATATCCGCGGCGTGGATTGCGATGTGCTCCTCACGTCCACCCCAGGACGCGAGCACCTCTCCGGGCTCGATCCGGAGCGGGACCTGGGCCTTGAGAGGGCACCGATCGAGATCGACTCGGCCGAATACCGGCGAGAACTGGACGCCCACGCCGGTGCGGCCGCGGACCCGGAGGGCGAGTTCACCGACGCAGGGCGCGACGAGGGCACGTACCTATCGCTGATGTTCACCTCGGGATCGACGGGCGCGCCGAAGGCGGTCATCTGCAGTACCGGGCGACTGGCGATGCTCGGACACGTCAACTTCCGCGGGCTCGTTCCGGAGGACGTCGCATACTCGGCGATGCCGCTGTTCCACGGCAACGCGATCATGGGCGTGTTCGCGCCGTGCGTGGCGGTGGGGTGCGCGTTCTCCATGCGCGAGCGGTTCTCGGCACGCCACTTCCTCGGCGATGTGCGGGCATTCGGGGCGACCTTCGTGAACTACGTCGGCCGATCGCTCGCATACATCCTCGCCGTCCCGGAATCGGGGCTCGAGCGAGACACTCGCTTGCGCATCGTCTTCGGCACCGAGGCGTCCGCGCACGACCGCGCCGAATTCGAACGGCGCTTCGGCGTCGCCCCGTCGGAGGCTTACGGCTCGTCGGAGGGCGGAGCCGTCATCCAGCGCACCCCGGACACCCCGCCGGACGCGCTCGGACGGTCCGGGGAGCATATGGACATCGCGATCCTCGGCCCCGGCGGCGAGGAATGCCCGCCTGCGAACTTCGACGCCGACGGGGCGCTCACCAACCCGGGGGAGGCCATCGGCGAGATCGTCAACCGCACCGGGGCGCGGCTGTTCGAGGGCTATTACAAGAACCCCGAGGCAAGCGCCGAGCGCATTTCGGGCGAGGCATACCGAACGGGCGATCTCGGCTACACCGACGCAGCCGGCTTCCTCTACTTTGCGGGGCGCTCGGGGGACCGGTTGCGTGTGAATTCGGAGAACTTCTCGGCCGCGCCTGTCGAGCGCATCCTCTCCCGCTTCCCCGGAGCCGTGGTCGTCGCCGTGTACCCGGTGCCGGATCCGCGCACCGGCGACGCCGTGATGGCCGCCCTCCAGCTGCTTCCCGGCCATGAATTCGACCCCGACGCGTTCGCCGCTTTCCTCGCCGCCCAGCCCGATCTCGGCCGCCTGTGGTGCCCACGCTTCATCCGCCTGCTCGAGGCCATGCCGACCACGGCGACGCGCAAGATCGCCAAACCGGTGTTGCGCCAGGAGTCCTGGCTCGTCGACGATCCCGTCTTCACCTATGACGCCGGACGTTGCATCCGCCTCGACGCCGAAGCCGCCCGCGCACTTCGCGTCGACTACGCACGCCACGATCGCTCGCCCGCGGGGTACTAGCTGCACGCGAGGTAGTGGTGGCCCGTGCGGCCGCGGGTATCAGCGAGCCGTCGTGGGCGGGCCTCCCTCTCGAAGTACGCAGCGCGAACCCGAGTAGATCGTCGCCATGCAGCGATTGCAATGAACGCACAGCGAGCGCCCGGCCGGGTCGGCGAGCAATCGGCGCGGCAGATCGGGTTCGCGCAGAAGGCCGCGCCCCATGGCGACGAACTCGAAACCGCCGGCCATCGCCAGGTCCATGGAGGCGCGGTCGACGATGCCACCGAGAAGGATCATCGGAAGCGAGACGGCCTCGCGAATCTGACGCGCGGCGTCATACATGTATGCGTCTTTGTACGGGTATTCCTTGAACATCCGGCGTCCGACCAGCTTCATTCCGGCGCGGATCGCGGCCGGCTGGGTCTTGGCGAACTCCTCCAGTGGCGCCTCGCCCTTGAACAGGTAGATGGGGTTGAGTAGCGAGCTACCGACCGTCATTTCCAGCGCGTCGGCGCTGCCGTCTTCCTCGATCCAGCGCGCGACCTGCACGGCCTCGTCGAGCCAGAAGCCGCCGCGAACCCCGTCGTCCATATTGAGCTTGATGATGATTCCGAGCTTGTCTCCGACCTCGTCGCGGATGGCGCGGCCGATCTCCCGCGCGAACCGGGCGCGGTTGGCGAGCGAACCGCCGTACTCGTCGCGCCGCCGATTGAGGCGCGGAGAGAGGAACTCGGACACGAGATAGTTGTGGCCGAAATGAACCTCGATGGCGTCGAAGCCGACCTCCAGCGCGCCTCGCGCCGCCCGTGCGTGGTCGGCGGTGATTCGGGCGATGTCGTCCGGCGTGCATGCTCGTGTGGGGGCGACTGCCTGTGGGGCGACGAACCGGGACGGCGAGAGGGCGGTATGTCCCGTGGAGCGCGAGTTCGCGACAGCGCCTGCATGTCCGATCTGGGCGCTGGCCGCCGCGCCCTCGCGGTGTACGGCGTCGGTGAGAGCGCGCAGTCCGCCGTCATCGGGCATTCCCCAGTGGTAACAGTGCCGATCGGTGCGGCCCTCGGGGGAGGTGGCGAGATACGCGACGGTGGTCATGCCGACGCCGCCGCGGGCATATTCGGTGTGGAACTCGATGAGCTCGTCGGTGATGCGCCCACGCGGGGTGCGTCCCTCGAACGTCGCGGATTTGATGATGCGATTACGCAATCGAGCCGGGCCGATCGTCGCGGGCGAGAAGACGTCGGGCCGGTTGCGGGCGAGGGGCGCGGCATTCATGTGGATGACGGTATCGAGAGCGGCGCGGCCGAACCGGGAATCGGGCGAGATGTTCCGCTTCTCCGAAAAGGAGGGCAGAAGGGATACCGATGCGCCGGAAGTGTGGAAGTGGTGCCCCCAGCCGGGCTCGAACCGGCGACCTGCGGATTAAAAGTCCGTAGCTCTACCAACTGAGCTATAGGGGCACAAAACACAATACATTCCGGATTCGAGCAGCCAAACACGGGATCCGAGCCTGGCGGAGGAGCGAAACGGAGGTCGGGAACTTTCGGAAAACCCGGCGAGTTCGGCGGGCGGTTGGGAAAGTCGCGTGTTCGTCGTTTAGACTTACTCCCGCTGCTGACCGGCTTTTCGTCGGACGTGGCGCGCCCCCTTCGTCTAGCGGCCTAGGACGCCGGCCTTTCACGCCGGTAGCGCGGGTTCGAATCCCGTAGGGGGTACATCTGGAAAGCCCCGGGAGCAGGCACTCTGTTACCCGGGGTTTCGTGCATTTTCACCTTTCTCCGTCGTCAGACGGAGGGGTGGTGAGAAAGGTGCGGCGAAAGACCAGACTCAAGGGGGATCCGGGACTGCGATCGGTTTCGTAACGTCGCAGGCATGATGATCGCCGACGAAATCTTTCTGTTGTACACCGCCGATAAGGGCGGCGTGTTCGCGCAGTACCGCCAGTTTGCGGTGACCGGCGCCGTCGTCGCCGACTTGATCCTCGCCCAGCGGGTGGAACTCGACGGGCGCAAGGATCCGCGCCTGGCGCTGCTCGACTCGCGTCCGGTCGGTCATCCGGCCCACGACGCGATGCTCGAGTACCTCCACGAGCGGATTGTCGGTAAGGGTAAGCAGGTCAAGCTGTCGCAGCTGCTGGGTGTGCGCTCGCTGAAGCTCGAGGAGCGCACCGGACGCGCGTTGCACGACGCCGGGATCCTCGGCCTCGTGGATGCGAAGCTCGGTGGACTCGTCGGGCCGAAGTTTCCGATGGAGAACCCGCTGCCCGAGCAGCACCTGCGGGCGCGGCTTGCGCACGTGCTGCGCGGCGGCGAGCCAGGACCGGCCGATGCGGTGGAGTTATCCATCCTCAAGGGGACATCGACCATGCACCGGATTCTGCGGGACGAGGTGCGGGGGATGTCGCGCAAGGAAGTAAAGGTCGCCATCGAATCGCTGGAGACTCGCGGCGATATCGGGCCGGCGATCAAGCGCGCAATCGACATGCTGGTGACGGCGGTGATGGCCCCGGTATTCGTCGGCGTCGTGACGGCATCGGGGTAGTCGGGTTCGGCCGTTTTCCCTGTCTTTTGCTGGCGATTTGTGTTTTTATGAAGCCGTGGCCTAAAGTTCTAATCCGTGCGAAACGCCCGGTCCGGTAACGGTCCGACGCAAGCAGCACGGCCCTGTGGCGCAGTTGGTTAGCGCGCCGCCCTGTCACGGCGGAGGTCGCGGGTTCAAGTCCCGTCAGGGTCGCAAAAGGTTCCGGGTTCACCTGGGATCTTCCGGCCAGGTAGCTCAGTTGGTACGAGCGTCCGCCTGAAAAGCGGAAGGTCGCCGGTTCGATCCCGGCCCTGGCCACAAGTTCATGTTTAAACCCGGCAGTTGCATCTGCCGGGTTTTTGCATTTCGGGGCGAGGAAATGTTGACGATTTCAAGCGCCGAACACGCGCGAGGCGCTTTCGAACCGCCGGACTCTGGCACGTAACCTGTAGGGCATGCCAAAAAACCCGAGACGGGGCGGCCTCATCGCTGCCGACCCGGCCCAAAAGGGGCATTCGAAAGTAACAGGTTACGTAGCAGCCGCCTTTGGGCTCATCGGGATCCTTCTGGCCATCGTCGTTCCGATGCTGCCGGTCCTGCAGACCACGTCGAACGTGTCCTGGCCGCAGGACGAGGACGTCAATCCCGTGACGCTTCCGCTTGTCGCGTACTACCCGCAGAACATCGATATCACCGTGCCGTGTTCGGCGGTCGGGGATCTCGAGGACGGCGAGGGCAACGTCCTCGTGTCGACCGCCCCGGCGGAGGCGCCGGACGCGAGCGCCCGCGGGCTGTCCGTGGCCGTAGCCGGCTCCCAGGTAGAGGTGCGTTCGCGAAACGCGCTCATCGCGACGGCCCCGCTCTCCGACGTCACAAGTGGTGCATGTTCGCAGATACGCGTGCATTCGGACGCGAATCTGACGGTCGCCGAGTTCGTCGGCATGCAGGACGAGGATGGCGAGCCGTACGCCGGGTCGACACAGGACGACGTGCGCCCGCAGGTTGTCGGCGTCTATTCAGATCTGAAGGGCAGCGCACCCGACGGGTTGGCGGTGGACATCGAGGTCGACTCGCGGTACACTACCGATCCGACGCTGCTCAAGAAAATCGCCATCGTGCTGGGCATCGCGATGGTGATGGTCTCGCTGGTTGCGTTGCACAGGCTGGACATGCGCGATGGGCGCAGGGCGAGACGCTTCGCCCCGAAGGGGTGGTGGAAGCCCAGGCCGCTCGATCTGCTCGTCATGGCCGCGCTGCTGCTGTGGCACTTCATCGGCGCGAACACGTCCGACGACGGTTATATCCTCACCGAGGCGCGCTCTGCCTTGTCCTCGGGCTATATGCCGGAGGTGTTCCGCTACTTCGGCGCACCTTATGCGCCGTTCGGCATGCCGTATTACATCTACACCTTTATCAGCCAGTTCACCCTGGCCAGCGTGTGGTTACGTCTGCCGACACTGCTGCTCGCCTTTGCCACATGGTTCCTAATCTCGCGAGAGGTGATCCCGCGGCTCGGTGTCGCCGCGCGCAACCACGCGGCGGTGAGGTGGACGGCAGCGGCCGTGTTCCTCGCCTTCTGGCTGACGTACAACAACGGAATCCGCCCCGAGCCGATCGTGGCCTTCGGCGTCATCGCCACGTGGGTGTCGCTCGAGCGCGCGCTGGCCACGGGCAGGCTACTGCCGGCCGCCTTCGCGTTCATCGCGGGCGCGTTCACGTTGTCCGCCGCGCCGACGGGCACGTTCTGTATCGCCGCGATCATCGCCGCCTCCAGGCCGCTGCTCGTACTGATCGTGCGCCGCGCGAAACGGGACGGATGGCTCGCGACTATCGCGCCGCTCGGCGCGGCCGGGCTGGCGGTGCTGCACCTCATCTTCCTCGACCAGCCTCTCAAGGGGACGCTGCAATCGTCCTCGCTACTCGGCCAGGTCGGGCCGAAGGGCGAGTGGTACGAGGAGTACTGGCGCTACCAGTGGCTGCTCCAGCCGACGCCGGACGGCTCGCTCGCGCGCCGATTCGCAATCCTCGCGATGATCCTCGCGATCGTCGTGTGCGGCATCATCCTGTTCCGCAAGGCGCGGATTCCAGGGGTCGCGCTCGGTCCGAGCCGCCGCATCCTCGGCCTCGCAGTGCTCTCGATCGCCTTCATGGCGTTCAACCCGACGAAATGGACCCACCACTTCGGTGCATTCGCGTCGATCGGTGCGCTCCTGGGAGCCCTCGTCACGTTGGCAGTCTTGCCTGCGGCGACGCGTTCGCTGCGCAACAGAGTGCTCTTCCTCGCCGGCGTGCTGTTCGTGCTCGCGCTGAGCTTCACCTCGCCGAACGGCTGGTGGTACATCTCGATCTACGGCATCCCGTGGGGTGGCATAGTGCCAACGATCGCCGGCATCGAGCTGTACAAGGTGTTCTTCGGCCTGATGTTCCTTACGCTCGCCGCGGCGCTGTACCTGCACTACCGCGAGGTGTTCATCACGCCGTCCGACCCGCCAGACCACTCCGGCGGCAAGTTCAAGAACCTCGTGCGTGAGGTTGCCAACGCGCCGCTCGGCCTGGCTGCCGGGTTCGTCGTGCTCATCATCGTCGCCTCGATGTTCTATGCCGTGCGCGTCCAGTCACCGGGCTACTCCGTCGCGCAGCAAAACTGGCGCGGAATGCAGGGCGAGGAATGCGGCATCGCGGATGCGGTCCTCGCCGAACCGGATCCCAACCAGGGAATGCTGACGCCGGCGAACAGCGATCGCGGGGACGGACTCGGAAAGACCAACGAATCCGAGGCATTCGATCCCAACGGGATCCCCAGCGACCTGTCCTCGAGCGAGGACGCCGACGAAAGCACCGGCGGTCCTCGGACCGAGGAATCCCGCGACGACACGACGACGACCGCCGGCACCGGCGGCGGTACTTCCGCGGTCGAGGGCATCAACGGCTCGCGCACCAAGCTGCCGTTCGGTCTCGACCCGGAGACGACGCCGGTCCTCGGCTCCTACCAGTCCGGCGCCGTCCAGATCTCCGGCGCGCTGGAGACCGACTGGTACGCACTGCCCGATCCCGCCGAGCGTGGTCCGTTGCTGTCCATCGCTGCGGCCGGCCAGTTCTCCAAGAAGGCCGTGCACGTCGAGTACACGACGGAACCGGAGGCCGGACCGGAGGCAGAAGCAACCGGGGAGGTCTCGCCGATCGACGTCGGACCCGCCCCGTCGTGGCGAAACCTCCGCGTACCGTTCGACAAAATTCCGGCGGAGGCGACCGCGGTCCGCGTGGTGGCCGAGGACAACAACGCCGAGCCCGACTGGTGGATCGCCCTCACCCCTCCGCGAATCCCGGTCACCGAGACCATGCAGGAGCTCGTGGGCGACACCGCACCGGTCCTGCCCGACTGGGCAGTCGCGTTCCACGTCCCGTGTGTGCGTCCCTTCAAGGAGTTCGCGGGCGTCCACGAGCTGCCCGAGTACCGCATCCTTCCCGATCGCGGCCTCGCTGCGGTCACGGACAACTGGCAGGGCTGGGACGGCGGCGGTCCGCTCGGATTCATCGAGCTCACCCAGGAAGGCGAGACCGTCCCGACGTACCTCGACAACGACTGGGACCGCGACTGGGGCTCGCTTGTGCGCTACACCCCGCTGGTGCCCGAGGCCGAGCCTGCGGAGGTCGACTTCGGCGAGGTCACGCGGTCGGGGCTGTGGGACGGCGGACCACTGGCGAAGTAAGCGCCTAGTATCGGCTCTACCACTTCCCGGCCAACGGGCGGCGGCCGGCGCCAACGTGAGCGCCGGCGCGCCGCAACGAAAGGAAATGCGATGTCGAACAGCGTTCAGGAGCGGACTTTCGAGACCATCCTCGTCGAGGTGAACGGAAGGGTCGCGACGGTCACGATCAACCGCCCCGACAAGCTCAACGCTCTCAACACCACGGTGCAGCGCGAGATGGCCGAGGCCGTCGAGGCGCTCGACGTCGACCCGGACATCGGCGCGATCATCGTCACCGGCTCGAAGAAGGCGTTCGCCGCGGGGGCAGACATCGCCGAGATGGCCGAGCTCGAATACCCCGGGACGTTCACCGAGGATTTCATGGGCAACTGGTCGCGGCTCACGCGCGCCCGCACCCCGCTTATCGCCGCGGTGTCCGGCTACGCGCTCGGCGGCGGCTGCGAGGTCGCGATGATGTGCGACATCATCATCGCCGCAGAAAATGCCAAGTTCGGCCAGCCGGAGATCAACCTCGGCGTCATCCCCGGTATGGGCGGTTCCCAGCGCCTGACCCGCGCGGTGGGACAGTACAAGGCGATGGACATGATCCTTACCGGGCGCACCATCGGCGCCGAGGAGGCCGAGCGCGCGGGGCTCGTTTCGCGCATCGTGCCCACCGACGATCTGCTTTCCGAGGCCACGGAGGTCGCCGAGACCATCGCATCGAAGTCCAAGTACTCCGCGATGGTCGCGAAGCGGGTCACCGCGCGTGCACTGCAGACCACGCTCGCCGAGGGGCTCGAATACGAACAGGCGAACTTCTACGCCATGTTCGGCACGCCAGACCACAAGGAAGGTATGACGGCGTTCAACGAAAAGCGCGAGCCGAAGTGGGATCGCTAGTGCCCCAGGACGCGTGGGCGCCACCGGCCAGGGAGCCCGGGGACCCGCTCGAGGTCCTCGTGCTCACGGGCTTTCTCGGCGCCGGCAAGACGACGCTGCTGAACTACCTGCTCTCCGGCCTGTCCGGGTTGCGAGTCGCGGCGGTGGTCAACGATTTCGGCGCGGTGGAGGTCGACGCGCTGTCGGTCGCGGGGCGGGTGGACTCGACGATCTCGCTCGCCGGCGGCTGCATGTGCTGCGAGATCGACATCACCGAGATCGACACCGCGCTCGCGGACCTCGCCGGTCCAGAGCACGGCCTCGACCTCGTGGTCATCGAGGCGTCGGGGCTTGCAGAGCCCGAGGTTCTCGCGACTCTTGTGCGCCGCCAGCCGCGAGATTTGATCTCCTACGGCGGACTCGTCAACGTCGTCGACGGCGTGCACGTGCGCTCCACGATCGAGCGCCATCCGCAGCTCGCCAGGCATCTGTCGATCTCGGACCTGCTGGTGTTGACCAAGACCGATCTCCTCGATGCGGACGCGTACGCGGAGGTGAGCGAGTTCCTGCGTGAGCAGGCGCCGCGCACCCCGCTCACCAGAGCGGTTCGCGGTCACGTCGACATGCGCCTTCTCTTTGGCGCAGCCGCGCAGGCGGACGCCGACCGGGGGAGTGCGGACCGTTCAATCGACGGGCACGAACACGCTCACGAGCACATCCACGACGCGTACTCCTCGTGCGTGCTCGCTCCGGAGCGCCCGCTTCACCCGCGCCGCTTCCTGTCTGCGGTCTCCGCGCTGCCGGCGGGCGTCTTCCGCGCAAAGGGATCGGTTGTTCTCGCCTCAGAGGACGGCCCATGGACCTACGAGATGAGCAAGGTCGGCGACATGCTCGACGTGCGCTCTCGGGGACGAAGTGAGCCGGGCGATTCCACGCAGGTCGTCGTCATAGGAATCGATCTGCCCGCCAGCACCGAAGCCGGCCTCGATGCCGCGCAGTTGGGCGAGTCCGAAATTGTCCGACCCGAGGACGCGCTAGTGCTGGAGCCCTACCTTGTCGCGCCGGAGTTCGCGACGGACACCGAGGGATGGATTTACGACGACGATCGTGCCACCCCCGTCACCGGAGCAGCGACGATGCTTTCCGATCCTGAGGACCCGGACTCTCAGGATCCTGCCAATACCCCCTGACTTAGGCAACGCTAATCAATAAGCTGCGCTTTTGTTTCCGACTCTATCTATATGTGGGGGCATTCTCGGCATAGCATGTGGCAAACATAAGAAAAAATGCCACACGTCAACCCGATGTTTTGTGTGGGGGTACTCCTCCCCCTATAGTGGGTAGCGAAGGGTCTTCCGACGATGGTTGAAAATCTCGCCATCTTGGGTCGGAAGTGTTTCGAGGGAGTCGCAATGAGTGATACGCGAACCGGCCTGTCAGCAGGCGCGCGAGCCCGGAAGGACAGGGACCGCGCCGCCGTGCGGGCCGCTCTTGAAGACCTCCGGAAGAACACCGGAGTGCTGATCGTCTTCGGTGGTTACGTCGCCGATAACAAGGTGCTTCACCTCTGCGAGTCCATCGGATTCAGCGCCATCAAGGAACTCAACGTCGAAGTGCAGCCCGGCAGTGGCGTCGGCGGCCGCGTCGTGTCCACGGGCAAGCCGTTCGGCGTCACCGAATATCTGCGCTCGGGCGTCATCAGTCACGAGTACGACGACCTGGCGCGGCAGGAGGGCATTCGCTCCCTCGCCGCAATCCCGGCGATCGTCGGCGACTCGGTCCGCGCGGTGCTGTACGTCGCCATGCGGACCAACGTCCGCTTCGGCGAGAAGGCCCTCGCGGAGATGACGTCGGTCGGCCGCCGCCTCGAGCAGCACCTCGCGGTTGCCGACGCGCTGGACGGCGGCGGCGCCGGCCGATCCGGCGCGGTACGCGCCGTCCCCAGCACGCTGGGCACGGGATCACCCGATACGGGCTCGTCCTCGTCCGATTTCGACGCGGCGCTCATTCACGAGCGGATGCGCGAAACCCACGCCAAGCTCCGCGTCTTGTCCTCGCGCACCGAGGACCCGTTGACGCGGATGGAGTTGGAGTCGATCGCCGCGGACCTCGTCGCCCCGACCTCGTCGGTGACGGCGGCGAAGCTCGCTCGCCGCGAGCTCGACGTGCTCGCCTGCGTCGCGCAGGGCAAAACCAATATCGAGACCGGCCAGATCATGGGCATCGGGGCCGAGACCGTGAAAAGCTACCTGCGCTCGGCGATGCGCAAGCTCGACGCGCACACGCGGTACGAGGCGGTCAACGCGGCTCGGCGCATCGGCGCACTTCCGTAGGCCGGGCACCCGGGGCGTCCGGCGCGCCTACCGCGCCGCGGAGACGAGATCGACGAGGGGCGAAGATCCGACCACCTGGATCTTCGCCCCTCCGCCGTCATATACGGGTGTTATTCCTTGGTGCGATTGCCGCCGGGGGACCACAGCACGTCATCGCCGTCGTTGGCGACGCGGCACAGGACGAACAGGAGATCGGAGAGCCTGTTGAGGTATTTCGCGGGCAGCGCCGAGGTCGTCTCGGGGTTCTCCCGCGCCGCGGTCCACGCGCTGCGCTCGGCGCGGCGGCACACCGTGCGGGCGAGGTGCAGGTGCGCGGCGAGCGGGGTGCCGCCGGCGAGGATGAAGGAATTCAGTGGTTTGAGGGAGTCGTTGTACTCGTCGATCCATCCCTCCAGCCTCGTGATGTACTCCGGCGTGATGCGCAGCGGCGGATACTTCGGTTCGGCCTCGACCGGTGTGGAGAGGTCCGCGCCGGCGTCGAAGAGATCGTTCTGCACGGCGACCAGGCGATCGCGAATCCCGGGTTCGGGGTCACCGGTCGCCACAGCGATGCCGATGGCCGCACCGGTCTCGTCGCAATCCGCGTAGGCGGTAAGCCGGGCGTCGTCCTTGGCAACGCGCTCGAAATTCGACAGTCCCGTTGTGCCGTCGTCGCCGGTACGGGTGTAGATGCGGGTCAGGTGAACAGCCATGCCTAGGACGATACCCGTGCCCGAGATCGGTACGGGGCGCCGATTTCTAATAGTGTGTACATCGTGAGTAGCGCTGCAGGGCAAATGTCTCAAAGCTTTTTCGTACAGGGCGGGGTGCGGTTGGTCGGCGAGATCCCGGTCACCGGCGCGAAGAACAGTGTTCTCAAATTGATGGCGGTGGCGTTGATGGCGCCGGGCCGCACGACGCTGACGAACTGCCCCGATATCGCCGACGTACCGGCGATGGCGAAGGTTCTGCGCCTCCTCGGATGTGAGGTCGAGGTTTCCGGCGATGTCGTGACGATCGATACGCCCGAGGAGATCTCGAACGAGGCCACCGACAAATCGGTCCAGAAGCTGCGCGCCTCGGTGTGCGTGCTCGGTCCGCTCGTCGGTCGCACCGGCGGCGCCGTCGTCGCGATGCCTGGCGGCGACGCGATCGGCAACCGCCCGCTCGATATGCACCAGCGCGGCCTCAATCATCTCGGCGCCGAGACGCACATGGACCACGGCCGAGTCGTGGCTCGCGCCCAGAAGCTCGTCGGCTCCGAATACAAGCTCAGCTTCCCGTCGGTAGGGGCTACGGAAACCTTCGTCACCGCCGCGGTACTCGCCGAGGGCAAGTCAGTCCTCTATAACGCAGCACGCGAGCCGGAGATCATCGACATCTGCGACCTGCTGTCCGAGATGGGCGCGAAGATCTCGGGTGCCGGCACAAACATGATCGAGATCGAGGGGGTCGATTCGCTCTCGCCAGTCTCGCACCGGGTGATAGGCGATCGAATTGTCGCGGCGACGTGGGTGTTCGCATCGCTCATGACGCGCGGCGACGTCACGATTACCGGCGTCGACCCGATGCACGTCCACGTTCCGCTCGAGCGCCTGCGGGGTGTCGGCGCGGAAATCGAGGTGGGGGAGAACCGCATCCGTGTCGTCCAGGAGGGGCGGCCGCAGTCCATCCACACCCAGACAATGCCGTACCCGGGTTTCCCCACGGACCTCCAGCCGATGGCGATCGCACTCGCCGCGGTGTCCGAGGGGATGAGCGTGGTCACCGAGAACATCTTCGAGTCCCGCTTCCGTTTCGTCGAGGAGATGGTGCGGATGGGCGTGGACGCTGAGACCGACGGCCACCACGCGCGAATCGTCGGTCGCGAACGCCTCGACTCGGCGACCGTGTGGGCATCCGATATTCGCGCCGGCGCCGGTCTCGTTCTCGCCGCGATGTGCGCGGACGGCGAGTCCGAGGTCTGCGAGGTGCACCATATCGACCGCGGCTATCCGTCGTTCGTCGAGCACGTGCAGAGTCTCGGCGGAATAATTCGTCGCGAAGACACCGAATAGTCATCTCGGATCGCGGCGAAGGTGTCCGGAGGGTGAACAAGCTCCGTCCAGCGCCGGCTCGCTTCCGTTTTCGCAGCGGACCAATGCCGATTGGTCGCCGTATTCACCGTTTTTGCAGGTGGCAGGGCTTTCGCCCTGCCACTTTCGTCATTTATGACGTCGGAGGCCCCGCGCCCCCTCTGCGAACGCGACTTGCACGCCGCCGAGACTGGGTGAATTCACGCCCTCCTCCGAAAACGCGAATTGGGCGTTGACCAGGCGATTTGGCTTGTTGTTTGGAAGTGTGTAACTTAGTTGGGGCCGCAAGGGAGCGGGGCGAGATTCCAGAAGGAATCGGTTCCTTCTCACCACACAAACGGGAGCTGACTATCTAGTCCGACTCGCCGACGGAGAAACGGTTTGCGTTGCTCCGATCGGATGAGCTAGGCTGGGGGAGTTGCTTCCGGGAGGTTGCGGCGGCCGGGGATGCGGGTTGGCCAGCGTTTTTGTTGGTTGATTGTGTTTCTGGGTGGTGTTTGAGAACTCAACAGTGTGTCTATGTAGTGATAGTGC